>RFGP01000011.1 GCA_003697365.1 Chloroflexota bacterium | reverse complement strand
TCAAAAGTCCAACCCATGCTTGTTTGTAGTGGCACAAGTTCTTGTACAATTTCACGCCGAAAACTTTTGAAACCACACTGCGTGTCCGGAAGACCCCGCACCGCAAAAATTTGGACAATTAAATTAAACACTCGCCCAATGATATGTCTAAATTCAGGTTCGCCGATGCGTTTTGCACCGGGACCCTCACGGCTGGCAATGGCGACATCATAATCTTCGATGTTTGGGGGTAAAAATTTTAATACTTGCTCAATAGGCATGGATAAATCTGCATCACATATAAAAACGTAATCATTTTTAGCAGCTAGCATTCCCGTTTTAACTGCAGCGCCTTTACCTTGTATCTGCTCAAACATTGGTACGATGAAGCTATGTTGTGATGCTGCTTTTTCAATAATCTGTTGTGTATTGTCAGTGCTATTGTTATTGACAATAATGACTTCAATAGGGAAGTCTTGTTGTTCTACGAACGCGATAATTTGCTCTAGACTGCTTGGTAGACGATCTTCATCCGCTTCATTGTAGGCGGGAATCACAATCGAAAGAGAAGGCTTCTGGCTCACGCAATGCTCCTCATAGGGGTTCGCATCAGGGATAATATGCTCATTATAAATCTGCCTCGATTGGCGTTAAAATTGATTCAATATAATCAAGTGTTACTTGCCAATTTCGTTGAACTTGTCGTCGTTTAGCCAACATTTTTGGCATATAGCGAATTGCGCTTAATTTTCCACGCAATGTGGCACGTGCCGCTTTGCCACGCCATGCTTTTATGGCTGCGCTTGTTTCTTGCCACTGAGCCTTTAAAATATAGCGCCAATACTTGCGCCACAAAGCCGTTGGATAATCTTTCATTAACAAGAATAAACTATTGCGTCCATCATAAAAGCTAGCAGTTACACCGCCGCCACTTGCTGATAGTTGATGGTACACAATTGCAGTGGGGACGTAAAGACATTTATACCCTGCAAATTGTGCACGCCAAGCAAGGTCTAAATCTTCGCATGAAAAGAAAAAATCATCATCTAATAATCCTATTTGTTCCAACATGGTGCGTCGATAAATGCTGGAACCTCCACACGCTGAAAACACATATTCCTCTTGATTGTATTGACCGATGTCTTTTTGCCACACACCACGATTGCCGGGACGACCATCTACTCGATAATAATCGCCTGCCGTATGAAAATGATCGCGTTGATCAAACAAAAGCATCTTAGAAGCTAAGAACCCAGCTTCTGGGTGGCGTTCAAATGCTGAAACAAGCTCTGCTACCCAAGTTGGTTCAACTTCTGTATCGTTGTTTAATAGAGCGATATATTCCCCACTAGAGACCCGTATTCCAGCATTACACGCGCCTGTAAATCCGCGATTGGTGGGCAATTGTTCGATGATGACTTCCGGAAAATACTCGCGAATATAAGCCTGTGAACCATCAGTTGAAGCATTATCCGCAACAATGATCTCGATGTCAGAATAGGTTTGGTTGCGCAATGCAGTTAAGCATGTATGTAGTAAGGGTTTAGCGTTCCAATGCGGAATCACAATCGAAACTCGCCCTTTGATCATGGGTGCTTTGAACATTAAATCTATTCTTCCTTCAGCAAACCCTCAATTTTACAAAAAGCCTTGACCGCTTCTTGCCAATGGCGTAAGACGATCCCCGCTTGTGCTGCTGCAAAATTCCGTAGCACAGAATATTCGGGTGGTGTAGATGCACGTTGATATTCGTAGGATGTGATGCGCTCAATCGGGGTTTCACGAAAGCCTGTGATGTCCAAGACATAACGGGCAAAATCCCACCGAGAAGCGCGTCCTTCATTTACTAAATGATAAACGCCATAAAGTTCAGTGGCGATAAGTTGTATGATAGCCGTTGCTAAATCGTTGACGTATGTCGGCGTAGCAACTTCATTAATGACCACACGTAAAGGATGACCATCTTTAGCACGATTTAATATGGCATGAATGAAGTTTCTGCCACCATGTCCAAACAACCATGATGTCCGCACAATGTAATGTCGTCGCACAAGATCGCGAACAATTTGTTCGCCCACTAGTTTGCTATAGCCATATGGATTAATGGCATGTGTCTTATCATATTCAAGGTAAACGTTGGGGTTTGTGCCGTCAAAGACTTCGTTGCTGCTAACATATAGCATTGCTGCATCAATTTTTTGGCAAGCTAGTGCTATATTGCGCGTCCCATAGCCATTGATTCGTAACGCTTCATCTGGATTCTCTGCACAATAGTCAACTTTTGTGAGCGCTGCACAATGAATGACCAATTGGGGCTGGAATTGTTGCGTAATTAAGGTCATCATGCTATCAACATTTGTGATGTCGTAGGTGTCTCTATCACATCCAAAGACTTCATATGTGTCATTATTTGAAAGCTGTTCGAGTAATACACGCCCTAATTGACCAGAGGCACCTGTAATTAAAATTTTCATTCATCTTACTCCCTGTTTATGCGTAAGGGATTATAACGAATTGCCAGAAGCCAAATCAAACACAACTTTTTTGCAGCGTATAATTGTGCCGCTTGGGCTTGCCTTGCTGACAGTGCTTTTTTTCGCGCCTGTTTTGCTAACAAATAATGATCTAGGTGGCAGCGATTTTGAGCAGATACATTATCCACTATTAAAATTCGTGGTCAACAGTGTATATACAGGTGAAATTCCGCTTTGGAATCCACACCAATTTTTAGGCTATAGCGTTGTTGGCAATCCGCAATATGGATTATTGTATCCTCCCAATTGGCTATTACTCATTTTCAGAAATGATATTTATAGCGGCGTGGCATTCATTGTTGCTTTACACGTTTGGTGGATGGCTTATGGTTTGACGATTTTTTATCAACAGTGGGGGGCAAGCAAATTTGCTGCGTGTGTTGGTGCCATTGTGGTAGCATTCGGCGGATTCGTGGGCTCTAAAATCTATGCAGGCCATTATGCTGTTTTGCTGACAGTGGCTTGGCTGCCATGGATGATGGCGGGGTATTGCTACGCATATCAAAAGGGTACATGGCAAAGCGCTATTTGGGGAGGAATAGCATTGGGCTTAGCTATTTTGGCTGGACACCCACAATTTGCCTATTTGGGCGGTGTGGGTTTAGGGCTGCTTTGGCTACATGCCCTTTTCATGCGCGATAACAACCAAGCTAGGCTACGTGTGACTCGCCAATTTATTTTAGTTGTTGTTTTAGGGTTGTTGCTCGGTATTGGCTCGTGGCTGCCAACTTTGGACTATCAAGACCAAACAGTGCGCGGTCAGGCTGAGAGAACTCTGGATTTTGCCAATCAACATGCTGTCCCTCTCCGTCAGCTGGTGGCATTGGTTGTGCCCAACACTTTTGGTGTACCAAATGCCGATGTGGGGTATTGGGGAGAACCATTTTATGAAGAAATGACAGGATATGTTGGGTGGTTGCCTTTTCTCTTTTTATTTTTGGGTGGAGCATGGCCTCAAAAACGGTTTGCCTTAGCTTTGATTTTCTTTGGTGTTGTGATGGCACTTGGTGCATATGGTGGACTTTATGCCTTGCAATATTATCTTGTGCCACCTGCGCGAGGTTTTCGTGCTCCGGGTCGTTTTCTAATCTTTACTAGTATTGGCTTTGGCATGATTCTGGCGCTTGGTATGACAGCGTTACAATATCCTCAAGAAAAAACAACTCACTTTGTGATGCTTGTTTCACGTCGTTTGGGCTTGCCTTTGCTGATTATTTGTAGTGGGGCAGCAATAGCTTTTGCAATATTTGGTGATGCTCTTGCTGAAAAGCCTCAGCAAGCCGACTTTTTAGCAGAACAGCTGGCATGGGCTACTTGTTTTCTGTTCCTTGCATTGATTGCATTATGGGCTTGGCGTTATAGCAAGGCACAATTTGTGTTGGGCTTGATTGGTTTGATTGCATTCTTAAACGTGTTGTTCTACTCTCAACCTTTGTTGATAGCTGAAGATGTACAACTTTCTGAGGTTTGGCAAGATGCCACGAATATCCCAACAACATCTTATGGACGTATTGCTCAAATTGGCACACCGATTGGCATTATCAATGGTTCTAGCTGGACTGGTCATTATAGTTCACAAGGCTATGATCCAATTGCGCCTAATGGTTGGTTTACTTTGATGGATGCCACAGGAATATATATTCAAGATGCGGCAAGTGCAACAAATCGATTATTTGGGGTGCGGTATGTTGTGGCAGGGCAACCACTCGAAAATTATGGCTTTGGAAGTGCACAATATTTCAATCAAATCTTGCCAGAGAGTCAGTACTTTTTTTATGAAAATCCTACAACACTAGCACGAGCCTACATTACCCAACGCTATGAAATTGAAGAAAATGACCAAGCAGCCATTCAGCGAATTTTGCAAGGTGAAGTGGATCGTGGCGATGTCATCTTGTTAGACAAAATGCCAAATTGCACGCCTTCAGGGCGCGGTGGCACAGCAACTATCGTGGATTATCAACCTAACCAAGTGGTCGTTGAAGTTGAAGCTGATGGAGCAGGTATATTGGTCTTAGGAGATCAATATGATCCTGATTGGATGGTGAGGGTGAATGGGCAAGAGGCACAACTTTTGCGCGTGAACACAACTTTTCGGGGGGTATGTGTGCCTGATGGTGCATCAACTGTTGAATTTTCTTATCGACCTACCACGTTTTTCTTTGCTTTGGTATTGGGCGGCCTTGGCTGGTTTCTGATATTAGCAATGTTGTTCTATAAATTTTTCTTACCAATCGTTTTTGCAAAATAGACTGCTATGGTAAACTGTTTCACATCAGCATCAAAAACATAGCGTAAATGTATGCTGCATATATGGAGTAAATATGTCAGAAAAACAAAAGCTCATTCGCATCGTCTGCGTAGAAGACGAAGCTGAAATGATCGAGCTAGTAAAAATGATTTTGTCGCGTAAACGGAGCGATGGTGTTACGCTTGAAGTACACGGCGCAAATGGAGGGCGAGAAGGGATCGAGCTGATCAAAGAGATTCAGCCCGATTTGATCTTACTTGATCTCATGATGCCTGATGTTGATGGCTGGGAAGTTTATCAAGAAATTAAAAACAATACCGAAACCAGTGATATACCAGTTATTATCCTAACAGCTAAGGCACAGAGCATTGATAAATTGTTGGGCTTGCATATTGCCCGCGTCAATGATTATGTGACGAAGCCGTTTGGGCCACAAGAACTTATTGATAGTGTTGAACGTGTTTTACGTGAGAACGGACTACTCTAAGGGGGTCTATAAGAGCATTATGAATCGTTTTTTGACTATTTTTGTACTAATTTGTTTGATAATAGGGGGCATTCTTGTTCCCACTCATACACCGACTTTTGCGCAAGATAGTGAAAACTTACTAACCAATCCGGGCTTTGAGGGCGAGTTTATCGCTATTGGTGGCGATAATACCTTGCGGGTGGCTGAAGGTTGGCAACCTTGGCACTTGCCTCCACCGCCAAACTCCGATGGTTCAACGAATTTGCGTCCTGATTATCAACCAGCACCACCGACGCGCGTCCGAAGCGGAGATGCTGCCCAGCAGTATGATACTTTTTTTGCAACCCATACAGGCGGCATTTATCAGCAGGTGACATTGCCACAGACAGGTACTGTAACATTTAGCGTATGGGTGTATCCGTATTCGTCGCTTTCATTTGAAGACATTAATCAATCTATCGATCCTCAAGGCCTTGAAGTGAGCGTTGGGATCGATCCAAATGGCGGAACTGATGGCGATAGCAATACGATTATTTGGTCAGAGCCCGTTGAATATTATGACGAATATCGTGAACTCACGGTTTCTACGACTGCAGCAGGCACAACAATAACGGTTTTTGTGCGCAGTACAGTAGAAGGAGCAGCGGGGTTGCATCAGGTGTTTGTTGATGACGCTTCTTTAACGCTTGTGCCCGGTGAAGGCCCTGCGCCAGAATCAACAGCGACGGTGGTCACAGAAACGCCTGAGGTGACAACAACATCAGAACCAGTGCAAACTGAGGAGACTGCAACATCGGTTGCAACAACTCCTGCACCAAGTGATGTGACTGCGACCACACCTCCCCCGGCGACCACGCCTGCTCCACAAGTTGATGATGGTAGCGAACCCACAGCAGTTGCTCGTGGCCCATTCTCTGCTGAATTACCGAATCAAGTCGTTTATGTCGTACAACCCGGTGATACTATTGGCTCTATTGCTCAACGTTTTGCTAGCGATCCTGAAGCTATCATTGAATATAACGGCTTAAATGAGAATGGCCTTATTTTCATCAATCAGACTTTATTAGTGCCTGTTCCTGAAGGTGCTGGAGAGCCTGTTCCTGAAGGACAAGGTGGCAGCGTTGATGTAGAAGGTGGTGCTGGTGGTGGCCCAGATACCCAAGTCACAACTGGTGAGCAAGTAGTAGTTGTTCAGCCCGGTGATAATCTTTTCCGTATTGCCTTGCGCTATAACCTCACCGTTGAAACATTGGCACGTTATAACAATATTTTGAATCCTGCCTATATCCAAGTGGGGCAAGAAATCCGTATTCCGCCAACGACAACTGTACCAAGTAGTACGCCCGCTCCTGCTACGCCGATTGTGGGGCAACCTATGCCACCATCAACAGGAAACTATATCATCCATGTTGTTCAACCGGGAGAAAATATTTTCCGTATTGGGTTGCGTTATAATTTGACGTGGGATGTTATCGCACGAGCAAATGGCCTTGTAAATCCCAATGTGATTTTTGTTGGATAACAGCTGATTATTCCGCGCTAACACAGGGGAATGTGAGGGTGCCGCTTAAGCTGAGCACCCTCCAACAAATATCATGGCTCAATTTCGACGAGTAATTAACCTGACAACTAATCAAGAGATTTTGCCGCGTGGCAGATGGTGTGCCAGTTCATGGTGTCGCTTCAAAGGGCTTATGTTTCGTCCTAGTCTACCATCTGATGAAGGCTTAATTTTTGTGAGAAAGGGCATGAGCATTGTAAACACAAGCATTCATATGCTCTTTTGTTTTTTCCCCATAGCAGTTATTTGGTTAGATAGTCAGTTAGTTGTGGTTGATGCTAAATTGGCAAAGCCTTGGCGATTATCCTATGTACCCCAAAAACCAGCTCAATATTTTATTGAAGCTAATGTTGATCTTCTTGAACGAGTCTCGATTGGTGATCAGCTCGCCTTTGAATGAGAAGCTACGCAAAAAAACGTTGGCGCATAATTTCAAAAAGGATCACCGTTGCTGCCATTGCTGCATTGAGCGATTCTCCACCTAGCATAGGTATATTCGTCACTGTGTCAGCAATTTCGCGTGCTTGCTCAGAAAGCCCATAGGTTTCTCCGCCAATAATGAGGGCTGTGGATTTTGTCCAATCTATTGAGAAGATGTTCTGTTCGCCTTGTGCATCAGCACCCACGATTTGCACACCTAATGTTTTGATATATTCCCAATTGGTGCGTAAAATTGGAATGCGAAAATGCGCCCCCATTGCAGCCCGCACAACTTTAGGGTTATAAGGATCAACTGTTCCGCTGAGAAGCAAAATAGCGTCTACGCCTGCAGCAACGGCGCTCCTTAATATTGTCCCCAAATTACCCGGATCACTGACATGATCAACGATAAGGAATAGTGTAGGATTTGTAGGTATGGGAAGTTCAGGGGTGGGAAACACCGCTAATAGCCCCTGTGGGTTTTGCGTATCACTTAAAGTATTGAAAAGTGTTTGCTCTACGGACAATATCGGCACTTGTTGGGCTTTCAATTGATATGAGATAACTTCCCATTGCTCAGAGTCTATGTCTTCACGTATTAAAACATAATCAGGTGTAGCACCTGCTTCGATAGCATCCTGAACAAGGCGTGTTCCTTCTAAAACTATTTTTTGCTCGTTGCGTCTACGCTTGGATGAAGACAGCAAAAGACGTACTTGCTTTACACGGCTATTTTGTGGAGATGTGATGATTTCTAACATCTTAAATTTCCCGCAGAATCTAAAACTAAAAAGGTGGACGCTGCTCCACCTTTACTATGATATTTAGCCTGTTTTGTGCAACAGCTTATTGTGCTGCTACTTGCACGATTTTGGCAAAGGTTTCAGGATCGCGCACAGCAATATCTGCCAGAATTTTGCGATCAAGTTCAATGTTGTTTTTGTGCAGTTGATGAATCAATGTGCTATAGGTCATATCGTGTTGCCGAGCTGCAGCATTGATTCGCGTGATCCATAAGCGACGAAAATCACGCTTACGGCGGCGGCGATCACGATAAGCATAAGTTAGCGCTTTGAGCATTGATTCATGAGCACGGCGATAGAGCTTGTGCTTAGTATCACGATGCCCTTTGGTGAGTTTCAATACTTTTTTGTGGCGACGACGTGTGCGGGTGCCACCTTTTACACGAGCCATTTAACCTCTATACTCCTTTATTCTATCAACCGGGTGGGTTTGCTTTATAGCGCCCCAAGTAGGGTGCTAGCTTCTTAACCCGTTTTACTTCAGAGCTATTGCTTAACTCTAGCATACGGTCAAACTTCCGCTTGACCCGTGCAGACTTACGACGGCGCAAGTGACTTTTACCGCCCTTAGTACGCATGACCTTGCCGCTCCCCGTTACTTTAAAACGTTTTGCGGTGGCCTTGTGCGTCTTCAATTTGAATTTGCCTTTACGTGGTTTGCGCGGCACGGTTTCTAAACTCCTTCAATCAATGCCTAATTTTTATAGACAAACGAATGCCGCATTATAAGTTATGCGGCCACTTTTGAATGTTATACATCATTCGTTGCCAAAACAACGGCAACTTTGGCGCTATTTCTTTTTATTAGACTCCGATAAAGGACTTAAGATCATGAGCATCGTTGAGCCTTCCATGCTAGGGGGTTTTTCTAGCTCTGCAACATCTTGCAACTCTGCCCATATCTTATCTAGCATTTCGCGAGCAATATCAGGGTATTGGATTTCACGTCCCCGAAAACGTACTCGCACTTTCACCTTCATGCCATCTTCCAGCCAGCGTCGAGCATCTCGGATTTTGAAGCTAAGATGGTGATCATCGGTTTTTGGACGTAAGCGAATTTCTTTGACTTCTACTTGTTTTTGTTGGCTGCGGGCGACACGCTCGCGCTTTTGCTTCTGATACATGAACTTTCCATAGTCCATGATACGCACGACAGGTGGGTCAGCTCCGGGCGCAACTTCGACCAAGTCTAAGTTTCGCTCTGCTGCTAACTCTAGGGCATACGCCAACGAGACAATGCCTCGATTATCATTGTCATCTGTGATAAGGCGTACTTTTTTCGCCCGAATTTGTTCATTAACCCGATATTCCTCAGCTATGGCTAGGTTCCTTTCATCTGTCTCAAATTTGAATGTACGACTTTGTTGGCCGAGTATAGCATTCTACTGAGGGCAAGTCAACGTAGAATCGTTTGCTCATGCCTCATTATTCAATAATTGTTCTACAGCTTTGACGAGCTCTGAACGTGGTACGATCATTTCATGACTATCGCTTAAGCGTTTTAATTGTACAAGATTTTGTGCAACCTCATCGGGACCTAAAATTACCACAACAGGAATGCCTTTACTGTCAGCATATCCGATTTGTTTGCCTAGACTTTTGCGTGGTTCTAAATACGCCTCTGTGCGAATACCAGCATGACGTAGCTCCATCGCAGCGCGTAGAGATTCATTTTGCAAGGTATCATCAAAAGCTGTGACTAATACTTGTACCACAGTAGTATGGACGCTTTCAGGGTAAAGGTTGAGCATCTCCATTAAGTCGATAATGCGTTCAATGCCCAAGCTAATGCCTGTTGTAGGAAGGCTTTGTCGACGGAAGCGGCCAATCAGCTCATCATATCGCCCACCACCTTGCACACTTCCCAAGTTGTCGGGCTTGGTGATGACTGTCTCAAAAATAGGGCCAGTATAGTATCCCAACCCGCGTACCATCGTGAAATCCAGTTCTGTATGGTCACTATCAATTCCGAGTACATCTGCGGTTTGAAGAAGGGCTTCTAACTCTTCAATTCCTTCTTGGGCAATGGCGATGTCGCCTAAAATTTGGCGTACGTCTTCTAAGGCTGCTAAACGTTGTTGGAGTGTTCCTTGTCCTTTTAGACTTAAGAGATCAGCAAGGCGATGAATAGTCTCTTCTTGGAAGCCTTCTTCACGCATAGCATCTAAAACGCCATTGAGCCCTATTTTGTCTGTTTTATCGATCAGGCGATAGAGGTCTGGTAGCTTTTCTTGAGGCACTCCCGCATAAATGCCTATTCCTGTGATCAATTTACGGTTATTGACTTTAATGGAAAAATCTGTGAAGCCCAAGCGCCGTAGTGCCGTATAGACGATGCTCATTACTTCAGCATCAGCTGTGATTTCTTTAATACCGACAATATCCGCATCGCATTGGTAGAATTCGCGATAGCGGCCTTTTTGAGGGCGCTCGCCCCGCCAAACTGGCGCAATGTGATAACGCCGAAAAGGGAGCTTAAGTTGGTGCTCATGTTCAGCGAAAAAGCGACTAAGCGGCACAGTCAAATCATAACGTAATGCTAGCTCTTCTTTCCCACCAGCGTGCTGAGCATAATAGATTAGTTTCTCGGCTTCTGATCCTAATTCACTGTTAAGTAACGTTTGTTTTAACTCTAAAACAGGGGTATCAATGGGCTCAAAGCCAAAACTCTCGAATACGCTTTTAATGGTGTTAATCACATAGTTTCGCTTAATCATATCAGCGGGTAGATGATCGCGCATTCCTTTGGGCGTGCGGGCAGTAATTTTAGCCATTCGTGTTTTTCACTCCTTGCGTTCTTGTCGGAAAAAGTAAATTGAATAGAATCAATATCATAATAACGAGCTAGGATGAAAGATATTTTTATGATGAATTCTGCTGAAGTTATTCATTTTAACGATGAATCCCAAGCAGTGGTACTGAAAGTTTCGCCAACTATTAAACCAATGACGGTTCTTCAACAATTGAATCTCCTCAGCTATCGGGCAGCTATTTTTTTGCACAGTGGTGCTGCTGAGATGATTGAGGTTGACTTAGATCGTTTGCAACTTGCCTTTACAGAAGGCCTAGCGCGTTTTGCACAAGATCATAATATCTTGATCGCAGATGGCGGCACAGATGTAGGGGGAATGCACCTTATTGGGCAGGCGCGGCGTGCTATCAAAGGAACTTTTCCGCTTTTAGGTGTTTCTGTAACCGGAAAAGTAAGCTATCCTAATGGCCCACAACCTGAACAAGGGCGCTTTCCGTTAAATGATGGACACTCTCATTTTGTACTAGTTGAAAGTGAGTCTTTTGGAGCAGAATCCGACCTATTGGTGGGGCTTGCCACAGCACGACCTGTTCCACGTGTAGCGCTTGTCGTAAATGGTGGCTCTATTGTGGAAGAAGAAGCAAAACGTCATGCCGAACAAGGCACCCCCATTATTACGATTAAAGGCAGTTTGCGCTTTGCTGATGAATTGGCGAATAACCTCACATCAGGCCGCATACGGTTAACTTATCCGATGGGAACAAAAGTGCGCACTTTTGACGTATTGAAACAAACACCTAGAGATCTCTACGACTTGCTGAAAAAAATGCTTTTTGAGCACTAATCTTCTTTAGGAAAAGCAGCAGCTAATGCTCGTACAACTGTCACGATGTTATCTGATGCGCGTCGCACTTGATGTTGTAGATTATCAAGTTCTGCAGATAAGTTTTCAGGTCGACGTTCAGCTGTGCGCTTAATAATCTCTACTTGTGTAAATATCCCTGTAACAGGATTAGCGACATAAGTATGCAGCAAACGCTCAATACGATATGCAACTTCTGGCGTTAGTAGTTCGCGAAACTCAGCGATTAGTTCATCAGCATTCAAACGTTGTTGGCTCATTATAATACCTCATCTTTTATTGTTGAGAACACCCGCATAAATATAAGTAGAGTATAAGTGTATCAAGAGTGTTGGGCAAACGTACTTATGGTAGCACTTAATTTTGTTAAAATGAGGCTTGAAGTTTGATGTGTTTGTATAACAGTAAGGACACAAAATGTTGCGTAGAATAGTACTGGTAATTGGATTATTACTTGGTTTGGCGCTTACAGTAGAGCGGTCTGTGTTGGCGCAACCCACCAACGATTATACTTTAGAAGCTGTTGTGACAGGATTTCAACGTCCTATCGAATTCATTCAAGCTCCTGATGATACGGGACGTTTCTTTGTCGTTGAACAACGTGGCGTAATTCATATTTTTCAAGATGGCGAAGTGCTATCAACCCCGTTTTTGAATATTATGGATCGAGTTACTGTGCTTAACAATTACGATGAGCGTGGTTTGCTTGGAATGGCGTTGCATCCTGACTTCACTGAAAATGGCTATTTTTACTTGAATTACACGCGGCAGAAGGATAGCGCAACCATTATTGCACGTTACCAAGTTTCTGATGACGATCCCAATGTTGCTGATCCTGATAGCGAATATGTTTTGCTAACTGTTGCTCAACCTTATGATAATCATAATGGTGGTCAGTTGGCTTTTGGGCCGGATGGTTATTTGTATATAGGACTTGGTGATGGTGGTTCAGCTGGCGACCCTCTCAATAATGGGCAAAATCCACGTACATTGCTGGGTTCGATTCTTCGGATTGATCCTGTTTCTCGTGAACCCTATACCATTCCAGAAGATAATCCTTTTGTTGATGGTGTAGATGGCGCACCTGAAGTGTGGGCTTATGGTTTGCGTAACCCGTGGCGCTTTAGTTTTGACATTGAAACTAATGATTTGTATATCGCTGATGTGGGGCAAAACAAATACGAAGAAATTAACTTTGTGGAAGCTGGCACAGCGGGCGGTCTTAACTTTGGTTGGAATGTCTATGAGGCTTCTCATCCTTATCGTGGCGATCTGATTGGTGGGGCAACGATGCCTGTTGCAGAATATGATCATAGTAAGGGGTGTTCTGTGACAGGGGGGTATGTATATCGTGGTGAGACGATGCCCGATCTTGACGGCTATTACCTCTATGGGGATTATTGTCAGGGGACAGTTTGGTGGCTAAAGCGCAATGAAGAAGGGCGTTGGGAGACAGCGCTTTTATTTGATACAGATATGCAGATTAGCGCTTTTGCTCAAGACTTGAGTGGCGAGATTTACATTCTTGACTATCGTGGTGGCATTTACCAAATTGTGCCTGAATAGGCAACTAGTTGATTAATCTTAAGAACTGATGACAGATGCTATATAATACAGGGCATCTGTTTTTTAATATGTTAGTGCTAACATGACTGAAAACATCCCACATCAACCTATTATGGTGGCAGAAATTTTGGATGCGCTGCGCCCTAAAGACCATCACCTTTATATTGATGGCACGTTGGGGGCAGGAGGGCATACTGCCGCTATTCTCTCCGTTGCACCACAAGCGCGGATTATTGCTTTTGACCGCGACCCAGAGGCTATTGCATTGGCAAAAAGCCGACTTGAAGGCTTTGATGTAACGATTATTCATGATAGCTATATTAGTATGCAAAAAGTGTTGCATTCATACGATATTGATGGCTTGGCTGATGGTATCTTGCTTGATTTAGGTGCTTCTTCAATGCAATTTGATCGAGCAGAACGTGGCTTTGCATTTCGATTGGATGGGCCTTTGGATATGCGATTTGATCCAAGCAGTGATGGCCCTACTGCTGCTGATCTAGTAAATGAATTACCAGCGGATGCTTTGGCGGATATTCTTTATCGTTTTGGTGAAGAGAAGCAAAGTCGGCGTATTGCGAGGGCAATTGTAGAAGCTCGCCCGATTTATACCACACGCCAATTAGCCACACTGATTGAAAAACTGCCGCATAGCCGAGAAAAAATTCATCCAGCCACACGTACTTTTCAAGCATTACGAATCGCCGTAAATGATGAATTGAAGGCAGTTGAAGCGGTGATTCCTATGGCAATAGCATGTTTACGCACAGGTGGACGTTTGGCTGTATTAACTTTTCATAGCTTAGAAGATCGCCTTGTAAAACAAGCCTTTAAACAAGCGGCAACAGATTGCTTGTGCCCACCTAAGCAACCGCTCTGCACTTGTGGACATGTAGCAACGGTACGTTTGATTAATCGAAAACCCATAGTAGCATCTGAGACTGAAATCAAGGATAATCAACGTGCTCGCAGCGCCAAATTGCGCGTTGTCGAGCGTTTGCCAACGAGTTAACACGGAGAGTTTTTTTAACATGGATGATGAAAATATGCGTCCAGATTGGCTTGAAGAATTTGAAGATTTAGCCAATCGAGAGTTGGCAGAGGGATCAGCGTGTGAACAGATACACCCAATGATCGAAGCATGGTATACCGAACTCATGAATGATGAACCGCCCCCTTCTCGTGATTCTGTATTACAAGCCATTGCTTGTTTGAGCACAGAAGTACTCACTGATATGCCAGAAGTTTTATTGTCAACGCTGGAACTGAATGACGAAAGCCAAGAAGCCCTTATTCTATGGGTGCAAGAGATTTTAATGATCGGGCGAGCATTTCAAATTGCGTTGGATAAAGGGCGACTAGATGATCTCTAATCCTGCAAAATGATTTAATGGCAATCGCCCTTGCCCAATTGTCCAGTGGAGTGCCCCTGCTAAAGCGCGTTGTACATACTGAAGGGCAATTTGTACGGCTTTTGGAACTGAATTGCCCTTTGCTATTTCTGCGGCTATTGCTGAGGCAAACGTACACCCAATACCATGTGGGTTTTCTACAGGAAGTCTTGGGTTCTCCAAAAAGGCTAGTTGTTTTCCATCATACAACACATCGAATACTATATGCTTATCGGGTGATTGCCCTCCTTTAATAAGGACAAATTTGGGCCCCAGCGCATGAAGAATGCGTGCTGCCTTTTCAAAATCTTCTGTTGAAACTAGTTGGGGAAGATTAGTAAGTAGCTTTGTTTCATCTATGTTAGGGGTGATGATGGTGGCCTTAGGGAAGAGGTGTTGTTGATAAGATAAGATAGTATCTTGACTAACGATAAGTTGTCCTTGCCCATTGACTAATACAGGATCAACCACAAGCGGCACAGCGGGCAACAATTCGGCAACTTTAAGTACAACATCAACTTTTCCTAGAAGCCCAGTTTTAATAACATCAACTTCAATATCTTCTAGTACTGTGTGTATTTGTGCATGAATTATATCCAATGGAAGCGTGTATGCTTTTTTTACACCTGTTGTATTTTGGGCGGTTATAATAGTTGTGACACTTGTGCCAAATACCCCTCGTGCAGTGAAGGTTTTTAAATCTGCTTGAATGCCTGCACTGCCACTAGAATCTGACCCTGCTATAGTAAGTGCTTTTGGTGGACTTTGAAATTTGTTCATTTGATCATCTTTAATTTGGGCTGTCGCTTGTCGGAAAATACCGCATCGTAGTATACTCGCTTTGCATTATACTTTTATGAAGCATTGATAAGTAGGTTTTTTTGGCCCCTTAAGTGCTTGTGCTCGATTTAAGGAGACGGCGTGAATGATGAATTATGGCGGTGGGTTTCGCTTAGTTGTGCGACGTGGCCCCCAACCGAATCAAGTATATGAACTCAATCGGGATATGATGACGATAGGGCGCGACGTAAACAATGAGATTACGGTCAATGATCCCGAAGTCAGTCGTCATCATTGCCGCTTAACACGCGGCCCAAGTGGCTATACCATTGAAGATTTAGGCTCTACCAATGGTACATTTGTCAATGGGCGGCGCTTGACTGGTGCACAGCCTCTAAATCCGGGAGATTTAATTGGACTTGGTGAAACTGTAACGCTAGCTTATGAGACTAGCGTGGGCGGCGGTGCTGCACCCGCACCGGCACCATCGGCTTATGCGCCTTCAGCATCTGCTCCGCAAGGTGGTTATGCTGCACCACCACCACCACAAGACCCTTATTATGCGCCACCACCAGTAGGATTTGGTTCACAGCCACAACCTGCTTTTGCTCAGCCTGCCCCTTATTATAACTACGATGATCAAGCGCGTGGCAATCGCGGGTGCGGTGTTTTGATTGGATGCAGTATTTTTGTGGTATTGGCGCTTGTTTCTTGGATTGTAGCGATTGTGGTAATTGATAGTCCATTGGATGATGTGCGCGGTATCTCGGATGCTGTAAATGCCGTGCCTCTTCCGGGCAGCAGCGTAGATAATGTTGAGAATTTTGTAGATGCCCTCCAAAATAATTGCAATGTGCAAGAAGCAAAATCTTTTGTATGTGAAGATGAAGCAGCCTTTTTAGATAATCCCAATACTTCTACAGGATTGTGTGGGGCCTTAACTGGAGTGAATGTTGATTGTCGTGCAAATGGCAATGATGTTACTTGTGACTTAACCCCACCTGAAGGCCAAGCGGATGAAATTACGTTCAATATCAAAAATGGTCAAATCTGCGGTATTGTGATCAGTTTTGAAACACCTTCAACGGGCACGAACGAATAAAGATAGGAGAGTATCGGTATGCAAGGTGGTGGTTATCGACTTGTTGTGCGACGCGGACCACAACCCGGCGTTGTATTTGAACTGAATCGTGATGTTGTGACGATTGGGCGTGAATCAGGCACTGATATTGTAGTCCCGGATGTTGAAGTCAGTCGTCATCATTGCCGTTTGCGACGCAGTGCTGGGGGATATGTTATTGAAGACCTTGGCTCAACGAATGGTACTTTTGTGAATCGTCAACGAGTTACAGGTAGTCGTCCACTCAGTGTAGGAGATGTGATAGGCTTAGGTGAAACTGTTGAGCTAGTGTATGAATCACTAAGTATGGTGCCTCCTCAACCGCAAGGGCAGTATGGTGCGCCTGCTCAACAACCTTACCCCACACAACTAGCGGGTATGCCACAGGGTGCGCCCATTGACTATTATGGGCAACAAGGTCAAGCTCCCGTTGGTGGGGAATATGGCCCGCCACCTGTTGCCGGCCAAGATTATTATGAAGATGATGAATATTATGTTGAAGGTGGCGGAATAGCGCGTTGGTTGTTTTTGGGTTGTGGTGTGTTTCTTGTGCTTTGCATCGTCACAAGTGTGATAGCCATTATCATCATTGATCAATCTTGCGCTTGGGATGATATTCCTGTTTTATCGAGCATTGTAGATGCGCTTGGCTATTCTGTTGACCCGACTGCTTGTGCCTAAATGAGCAGCTAACTGCTTCATAGCACTGCTTCTTTGATTAGAAGTAGTGCTATTTTTATGATTCATTAACTTGAAATACCTCTATACTAGGCACATAATAGAACTGTTAATTACCACTCGCTAAAGTCGGGCGGTTTCCAGCAAGGAAGTTTCGATGAATGATCAAATACCTATCTCAACATCACCAACACCACCCCGTCGCATACCTGCTTACTATCCAACCGTTCAACCGTGGATAACATATGTAATCTTAGCCATCATTACAGCCGTTTTTTTCTATCAACAGTCGCTTAACCCTTTTGAACAAAACTTGTTTGTGTTGCGCTGGGCAAAGGTCAATCAAGCTATTTATGATGGCGAATATTATCGTCTAATAACAGCAATGTTTTTACATGCTGACCTAACGCACTTGTTATTTAATGGACTTGCGTTGTATTTATTTGGACGTGAAGTAGAGCGAACGTTTGGGCATATACGTTTCATCATCATCTATTTTTTAGGCGGCATATCAGGCAGTATTGCTAGCTTGCTTTGGCTAGACAATATCTCATTGGGAGCGTCAGGCGCGATCTTTGCTATTTTTAGCGCGGTAGCAGTGTACTACTATTTACATATCGATGTCTTAGGCCCAATAGCACGTATTAGAGTGCGTAATCTTGTTGTTTTAGGCGCACTCAATATTGCTTATGGTTTTGCGCCCAACACCTATATTGATAATGCTGCACACATTGGTGGGTTATCGGTGGGTTTTCTATTGGCGTGGCTTATTAGTCCTAAATTTGTAATTGGTTCATATAATCGGGACAAAAGCTATGAAATACTTTCATATTTCAGAGCTCCTGAAGAAAACACGCTCATAGCGCGCATGATCCCTGATGCAGTTTATATGCAAGACACGAACCCCTTGCGTGATTGGGTTTATGTCCCTTTTGTGATGAGCGCGGCAATTATTGCTGTACTCGCCGTTGTCAATGGTGGACAGTAGCTTGATGATTGTTTATATCTGCCTAATGACAGCTAACACGCGCCCTTGAATACGCACCTGCCGAGCATCTACGTAAATAGGTTGCATCGTTGCGTTGGCAGGTTGTAGACGCACGCGCTCACCTTCTTTATAGAAATACTTTAGCGTTGTCTTGTTTTCTCCTACAAGCCAAACAGCAACCATATCACCATTCTGGGCTGTTTCTTGTTGTTCTAGAATCACAATGTCTTGATCCCCAACTAAAGCGTCGATCATTGAATCCCCATTGACCCGTAGGGCGAAGACAGGCTTTCGTCCGCTATATTTACCCAATAAACTTGTTGGCAGCGGAAGTAAATCTTCTTCATCTGGGTAAGCAAGATCGTTGCCTTCTGGCAATTCGAGAGGCTCACTCGCAACAATATGCCCGACTAATGGTACTTTAACAGTATTGGTGTCATCTTCTTGAAGTTGAACATTTAGAGGGTTAAAAGGTTGATCTTTATAAGTACGAATCAGCCTTAAGCCTCGTGAGACATTACGTTCGCGTTTGATGTAACCGGCTTGTTCGAGTTTGTTGAGGTTATAGTTCACGACAGAAGTTGAGCCGATATTTACTGCTTCGCCAATTTCACGAATAGTCGGGGGGAATCCGGTTTCAAGATATGTTTTTTCTATAAACTGTAATATCTTCTTTTGCCGCTCAGATAATTTTGAGCCTGTACGTCGTTTCCTAGACTTCATAAAAAATATTCCTATCTTTAATAGACATCGCACAGATGTTCGTTTATTATGTTTGATTATAAGGCGAACTTGTGTTCTGTGTCAAGAAAACGTTAGAGTGCGATTTGTTTTGCGTGTCGTATATATTCCTGTTGTCGAATTTTTTCTAGGACTTCATCTGTTAATGGTTGGTCAAGTGTAACGACGGATAACGTATGTCCGCCGGGTTCTGCACGACCTGTTCGCCAATCCGCAATATTGATATTATTTTCGGCTAAAATTGTTCCGATGCGTCCGATAACGCCCGGAATGTCATAACTACCCATGATGAGTAGTGTTCCACTTGGCACAATATCTGTGCGATACTGATCGATTTGTACGATGTGAGGATCGGTGTGATTGAAAAGCGCACCTGATACTAGTATTTCGCCACCAGCCCATTGAACTTTGCTGGTGAGTAGATTGGTATAGTGAGCACTGCCGATTCCTTTTGCCTGCGTAACAAAAATGCCGCGTTCGTGTGCGAGAATAGGAGCATTAATATAATTTACGCTTTCTGCTCCCAATACAGGCATTAATAAGCCACGTAATAGAGCAACTGTCATTGGTTTAAGCAAGCGTTGAAATTCTTCGCCCTTAAACTCAACAATAACGCGCTGAATTGGCCCACCTGCAAGGTGATGTTGTAGCTTACCGATACTCTCGGCGAGCTGCATATAAGGCAAAATTGCAGTGAATGCATTACCTTCAACAATCGGCATATTAACTACATTGCGATAGTCGTGCCCTGAAAGTGCATCTAACACTTGCTGTACGATCATCAATCCCAGATCGTGCTGTGCTTCACGGGTGCTATCACCTATATGGGGGGTATGTATAACTCTTGGATGTTGGAGCAAAGGATGATTCATGTCAATCGGTTCGTGTGCGAATACATCAAGTGCTGCACCAGCTAAACGTCCATTGTCAAGATAGGTGAGAAGTGCTTGTTCATCTATAATACGTCCATGTGCTGTGTTAATAAGAAGCGCGTTAGGTTTGCACATGGAAAGCATCCCGACATTTAATAGATGTTCTGTTTCGGGAGTATAGGCAGCATGAACGCTTATAATATCACTACTGGTCACTAGTTCGGGCATTCCTACAAGTTTAACGTTTACGTTGCTAAGTTGTTCCTCATCCACATAAGGATCATAGGCTAAAACACGCATTCCAAAACAATTAGCGCGGCGTGCAACTTCTCGACCTACGCGCCCTAAGCCAATGATGCCCAAGGTTTTTCTGTTGAGTTCAATACCTATAAAATTATCGCGTTGCCATTGCTGTTTTTCGAGCTGGTTATGCGCGTCGATAACATAGCGTGCTAGCGCGAGGATTAGCGCGAAGGTATACTCAGCGACGCTGATTGCATTGATGCCCGGTGTGTTCATAACAATAATGCCGCGACGTGTGGCTTCTTCAATATCAATGCCAGCAATACCGGCCCCAGCACGTCCAATGACGCGCAGTTTAGGCATTTTAGCTAGTAATTCGGCATTGATTTCTGTTTCGTCGCGGATGATCAGGGCTTCGGCATTGGCTAAATCTGGGTGTGTATGTAAATGCTCAGGTTGAACCACTTGGGCAAGACCACCGATCTCTCCACGCAACAGTGTTAACCCTGAATCAGACAGTGTGGTTGCCACAATAACCCGAAAACTCATTCGTATTTTTCCTTAATGTCTCGTTGTGATGTCTCGTTTCGCAGTCATAATTATTACCCATTTTTTAGGGTTTTTGTGCAACTATGAATTGTGGTTTTCGTATAATGTTTATAAAAGTACAGGTTGTAGATTGATGTTTATTGATCATAAAGTGCAACAGATGAGCTTACGAGGTAATCAAATTTGGGCGTTTTTGATGATTGCCACAATGATAGGTTTTGCGCTTGCTGATGCATCAGCGCTTGCTGTATTAGTGGCATTCTTAATGGGAGGAGCTGTGCTGATGAGTCTGTTACGTTCAGCAGCTCATCATCGCCAACGTCGAGAGCGCCTTGCCATGCCTAAAAACATGAGCCAAGCTGCTCAGATTGCACAGAATCAAGCAATGCATCACCCTGATTTTAGCATTGCTTATTCGCTGTTAGATATTGGCTTGTTGCTTGATGAATATCAACGTAATGGTTTATATGTTCGGCGTGTGAAAAGCGTTTCAACAGCAGGCCATGCTCTACGCCCTTATGTGATTTTAGGCTGTGATAAAAAAGGTGAACCTTCTCCGATTTTATTACGTTTTGAGATGATTGACCATCAAGGGCAACTACAGTATGTATATGAAACTGAGCACTTTCTCCGATTTGGTGAAAATGCAATTGTGCCCAATTATCGTCTGCCATTAAAAGGGAATGCTAAGCTGGGTTCAAGTGGGCAATGGTTGCTGAATGTTTGGGTGGATGGTGGCTTGGTCGCCTCACACCAGTTTATGGTTTATGCGACAGAAAAAACTACTAATGCAAGTGCAGATGGTGAAGTACCACTTACACAAGTTTCTCAAGAGCCAATGCCTATCTCTCTAGAGGAAGTATTAGCTCAACAAAATAGCGGAGCAAAACTATAATATTGCTGGAGCTTCAAATGAGTGAAAAATACTGGTGGGGGACACGCGCAAGCATATCGCCACGCTTACAACTAGAAGTTGAGTATATGGGCCGTACATTTGGTGATACTTTCCGCTTAGAGTGGGAACCACCAGAACGTTTATATTGGATTGGTACGATAGAGCTAAATTTAAGCCAGATGCGCTATCGGCACCATACGTTAAAAATCATCTACCCCAAATATTACCCTAATCATCCACCGGAAGCGTATGTTGTTGCCCCAAAGATTTATAGCAATAAACATCAGTTTGAAGATGGGCAATTATGTCTATTTAATCCTAAAGACGGCAGCCAATATGGTTGGAATCCCTCCACATCAACCGCAGTCACAGTTGCAGGGTGGGCAATTGAGTGGCTGTATGCCTATTATACGTGGCGAGCAACGGGAATTTGGCCCGGTGTAGAGGGTAGCATTGCCAAGTCCAAACACCGATGGTTTTCTTGGAAGCGTTAATGTCTGAACGTTCGATTGCTTACACGTCACCATTTTTCAAACCATCTATAGCGTCGCCGCTCGTCAAAATTACACCGCGTATTTTAGAAAAAATAGCGGTTCATGCATTGCAATATCCGCATCTTGAAACGGGCGAGGCATTGGTAGGTTTAGCGATGCAACAGCCCACAAAGCTACTGAAGCAGTGGGTTATTCTTGAAACTATCCCCTCTACTGAAGCGGTGCGCAATTGGGGCCAAGTGGAATTGGGCGATACTTGGCAACATGCAGTTTTTGAATGGTGGTACGCAAATTGGCAATACTATCGGCGCAGGAAGCAGGCTTTTTCTGAAAAAAATATCATATCTACCCAATGGGATTTTCCACTCGCATATCTTGGTGATTGGCATAAACAACCGGGACTAGTACGGCCTTCTCAAGGTGATATGAAAACAGCACAGCGATTATTACGCCAAAATCATCTTGATTATTTGTTACTCCCTATTGTGAATTTTGCCAGCCAAGCAGAACAAGTGCCTTCATATAACACTCTATCAATACATTATCAAGAACAAAACTTGCGTATTGATTTTTGGGGAATATTCTCTGATAGACCAAATCATTTTGAAGCATTAGCCGTTGAAGTTATCGATGATGCAAATGTACCACGTTTGCCTCCCATTGCGTGGTATCTTGAGAATACAGCACGCTATGATAAAGAATTGTTGATGTTAGAATATCACAATATTAGCGTAGTGGATATTACTCCATGGGGGACGCGCGCTCATCCACCGTTGGATATTGGATGGATATTACACCCAACAGGCGCGCATTACATTATCATAGTGCTTACACCCACTGCCTATCCTCATCGGCAACCACAGTGGCGCATTGCGCCTTTAATACGTCCAAGTGGTGACGAAGATTTTTTTGCAATGTGTTATAACGCCTCATCACCTGTACAAACGCTCATTGATTGGCACCATCAAATGTATTTAATTGATGGGGTGAAAAAGATTCAGGAGTATTATTCATCATGAGTTGGGATCGAGTACAACAGTTATTAGGTACAGAAAACCTTGCTTTGCTTCAACAAAAACAAGTTGGCATTGTCGGTCTTGGCTCAGGTGGTGGATATGTGGCGTTAGCGTTAGCCATGTGTGGTGTATCGCGCTTTGTCTTGATTGATCCTGACAAACTTTCTGTTCAAAATATAATACGGCATGTCGCTGATAAACGATATATTGATCAGCCTAAAGTGGCAGCAATAAAAGACTTAATTCTACACCGTAACCCGTCAGCACAAGTGTTGGCTTATCAAGGTAGAGTAGAGGAACATTTGAAAGCCTTGCTGAACATAGATTTACTTATTGTAGGAGTAGATAACGAGCCAACAAAGTATGTGATAAACGAATTTTGTCTAGCTCAATATCTGACAGCAATCTATGGTGGTGTTTACGAACGCGGTGAAGGTGGGGATGTAGTCATAATCTCTCCTAATCAGGGGCCATGTTATGCTTGTTGGGCAGAAAGCCTGCGTGAAGAGATTTCTTTTTCCGATGTGAGTGATCATCAATCTTTAGACTATGGTCAAGTTGGGCCAGAGGGTACACTCAAAGCCGAGCCGGCTTTATGGTTAGATGTTGTAAGAGTAGCAAACACACAAGCCAACATGGCGCTTAATATTCTTTTGCAAGGGACATCAGCTTATCGAGAGTTACCATCTAATACGGTGATTATTGCTAATCAATGGTTGGAGATTGCTGAAGGACATCATATTCCCCCTTTCGGTGTAGAATGGGTGAATATTCCGCGTAATCCTGATTGCCTTGTGTGTGGCACGAGAACACAATTAAAAAGTTTAGAGAATGCTTTATCATTAGATGAACTGCTAAAGAGTGAGCATACTGTTCGACCATCAGCACAAGAAGAGGAGCAGGAAGATGATTAAAGGATCACCTTACGATCCTAACAATGATGAACGACAACATTTTGAACGATTAGGCGGAGAGCCCGCCCCCGAAATTTCCCCAGAGGAGTTTGCGCATTTGCGGCAAAATGGTGAAATTCATATTGATCCACGTGGTCGTGTACGCCCAAATCGGCATTATGCCGAACCTTCGCGTGGAGGTGTCGTATTGAAAAAGAGACGCGCATGGTATTAGGAAGATGGGCGATTTGTGGTATAAGTGGCACGTGTTTTTTTATCAACAGGCAACCAAACTGAAAAACACGTGCCTTCACCATAAGTGCTTTCAACCCATATCTTGCCTTGATGAGCTAGGATGATCTCTTGAGAGATAGCAAGCCCCAATCCTGTACCTTGTAATTTAGCTCGGCTTTTATCAACTTGGTAAAAGCGCTCGAAAATGCGTGGCAAATCTTCTGGCGGTATTCCTTCCCCCGTATCTTCAACTTGTACTAATACACCATCAGCATCTACTTGAGCGCGCAACCATATTATGCCGCCTGATTCTGTATGTTTGAGTGCGTTGTCTACGAGGTTAGTGAAAACTTGTGCTAAGCGGTCTCCATCACCATAAATGTGGGGAAGTTTGTTAATCTCTATATTTAAGGTTATGCCTTTTTGTTTTGCTTTCAGCGAAAGACTTTCACCGACAAACTGAAGTAATTGCGTAATATCGACACGTTGTTTAGCCATTGAGATACGCCCAGCTTGAATTTTTGCAAGTTCCAATAAATCATTCACCATACGATTCATACGTTCGGCTTCTGAATGAATGACTGCTGCTGAGCGACGTGCACTTTCACCATCTGTAATCCCTTCAGCAATAGCTTGGGCAAAACCTTGAATACTCGTGAGTGGTGTTCGCAGATCGTGTGAAACATTGGCGAAAAAATCTTGTTGTGCTTGCCGAGAGGCTTGTACTTGAACGGCCATTTGGTTAAAACTTTCGGCAACGATTTGTACCTCTTCAGGGCCATAAAGGCGTGCTCGTTCCTCATAACGTCCAGCAGCAATAGCTTTTGCAGCGTTGGCGAGATCGTTGAGAGGATTTGAAACCCAGCGGACTATGGCATAAGATGCCACAAGGGCGAAAAACAGTCCCACAATAACGGCTTGAATAAGTGCCAGAAACAATCCATCGTCACGATACGTATCTATCACATTACGGATCGATTGTTGGGGATAGGGTTCTAGAGCAGCGATGTAGGATATTGTAGGTTGTTCTTCTAGCAGGCTGCCACAAGTTCTGCCTGTATTGCGAATGCGCTCAGGTGCAAGAGAGGCGAGTAGGTTTTCAACATTAGGTACTGGTAGGGCTGAGTATAACCACTCTTCTCCGCTATTATCAATAAAAATGCCTGTGATAATATTTGACGATAAACGGCGATTTGTACTTAACAATAGATCACCCGTAATGGGATTTTCAAGCAAGTAGGGATAATCTCCATTATTGTCTTGGCTATCCCACAAGATGCATTGATTGCCACGAATAATCATTAGGCGAGTATTGGTGTTTTCTGCTTGTTCAAGCAAGGTTTCATATAACACGCTCTCAGAAAGTCGTAAGAGTTGGCGCGCGGTCATTGTCTCAGTGTTTTCTTGGCGTGCAGTGTTGACGCGCTCTGTGGCAATCTGTGTAGTATCGATGACAATAGAAGCTAATGCTAATGATATTTCTTCAGTGTTTGGAGGTTGTGAACGTAGAACAAGTAGCAATGCTAGCCACATCAATAGCAATGAAATAACCAAAATGAGGCTAAAAGATACCAATAGCCGTATATTAAGCCGATTCATTCAAAACTTTCTTCACCCGCATTCAGAATAGTCACTGATTGAAAAACGAGCGCTAATCGACGTGCTGCCCCTTTTTCTGTTGTGCCTTTAATATAAACGCGATCAACTAACAAATGTTCATCGGGATCAGTGCAAAGTTGAAAAAGCTCTTCTAATGTACGAAATTCTTTTGTGACCTCGCTTAAGCCTTCACCATCTTTCCAATGACGAAAAACGATTTGTCCATGTGTTACAGCCATTTCCCTACATCCTTACAATTTTTGTAGTTCAGTCTATATTGTTGAATATTCTTCACAATTTGCAATAGTCGCAAAAATTTGGATTTAAGGGTATCGTGAAGATGTTGAAAATAACTATACAACATGGACAAGACAATGTCTCGGTATTGGCTTATTTTAACATTTTTACTTGTTGTAATGATTGAGATTAGCCCCACCATCGCCCAAGATGATGAACGCAGTCGTCTGTGGTTAATGGATGCTTCACAGCGTCCTTTAGGCGTTTTCACGCTGCAAGAGGGTATTTTGTATGGTGCACAAGGACAATTTATCTTCAAAATGCCACTTTATGGAACACGAGCTTATACCATTGTAGCCAAAACACCTATAAGCGGTGCCGTAGTTGATATAGAAGTTGAGCTAGATTCATCGCAAGTAGTGGCCTTAACAGAAAAAGGAGTTTATCGATTTGATGCCGATACTCTGGAACTCCGTAATTTTATAGCAGGTGGCGGAACTACTTTGGATGTTCATAACAACTATTGGGCAGTTGCTAGCCATGAAATGGGCATACGTATCTATGAAGGGCAAAACTTGCTAAAAATCTTAACATTGGGCGATGCTTTTGATGTCCAATGGCTAAATGATGAACAATTAGCAGTAGCAGATCGTATAAATGGGTTACAGTTCATAACAGATGTTCCCAGCGAAATGCCTTCTTCTATGATAGGTATAAAAAAGATCGTGATGGATGCTAGCAATCTTTATGCTTTAGATGAGCATCATGTTATTACGTTATCAACGTCCTCTCTTTCCCAGCCACAAGAAATAGGGTTTTATGCGCCCGTTCATCAACCTCTTCATCTTCTTGATGTTAACGAGTGGCGAATTATTGCTGATGAAAACGATGGGATCAAAGTTTACGATCAAGATTGGCATTATTATAACAGCCAAAATAATAGCCCTAGTTTGAATGTGGCGATTGATCCTACGGGCCGTTGGCTATTTAATATGCGTTCGCGCCAACTTGAAATTTATAATGCTCGTCGCTTACCAAACTTGGTGTTAGATACAACTATCCCACTTTGGGCCAACCCGCATCGTGTGCGCTTTACTACAGATGGGCTAGCGCTTGTGACCTTGCAAGAAGGGGGGATTGCAGTCCTTGATCTAGAGAAGCGCCAAGTTGTTCGTGCGTTACCATTTTCTGGGCCAGTTGTTGATGTCTTACCAATGTCAGCGGCTTGGGCTGTGTTACAAGGGGATGGGCGCTTGTTGTTCATTGGTTACGATCCTAAAAATCCTTCGGATGTTTCTGTTTATGCTGATCTCGATGTAGCCGGACAACCTTATCAATTAGCACGCGACGGTGAGCTTTTGCTTGTCGCCAGTGGCCGAGCAGGGTTGCATGTTTTCGATATGAAGAATATACGTTCCCCTTTTTTGCTCGATACATTACCAGCATATACCAACATCAAGGCCATTGAAGTTGTTTCTGCAGGATGGCTGATACAGGACGGCCAACAATTGCGCCTCTATTCTCCCGAAGTGCAAAAATGGTCTATTGAACAATTTGTGCCAAACCTTCTAACAATGCAATTTTCCTCAAATGGGGTCTACACGATTAATGAGAATGAAATTGCTTTTTGGCAACTCAACGGCGATCAATTTGTGTTGAAGAACACATATCAAACTATTCATCAGCTTACTGATATTGCAGCAGAACAAGAGCTCGTGTTACTTGGTAGTGAGCACGGAGCTATTTTGTTGGATATGCGCAGACCTCGTCGTCTCCGCGAATATCGTATTGTGGCCGAAGGGCTAGGTGTTATAAAACATGTGTCTATACATGGCAAAGATTTGATTATAAGTGATGGCCAACAGTTGATACATTTTTCGCTTCAACATCGCGGCACAGATGAAATTGAGTTCACAGAGTTAGGACGCTTTGTTGTTGAGGAAAATTCATCAACAGAAACATTTGAGATACCAATATCGCTTGTTGCAAAAGTGCCCTCTAGTATCACTGTTTATGCTCAAGTTGATCAAGATATATGGTTGGGAACAGTTGACGGCCAACTGTGGGAGGTGGAGCCTAATACAGAAGAAATAGTTTTGCGCGGGCAAGTACCTAGTTCTATTTTGAATATTAGCTCAAGTGCTGACCCTTCTATTTTATTAGTGAGTAGTGGCGAAAATGGGTTGTTTTGGTTTGATCGTACGAATGGGCAGACAATTCGCCGTGTTGAAATTACTACGCTTGATGCTGTTACCGATCCATCGGGGAAATGGCTTGCTCTAGCACGCGGGCGGTGTGGTTTACAAATTTATCAAGCAGACAACATGACATTAGTTGCTAGTGATCAAACGGGCATAGTGTCTGAAGTTTCATGGGATTCGGAAGGGATTCATGTAATGCTAGATGGCCTTTCAGCGCTTTATGGCTTTGACCCCGAAATGCCTATGCCACAACCATCTATATTGCTGCAACCAGATCACATGACATCGAATGCCTTACACTGGCGCAGTTCTGCTGACGGATGTGTACCCGTTCAATATGAAGTATGGATCAACCAAAAGAAGATCGGCACAACAGCAGAAACGCTTTGGCCGTTGCTTAACGCACAGAGTCGTCAGTTTACATGGTCAATTGTTGCAGTTGATGCCTTTGGTAATCGGAGCCAAAGCGGTTTGTGGTTATTTGAAGGTGATCAAGTGGGCTGGTTAATGCGTGCTCAGCAATATCAACTAATGATGCAAAAATCTTCAGAAACTGAAACGACTATGCCGGTGTGGTTTGTAGGAGTTGGGTTGTTGTTACTAGGAATTTTGGGGTTATGGATGTTCGTTCGATTTTGGCAATTTCAAACGTGATTCTTGCATAATCGCGCCATAATAGCCAACGAAACTATTATTATTAGGCAGGAAGGACAACATCCTATGAGTGAAACCTATACTTTTCAAGCTGAAATAAAGCAGTTGTTGCATACTTTGGTACATTCCTTATACACAGATCGTGAAATATTCTTACGTGAGCTGATCTCGAATAGCTCGGATGCGTTGAACCGCCTACAATTTGAAATGCTGACAACACGCGATGTGCGCGATCCTGAGGCAGAACTAGCCATTAGGATTTTGGTTGATAAAGAGGCGAGAACGCTGACGATTCGCGATACAGGCGTTGGCATGACCCACGATGAAGTGATTGAAAATCTTGGCACAATCTCTCATAGTGGTATTAAATCGTTTATTGAACAAGCGAAAAATGCCACAAATGCCGTAGAATTCATCGGTCAGTTTGGTGTTGGTTTTTATAGTATTTTCATGGTAGCAGATCGCGTGGTTGTTCATACGCTTTCTTACCGACCTGATGCGAAGCCTGTGAAGTGGATTTCCGATGGTTCAGAAACATATGAAGTCACTGAAGGCGATCGCGAAACTCGCGGTACAGATGTGATCCTTTACCTAAAGGAAGATGCTGATGAGTTTTTGGATGAAGGGCGCTTGCGAACAATCATTCATAAACACTCAAATTATATTGCCTTTCCTATCTATTTAGGTGACGGGGAAGAACCCATCAATGATCGGCAGGCAATTTGGCGACGCTCCCCCAATGAAGTAACTGAAGAAGAGTACTACACATTTTATAAATCTTTGACTTTTGACTTTGAAAATCCACGTCTCTATATCCATACAACAACCGATGCGCCTGTACAATATTATGCATTGCTGTATGTGCCCGCCAAACGAGAGCCAGCAATTTTTAGTCGTCGTAAGGAGCCGGGCTTGCAACTCTATGCCCGTAAAGTTCTCATTCAAGACTATTGCACCGATCTATTACCAGAATATCTGAGCTTTATGCAGGGGGTCGTTGATTCTGAGGATTTGCCCCTTAATGTGTCGCGCGAGACAGTTCAAGCTAACCGTGTGATGGTTAACCTCAAGAAAGCTATTACTGGTAAGGTACTACGTGAACTGAAAGACTTTGCGAAGCGCGATAGTGAAGGGTATGCTGCTTTTTGGGAAGAATTTGGTCCCTTCTTGAAGCAGGGTATCTTAATTGATCCCGATAATAAAGAACGCCTATCTAGCTTGTTGCGCTTCTATAGCACACATAGTCCTGACAAACTTATTTCTCTCGATGAGTACGTTGAGCGAATGCAAGAGGTGCAAAATCAAGACGCTATTTATTATATTTTAGGCGATAATAAGTCTACGGTGATGAATAGCCCACACCTAGAGCCTTTCCGTGCGCGTGGTATTGAGGTTTTGTTTTTCACAGAAACAGTGGATAGCTTCTTGATTAATTCTTTGTTTGAATATAACGGGCATCGCCTCCAGAATGTGGATGATGAAAATCTTGACCTTTCTGATATAGGGACATTATCAGAAGAAGTTGATGAAGCCGAACAACCTCCTATTGAAGGTGAGGCTTTATCAGCGCTGAAAGAACGTTTTGAAAAAGTATTGGGAGATCGTGTTCATTCAGTGCGGGTGAGTAAGGTTCTAGTGGGTACAGCGAACCCTGCAAGACTTGTCTCGCCTGAAGGCACATTAGATCGACACACGCAAAAGGTCTATCAATTGCTGGATCGTGAATATGAGGTGCCGCGTAAGATTTTAGAATTTAATCCGCGCCATCGTATTATTCATAATTTGGCGAATTTGATCACCACAGGCGCTGATCAAAGTTTGATCGATGCAACTATTGAACAATTATACGAAAATGCATTGCTCATTGATGGCTTGCATCCTAATCCCGCTGAAATGGTGCAGCGGATTCAGCGCCTGATGGAAGTTGCCACAACTTCAACCACCGTACAGCATTAGCTATCGGTAGTTGAGGAACTTAAGCTATTGAGCGCTGTCGTAGCAGCTTCAGTTGATGAAGCGCCGTTTAACACTGCTTCAAAAGCGTTTTGAAGTGCTACGGCAGCTGGATTCCGCCTTCCTCGCACCAAAATAGCATTACCGATCAAATTCTGAATACTTTCATAATATGGATCGTCCATTGCATTTAACGCGCGTTCTTGTACTGGGATACTATGAACTGCGAGCGCTACATCAACCATTTGATCGGTCTCATACATCCAACGCACAAATTGAAAGGCCGCAGCTTGCCGCTCTGGGTCATCGGTCAGTAGTACCCAAACCCAACCATCAAGGAGCACTGAAGGTTCTGTATCCAAAGTGGGCACTGCTTCAACAGTAAAACGGGTGAGTTCTTCGTGTGTTAAATACAGAGAAGAATTGACAAAAGCAAAATTCCTTTCGCCTTCAACAAGTAGGTCTAGATATTCTTCTGGTTGCCGATAGTTGAGTAAATCGACACTAATGATTTGCGAGGCAGTTGCTTCTTCAATAAAAATGAGCGTTTGGCGTAAAGGTACTTCGTCTAATATTGGAATGCCTTCTGAATTGATAAATGTTCCTCCTGCACTGACATATAAAGTGAGGAGGAAATCATTTACGGCTTGTCCTGTATTTGGTCTTGCTGTAAATAAGATCGGTTCTCCTGCAGCGAGCAAGTCCTGAGCGGTTTGGGGGGCTTCATCGAAAGCTGTGGGCTCATAGAGCACATGCTGAACTTCAATAAGATAAGGAAGTCCATAACGTATGCCATTAATCTCACCCATGCTCACGAGCGTTGGCGAAAGTGCAGACAGCTCGTTGGTAATGCTAATTGTATCCCACACTGTTAGGGGCTGTAATTCTACTGGCCGTTGTGTATAGACGGTGGGGTCTGCATTAGCACTCGTTAGGCTTGCTTGTTGCAGTATCGTATTCATGTCATCACGACGAATCAACACAATATCTGGTAGGGCACTTGGTGCTACTGTATTGACGAGCTGAAGTTGACTTACGACATTCATGCCTTGAAAGTTCATAAGGTAAATCCGTGATTCAATTTGCGTATTGCTTGCGGCATTATAGTTTGTAAATAAGGCATCGATTGTGGTGCGTGATGGTTCATCATATAATGCTTCTGGCCACCAAATACGAATGTTGTTGCTTGTTTGTGCGATGGATATTCTGGACGGTGGCCACGAAAAAATGAGCATCAATGACAGCAACCACCAAAATCGGCGCAGCAACATGACGTTTACTCCTTGATTATTCAATCACCCGTTAATATGCTTTTGCTTAATGCTATAATATTGCCGCAAAAACGAAGGAATGCGAACCGACAGGTTATTGACGAATGACAAACATCTTGAAGAAATACTTCTTCAATTCTTGGCTATGGGCTTTGCTCTTGTTTATAGGGCTTTTGGGGCTCTATATTCGTACCTTGATGCCCGGTACAGTAGGTGGAGATGCAGGAGAACTGCAGTACGCTGGCCCAATTCTTGCACTTACACACCCAACAGGTTTGCCCTTGTACATTTTTGTAGGACATCTTTGGTCAAAAGTAGTAGTGGTGGGCACGGTGGCCTATCGCATGAATCTTTTAGCTGCTGTATCAGGCGCTTTAGGAAGCGCTATTTTATTGTGGATGACCTATCGTTTATATAACCGTTGGATCATCGCAATTTTGGCTGGCTTAACATGCGGGCTTGGTGCCACTTTTTGGGGACAGGCTGTTTTGGCTGATAAATATGCTTTTAATACGATCTTCGTGTCTGCGGTTGTTGGGTTGGCGTTGTGGTGGGCGCGTGATCATGAGAAGCCATATGCTGATCGATTGCTATATGTCCTTTCTGCTGTATATGGCATTAGTTTATTGCATCATCGGACTATGCTACTTTTTGCTTTTTGCTTAGGCTTCTTGGTGTTATATCATGAGCGTTGGGCAATTTGGGAAAACAAGCGGCGAACAATTGTTTGCCTTGGCCTTGTGCTGTTGCCAGCGCTTATTACCTACCCACTTTTTTTGCCTTGGATCCAATCTCGTAACCTTGCACCTAGTGAGTGGCAACCTCAGACTGTTGGGCAGTGGATAGAATGGCTGATGGATCGCCATGAAGCCAAAGAAGCCTTTGTTGTACCGGGTATAATGGAGCAACTCGAAAATTATACAAATACAATGCTCCATGATTACACCATTATTGTTGTTGCGATTGGTGCTTTAGGGGCTGTTCAGCTTGCACGTCAAGATTTGGGGGCGGGTTTTTTCGTTATTTTTACCTATTTGTTGCAAGGGGGCTTAGCGGCCAATTGGCGCGATAATGATCGTCCGTTTACTTACTTTTTGCCGTCTTTTATTTTGCTGGTTTATGCTTATGCACATGGCCTAAACATTTTATGGAATTGGGCTGAGCAACGTTTAACTTTTTCTTTTGCACGTCAAAAGTTAATTTTATCGTCGGCTGTAGGTATAGTGGGAGCACTAGTTATCGCCTTACAATGGAATTATGCTTATCCAATTCGTGCTCGTGATGCAGACTATGGTTACCCGCTAGGAATTTGGCGCACAACTATTAAAACAGGTGATATGGGGGAGCGCTTGGCAAGCGGTATGGATGATTTGCCACCCAATGCTGTATTACTGACTGAATGGGAACCTGCGACGATTCTATGGTATTACCAAAAAGTTGAAGGGATACGCCCTGATATTACAATTAAATATCCTGTAGAGCGTTATTTGCCAATTTATGAGGCAACAGGTCGCCCCTTGTGTATCTCACACCATGTCAGAGTGAATGAATTGAGTGAGCGCATCTATCATCCTACTGCCTATGATGCTTTGATTTGCCTGCAAGATCAGCCAACTATCATCAATAGTTTAGATGAATTGCCACCTCGTGTGATACGACTTGGTAAATCCTTGAGTACACCGGAAGGGATACCTCAATTGATGTTGGCGGGCTATTGGGTAGATGAAGCTACCTATGAACAAGGAAGCTATCAACCATTAGTTTTGTCTTGGTGGGCACTTGATGATCTTGATGTGGATTATTCGATTTCTGTGCGTGTTTATCGAGAGGATTGGACACAAATTTGGCAAAATGATATACAGCATCCCGTGAGCGGAATGTATCCGACTTCGCAATGGGTGAAAAATGAGCTCGTTCATGATTATCATGAATTAGCAATTCCACCTGAAATGCCTGTTGGAAATTATTTTTGGGCCGTTATTGTGTATCGGCAATTGCCAGATGGGACAATTCTCAACTTGCGCCATGAGACAGATGGCGAGGTGATCTTCGGTAGCACGTTTCAAGTCGTAGAGTAGGGTGAATTTATGCAGCGTATGAAGCAAGTACTTTTGTTAACATTGCTTTTATTTGGAATCATGATGGCTTTCACATTCAATGGTGAAGCAGCCCCGCCATCACGACAAGATGTTCAGACTTTGAACATTGGTTGGATAGAGGGACGAGGAGTAGAAGGTGAAAGAGGGGCTTTATTGGCTATTCAGCAAATCAACGAGGCTGGAGGAGTGGTGGGGCCAGATGGCACACAATATCGTTTGGCATTGGTACAGCCTTTACGCCCACTGGTTGTTGCTGAAGACTTGCCCATTGTGCTCGACAGTTTATTAGAGCAAGAAGTGATCGCTATTATTGGCCCTATTAAAAACGAACTCACCTTACCAAATATTGAAACGCTTGCCAATGCGGGCATCCCTATTTTGACCTTAGCCACATCAGACACAATTACTGATATTGACCCAAGCGATCATATTATTCGTGTACGTGCTGCAGAGCGCTTTTATAGTCGGGCACTGGCTGATGTATTGCTTCGCGAACGCGGCTATAATCGAATTGTGCTTGTTCAAACCGATGTTGAGTCAACTGAGGCACTTGTGTTATTTGAGCAAGCAATGAATGCTGCAAATATTCGCCCCGTGCTGAAGGTTCAATATACTGAAGCAAATGAAGAGCTTTTACAAGCAGATGCTGCTCGAATAATTCAACAAAACCCTCAGGCTGTGGTGATGTGGGGGCCACCCGAAGATGCGGCTACCTTATTGCAAAATCTGCGCGCTTCAGAATTCGCTGGTGATTTCGTATATCGTGATGCACTAGAAGGCGTGAGCAGTGGAGTCATTAGTCAACGACTTGGTACTGGAATTATTGGCGCTACATCTTGGGCCTATACTATACCAAATGCAATTAGTCAGACATTTTTACTAGACTATGTTACAGCTTATAATCGTATACCTAGCGCTGTTGAAGCATCCGCTTATGATGCTGTGTGGATTGTACGCCGTTATATTGAGGTTGCGGGGCCTGATGTATCAGAGTTATATGCGAGTTTGCGACAATCGCCTCCAATTTATACGGTGCAAGGTCGCCTTGACCCCGCAGAATATGCTAATGGGGATGTTGCACGACATGTAACGATCTATCGCTTGCGTGATACAGGTGGCCCTGAAGTTATTGCGCGTTACATTAATGATGTTCGTTTGCCAGACGATGACTTGTTACCACAAGAGCCGCGTATTGTGGCTTTGATTGGGACAATCACGCCAACCCCAACACCTTCATTAACACCAACCCAAACTTATACGCCTTCGGCCACTTTTACACCATCCAATACTATACCGCCTTCACCTACACCCGATGGCGTAAAAGTATTTACAACGCTTAATCAGGTGAATTTACGAGCTGGCCCAAGCGTCAACTTTGACATTGTAGGGCAAATGCTGGCTGGAGAAGAGTATAGAGTTCTAGCGGTCAATGCTGATTTCACATGGTATGTCATTAACTATCAAGGGCGCAATGTATGGGTGTCGGCAAGTGTTGTTGAATTAGTTGATCCGGGTAACTTACTTACGAGTCTTCCTATTGTTAGCGCAGAAAGTATACAAACTCCCGGAGTTCTATTACCTTCACCTTCTGCAAATACAAACGGCCCTGATCTTGTTATTGATAGCGTATTGTTAAATCCACCTTCACCGCTACCCGGCCAGTCTTTTACTGTCACTGTATTGGTACGTAATCAGGGCGCAGTGGCAACAGGGCCTTTTTCAGTGAGTACAACATTTCAACCGGGAGGTATTCCTGTGAGTGGCTCATCAAATGGTGTGCCGGGAAACAGCGCTGTTGGCATCAATCTCTCAGCTTCTGTTGGCGGAACGGGATCGTTTACGATTAACTTTGTAGTAGACCCTGATAATCGTGTGGTTGAGATTAATGAGGCGAACAATATTTATGCGTTTAGTTATACCATTACGTCACCTGTTATTGCTCAAGTTGAGGGATTGACACTTGCGCCCAATATTCCTCTTCCAATTACAGGCACAACGCCTGATATTTTGTGGGACGGTGTGAATTTGTTAACGCAAGGGAATGCGCGCTTTGGAATAATTCCAAATCTTGACTATAACACCGCATCGGCGGCATCAATTGATCCTGCTCTGCTAACACTGACAAGTTTAAATAGCGGTCAACTATTTAGCGGCGCTATTTATGGACTTGTGACCAATGAAGGGCAGCGTGGTGTTTTACGTATAGAGTCAGTTATAGGTGGTTCATTATTAGTCTCTTATCGGATATTTGGTGGGTAATAAGTGCATATCGCAATTAATGCGCATTTATTATCGGCGCAAAAAGGTTATCGTCAGGCGGGCATTCATCGCTATATTTATGGCGTAATTTCTCACTTGCCCAAAGTTGCGCCGTCAGCGACGTTTACGCTACTTTTGAACCATCCTCTGATAGAAGAATGGCCGCGTGTTGTGCAACGTGTTGGCATGAACACAAGCTCAGCATGGCGGCGCATTTTTTGGGAACAGGCTATACAACCTTTAGCTCTTCGCCAAATTCGACCGGATGTTTATCATGCGAGCGCGTTTGTGATGCCCTATGGTCTGCGCGTCCCATCGGTCGTTACGGTATTTGATTTGAGTTTTGTACATTATCCGCAAGTGCTTTCTCGCTCTAGAAAGTTTTATTTGCAAACTTTCACGCACAATAGTTGTCGGCGTGCTACGCGAATTATTGCGATTTCAGAGAGTACAAAACGTGATTTAATATCGTTGTGGAATGTTGATCCTGACAAAATTGATGTTTCCTCTGTTGGGGTTGATCCCATTTATCAGCCTTTACCAAGCGATGAGATAGAGGCGTTTCGTGTACGCAAGAATCTTCCAAAACGCTTTGTTTTGTTTGTTGGTACATTAGAGCCGCGTAAAAATCTCTCTATGTTGTTGCGTGCCTATGCACAGTTGCCAGTTCATGTGCGCCAAGATTTGCATCTGGTCTTAGGGGGGGGCAAGGGATGGTTGTATGATGATATTTTCAAAACCATAGAGCAATACCAACTAAGTGAGACTGTGCACACGCCGGGATACATTCCGTCTGAGGAATTAGTTTGGTGGTATAATGCTGCCGATGCGTTTGTGTATCCAACCTTGTATGAAGGTTTTGGATTGCCTATTGTAGAGGCGATGGCTTGCGGAAAAAAAGTGTTTGCTTCCGACAGTTCTTCTTTACCCGAAGCGGTTGGTCATGTCGGAACACTTTTACCGTCAGATGATGAGATAGCATGGACACACGCATTACAGACAGTTTATGATCAATATCCTATACCAATTCAGCAGGATGCAATCGCGTGGGCAGCACAATTTACGTGGCAGCGTGTTGCTCAGCGCATATTTGACAGTTATCAACAGGCGATTACATGACAACATCAGCAACTTCTCACGAACAAGTGGAATTACAAAACTCACAGAAAGAATTCAACATATGGACACGCTGGCTGTTCACTGAGCGCCAACATCAATTATTCGTGATTGATGCGGTGCTAATTTGGTTGGCATTCTTTTTGTCATACTATTTGCGCTATAGCGTGCAACTTTTTCAGCCAGTTGACGAAGTGAATAATGCACCTTTTGCGCCATATATTCCTTATACCTTAATCTTTATGGGATGGGTGCTCGTCGCCAATCAGACGAGTAAGCTCTATCAACAACAGCGCGGGCGTACATGGGCTACTGAACTTTTTCGTATTGTGAACAACTCGGCTAATGCAGGCTTGGTGGTGATGGCTTTGAGCTTTCTCCTACAACCGCTTGTTTTTTCACGTTTATTGATCTTACAGGCTGTTGTGCTAACGGTGCTGTTGCTTGGTGGGGCACGGCTTATCCTGCGTACCGTGAAGTATCGTTTGCAACGTCGTGGTATAGGGGTTGAGCGCGTTTTGATCGT
>RFGP01000100.1 GCA_003697365.1 Chloroflexota bacterium | reverse complement strand
TTACTTCTTTGAGGCGCGTCTAGGTTGTATTATACCATAAGCAAGCGCCCTACATCCCCATCGCTAAAGCAAGGGGCTTTGGGCGCGGTTATCGGTAAAAGTATTAAATTAAAGATGCTTAGGTTTGTGTGACATGACAAATTCGCCACAATTTATTGATAATTTAACCACAAATGCTATCCCGCGCGTACGGCAGGGTGAATCTGGTAGGCATCGCTTGCTGAATACTCATTATGATACATATTTGCTAGCTGTGGTGGGCTTGTTATGTGCAATTGGTCTGCTGATGGTGTATTCAGCTAGCATTGATGCTTCTTTCCTTGCTACTGAAGATCGTAGCACAACTTACTTCTTTCGTCGCCAGCTATTCCCAAATCTCTTTGTAGGAATTATAGCGCTTTATATTTTTGCTCGGATTGATTATCGTGTTTGGCGACGGCTCAGTATTTTATTTATGTTCGCCATCATGGCAAGTTTGGTGCTTGTCTTAGGCGTTGGTGATGATCGTCTAGAGGCAAGGCGCGCCTTAATTAGTGGATCATATCAACCCGGTGAGGCCGCTAAGTTAGTGGTCGTGATGTATATGGCGGCATGGTTGGCCTCTAAAAGACATCGCATTCGAGATGTTACTTATGGCATTTTGCCTTTTAGCATCATGATTGGGACAGTATCGATCTTGATCATTCTTCAGCCGGACATTTCGACAGCGGCAAGCATTCTAGCTACTGCTCTCACAATGTTCTTTTTAGCGGGGGCAAGTTGGGCACAAATTTCAATGGTAACCATCGGTGGGTTTGCCGCCAGCTACTTTATCGCTACCCAATTTGATTATGCTCGCAATCGTATTGAAGGGCATTTGGCTGCTATTGAAAATCTGACATTGGCAAATAACCATGTTCAAGCGGCGATTGTTGCTTTCTTGGATGGTGGATTGTTCGGTGTTGGACTTGGTGAAGGCCGTCAAAAATATGTGATTCCTTTTCCTCACACTGATAGTGTTTTTGCTGTGATTGGAGAAGAATTAGGGCTTATTGGGTGCTCGGTTGTCATTGCGTTGTATATAGCATTTGTTTATCGTGGCTTTACTGTTGCACGAAAAGCACCTGATGCTTATGGTGCATTACTGGCCGCAGGGGTGACAATCTGGCTAGTCTATGATGCTCTGCTGAATATCGCAGTGATGGTGGCACTTGTTCCACCAACAGGAGTAGCTCTACCGTTTATTAGCTTTGGCGGTTCTAGCTTAGTAAGCGCTTTAGCTGGAGTGGGCCTTATTTTATCTGTATCGAGAGTGGCTTCACGCTATACACCAGAAGAGCTAGAAGCGTTGGCAGAAGTAGACATGACGATCCCCATTCGTCCAAAACAACTTGATTTAGAGCGTGCTTTGGCATCGAAGCCTGCTAAACGTGAAGATATGGTGCGTCCTGCTAAAAGACGGCGGCATCATTCAGGTGAACGTCCTTCACGTTCAACTCTTGTGCCAACATCAGATTTTAGTGAAGTCCTTGAAGCAACAGAAGAACAAAGTGAGCAAGCTGAAATAGCCAATACAGTAGAACCAACAACACCTGAAACTGAACCTACATCACAGGAGCAAAACGATCATCATGATGAAGATTCTAATCTCGGCGGGAGGGACCGGCGGGGGCGTATATCCCGCATTAGCTGTCGCTAGTGAATTACGGCGAGATGAGGCTATACAAGTGGGCTTTGTGTCTAGTGCTCACGGTATCGAAAATGAGCTCATCGAAAAATCTGGTCAACAATTTGATACATGGCATAAGGTGCTTGGTGGCCCATTACATGGCGTAAGTGTGCCGCGTAAATTTTTAAGCCTCATACAATTAGCAGCGGGAACAATCCAAGCAACACTCATCTTGCTACGTCAACATCCTGACGCAGTGTTTTTAACAGGGGGCTGGGTTGGTGTTCCCATAGCAGTTGCTGCCACGATTTTGCGTACCCCTGTCATTATTTATGTGCCAGATGTAGAGCCCGGTAAAAGCCTAAAAGCACTAGGAAGATATGCTTCTGTCATTACGGCTACGGTGCCTGAAACAGCTAAATATTTTCATGCGAATAAAGAGATCATAGCAACAGGGTATCCATTGCGTGAAGGGCTCTTAGATCATTCTCGCGAAGAAGGTATCGCTGCGTTTGGGTTGGATACAGACAAGCGCACATTGTTAGTGTTTGGTGGCAGCCGAGGTTCACGAGCTATTAATCGTGTTGTTTATCAGCAAATCGAGGCCTTGCTTCAAATTCCTGATTTGCAAGTACTTCATATTTCAGGAAAATTAGATGTAGCGGAGGTAAAAGCTGCTCGTGCAGCATTGCCTGAACCGTTGCAAACACGTTATCATGTGCATGACTATGTTCATGAAATGGGTTTAGCGCTTGCTGCTGCTGATCTTGTAGTAAGTCGTGCAGGTGCAGCGACAATGGCAGAATTCCCTGCTTTTGGGTTACCTGCCATTCTTATTCCATTAGCGTATGATTGGCATTATCAAGAAGTCAATGCTGATTGGCTGGCAAGTCGAGGTGCAGCAATTCGACTTGATGAGCCTAATATGGAAACACAACTTGTAGAATTGGTTCATGCGTTGCTGACAGATGAAAAACGTTATCATGCAATGCAGCAGGCTTCATTAGCCTTGAGAAACATTGATGGTGCAACAAATGTAGCCAACGTGATCCGAAGTCGGGCAAAAAAGGATAAACAATGATCGAACTGAGTGCGTTTCTATGGTTTAATATTTTGTTGTTTGGTGTTATTGGTTATATGCGCGGCTTTTCTAAAGAATTTGTAGCGCTAGCCGGCATCATTTTAGCGTTATTTGTATTGGTTGAGTTTGAGTCGTTTTTTGAGACTTTAGGGCGAGGCTCTGGTTCTGAGCAAATATTTTATGTCAAAGCCTTGTTTTTACTTGTTGTAACTTTTTTTGCATACGAAACACCGCCAGAGCGCGTTACTCCATCAAAAAGACGAGGGCGAAGCGATAATCGTGATGCTTGGCAAAACCGCATACTAGGTGTTTTGTTGGGCGGTTTCAATGCATATTTAGTCTTTGGGTCACTTTGGTATTTTATGGATCAACTGGCATATCCACTATCGCCTAGTGTCTCCACACCACCACCTGACTCAGCCAGCGCTGAAATGGTGTCCGCTTTGCCACTAGTGTGGATGCAACAAGGAAATTTACTTACTATTTTTGTCATTGGGTTATTTTTGTTCATTTTGATTGCTATGATTTAGGGCGGGGACTATGCGCTATCATGTGATAGGAATTGGTGGCTTTGGCATGTCAGCAATTGCACGTGTTTTAGCTGGGCGTGGCCACAATGTCACTGGTTCAGATGCACGTGCGAACGCACTTACTGCTGCGCTTCAGCATGAAGGCATTCAAGTATACATTGGTCATCAAGCACAGAACATACACGGAGCAGAAGCAATCCTTGCAAGCACTGCTATTCCTGATGATAACCCTGAACTTATTGCTGCTAAAATGGCTAATATACCAATTTATCGTCGCCGCGATATATTAACTTTGTTAACCGAGGGTTTTCGCACAATAGGCATCGCAGGTACACACGGAAAAACCACTACTACTGCTTTAGCTACTTATGTGTTAGATATGGGTGGCCTTGATCCAACAGCGATAGTAGGCGGGGTAATGATGAATTATGGCTCTAATGCGCGTGTCGGAAAAGGCGAATGGTTTGTTATTGAAGCTGATGAATATGGCGAAATGTTTTTAGGGTTATCGCCTGAGATTGCTGTTATCAATAATATTGAGCACGATCATCCAGATTTATTCCCCGATTTAACCTCTCTAACAAATGCCTTCAAAACCTATAGCGAACGTATTTTGCCACATGGAATTCTTATCGGAGGGATTGACAGCTCAGCTGTGCAACCTATCATTGAAGCGCGTGAATGGGCAGGACTTCCGTCCATTACCTATAGCTTACAAAACTCTCAAGCGACTTGGTATGCGACAAATATTTATAGAACACATTTAGCGACTACTTGCTTTACTGCTTTTTATAACGGTGAACAAGTTGAAGAGTTTGAGCTAAACATGCTAGGTGCACACAATGTGGAAAATGCTCTAGCAGTGATTGCTATTGCACATCATGTTGGCATTGATTTTTCTGTGCTTAAAAAGGCGCTTGTTTCATTTAAAGGAACTGGTAGACGTTCCGAAATTATGGGGCGAGTGCGGGATGTATTGATCATTAACGATTATGCCCATCATCCAACAGCAATTCGTTCAACCTTAGCCGCGTGGAAACCTGTCGTCAAACGCCTGTGGGCAGTATGGGAACCTCATACTTATACACGAATGCGCGCATTAGCTTCAGAGTTCGCTCATGCGTTTGTAGATGCTGATAAAGTCTTGGTAGTAGATGTTTATTCAGTTCGTGAAGAAGTAACGCCCGGATTGAATGCGCCAAACCTAGCACGTATGATCACTGAAACTGGGCATCCATCCGCACGTTATGTTGGCGACTTTGCCGCGACGGCTGAACTCCTTGCAGCAGAAGTCCAGCGTGGCGATGGTGTCATTATCCTCAGCGCTGGAGATGCACCAGCTGTTGGGCATTTATTACTGAGGTCATTAATGGATGAGAGCAATCCATGACGCTTGAGCAAATCCCCGATTTAGAAATTAGTTATGACATTAATTTAGCAAAGTATACCGCTGCCCGTTTAGGAGGTGTAGCGGATTTGGTGGCAATTGCTCACACAACGCAAGCCTTGCTTCAAGCGGCTTATTGGGCACACCAGCATAAAATCGCTTGGTATATAGTTGGCGGCGGTTCAAACATCTTGGTAGCAGATCGAGGTATACGCGGCTTAGTTATCTTGAACAAAAGCCGTCAAGTACATATAGATGCTGAAACAGGACAAGTAACAGCAGATAGTGGGGTTGGTTTAGCAACATTGGCGCGACGATGTATGGCAAATGGGCTAAAAGGGATGGAGTGGTGCGTTAGTGTGCCCGGCACACTTGGTGGTGCTGTGGTTAATAACGCTGGTGCGCATGGTTCAGATATGGCCTCACATCTTGTAAGTGCTCAGATCGTTGATTTTACATATTCTTCGACACCGACCACATGGCCATGCGAAGCGATGCAATATGCCTATCGCTATAGCGCATTGAAGGGACAACATCAACGCTATATTGTACTTTCTGCTACACTTCAACTTGAAGCAGGACATGTTCCTGAAGAACTCAATAAAATAGCAAATGAGTTCATCACTCACCGTAAGCGTACTCAACCACCGGGCGCAAGTCTAGGAAGTATGTTCAAAAACCCTGAAGGTGATTATGCCGGCCGCTTGATAGAAGCTGCAGGCCTAAAGGGGTATCGCATTGGTGGAGTGGAAGTTTCAAGAGTTCATGCTAACTTTTTTGTTAATGTTGACAACGCAACCGCTGAAGACTATGCCCAGCTTATTGCACATGTTCAAAAGACGGTCTATGAAAAATTTGGCGTACATCTAGAGTTAGAAATTGAACTCATCGGTGAATATTCTCCTACATAGTGATTTGTCCAATTATGCTATGATTAGAGAAGTAAAGTATTGAATTAGCTATCAATGTATTATAGGAATTTATGTTTTCTGTTGATCGCAAACGTCGCGAACGAATAAAAGCTAAGCGTGCAATTCGTCAGCAAGATCAAGATGCTTCAGAAATGCAGATGAAAAAAATGACTGCATCAGAAGGGCATGTAAAACCAGCATCAGGACGAACTGCACGTCAACGTCGCCGAAAATTGCGTAAAGAAGCGCGTGAGTCAGCAGCACAAACTAAGCCTGTTGAATCGGCATCTTGGCTTGCTACGGTACTAAGTGATAACTTGGTATTGAAGCCGCGTCGTCTTCGAGAGCGGCGTGCTATACGGCAGCGTGAACGCGAACGACGTAAAGGATTAGATAAGCCCGAAACTCGTGTACGCCCAATGGGCGTTATTTGGATTTCTTGGCGCTGGTTGTCGGGAACGATAAGTTTATTTCTCTCAGTTGTTCTTTATATTCTATTGGCAACAGATACCTTTGTGATTAATGAAATTGCTGTTGGAGGAGAACGCTATGTTTCTCCAGAATGGGTGTTTGAGGCAACAGGTGTGGCAGGGCGTAATTTATTTTTATTAGATGCTAAAGACATTGAAGCACGCCTAGAACGTAATCCTAGCATTGCAGATGCCCAAGTTTATGTAAGTTGGCCACCTAACGAGGTTTCAGTTATTATCAGTGAACGCGAACCTGTGTTAATTTGGGAGCAAGGCGGTTTTCGTGTTTGGATCGATATTAATGGAATTGTGATGTTTCAGCGCCAAGAACGTGATGATTTACTGCGTATTGTACATCTTGGCGAAGATGAAGAGCCCTTAGGTGTTGGCTCAACAATTGATCAAGATATTATCACAGGGGCATTGCAACTACAGCGAAAATTGCCTAGCATAAAAGTATTGCTCTATGACCCTATAAAAGGTTTGGGGTTTAGAGATGAGCGGAATTGGCGAGCATGGTTTGGTGTGGGCACAGATATGGAACGCCGTTTATTAGTTTATGAACAAATTATCCGCACCAATTACCCTGCCATTCAGTTCTCAGAAATCGATGTGTCGGATGCGGACTATCCTTATTTTGTCAGTCGTTTTACTGACTAGTAGGCAAGGTCATGGGCGAAATTGTCGTCGGAATTGATATTGGTACAACGAAAATTTGCACACTTGTGGGTGAGGTGCGCAGTAGCGATACTCACATTCTTGGTGTAGGCATTGAACCTGCACGTGGGATGGTAAAGGGTATGGTTACTGATGTTGAAGCCTTGAGCGGAAGCATCTCCTCATCGGTGTATAAGGCAGAGCGCGCTAGTGGCTATGAAATAGGCCGTGCTTTTGTCTCGCTTTCTGCAACAAATGCTAGAAGCATGAATAGCACGGGCGTAACAGGCATATCAGGAAATCGTGAAGTTGATGACAGCGATCTAGAACGTGTTATGGAATCAGCGCGGGCTGTTCAAGTGCCGCATGGGCATGAAATTCTACATGTCATCCCTAGACGCTATAACCTTGATGACTATTTAGGTATTCGTAGCCCTAAAGGGATGCATGGGTATCGATTAGAGGTCGATGCGCATATTGTGATGTCTTCTAGTACTAGCCTGCGTAATTTTGAGAAATGTGTTGAAAAAGCGGGCGTTTATGTCGATCGCTTTATTTTGAACCCATTAGCGGCAGGCGACGTTGTCTTGACTAATACTGAACGTGAAGCAGGCGTAATGGTGCTTGATATTGGCGGCGGCACAACAGACATCGCCATTTTTGTAGATGGTGGAATTTGGCATACTGGTTCAGTGCCTATTGGTGGGGAATTGGTAACGAAAGATATTGCCGCTATCCTTAAGTTGCCTTTTGAAGTTGCGGAGTCTGTCAAATTAGAGTTTGGGCACGCTGATCCACGAGAAGTTGTAAGAGGGGAAACCTTCCCTGTACAACCTTTTGGTGAAGAAAAACTCATTAAAATTGAACGTAGTTATTTGGTAGAGATCATTAACTCTCGCGTGGTTGAAATTTTTGAAATGGTTGAAGCAGAGTTAAAACGCAGTGGTTATCATGGTTTGTTGCCAGCTGGTGTTGTATTGACAGGCGGGGCGAGTTTGCTGCCCGGAATGCGTGCTGTTGCAAATCAAACCTTGAACATTCCTGCACGTCTTGCACAACCTGAAGGCATTAGTGGTATGACAGACCTTATTCGTAGTCCAGCCTATAGTACATCAGTAGGGTTGTTACGACTGGGGTTGATCATGGATATTGAAGATAACCGCCGCGAGAAAATTCAGCGCGAAATTATGCGCCCACCCCAAGAAAATAACGGGCTTGGAAAATGGATAGGCGGCTTATTAAAGCGATTTTTACCAGAAGATGAGCAACTTTCTTAAGTTTTCTTAGGAAATTCTTACCTTCTGCTTTCGCTTAATGTTTTTTTGACGTACAATCTTGGGCAAGTATATTTTGTATAGATAATGAATAGTGATAAATTTGCATAGTTTTTATAGTTACTAAGGGAGCTTAATATGGTTGAGCAACCGATGTTCTTGGAACCTTTAGAAGAGCATTATGCGAAGATTAAAGTCGTTGGTGTTGGTGGCGGTGGTGGTAATGCCGTTAACCGTATGATTGATGAAGGTATGGGGGGCGTAGAGTTTGTTGCTGTCAATACCGACTCGCAAGCACTGATGACAAGTAAAGCTAAGACTCGTGTACGTATCGGAGATAAGTTAACACGTGGTCTTGGCGCTGGCGGCAATCCTGAGATTGGGCGCAAAGCAGCCGAAGAAAGCATTGATGAACTTCGGGAAGTGCTACGTAACGCAGACATGGTATTCATCACTTGTGGGATGGGAGGCGGCACTGGTACTGGCGCGGCTCCTATAGTGGCTCAAGTGGCAAGAGAAATGGGAGCTTTAACAATTGGTGTTGTGACACGTCCATTTACCTTTGAAGGATCACGTCGCATTCAAGCCTCTGAAATGGGCATTGAAAATCTTAAGGGGCAAGTGGACACCCTGATAGTGATTCCCAATGATCGGCTGTTACAGATCATTGATAAGCGCACACCTATGCAAGAAGCCTTTTCATTTGCTGATGATGTGCTTCGACAAGGTATTCAAGGTATCTCAGAACTTATCACTGTTCCGGGATTGATCAACCTCGACTTTAATGATGTTCGTGCCATTATGAGTGAGGGCGGTGCTGCTCTTATGGCTGTCGGGCGTGCCAGCGGTGAAGACCGTGCACGAGTGGCTGCTGAAGCTGCTATCTCCAGCACATTGTTAGATGTGACAATTGATGGCGCGCGCGGTATTTTGTTCAATGTTACGGGTGGGCCAAATATGAGCCTGTTCGAGGTAAACGAAGCTGCTGCCATCATCAAAGAAACAGCGCATCCAGATGTGAACCTTATTTTTGGTGCTGTTGTGGACGAGAATATGGGTGATGAAATTCGTATCACCGTTATCGCTACGGGTTTTGATCAAGATCGTGTTGTACGCCGCCCTGAAAGCGTCAAATCAAGTTCTTGGGGGCACAGCGGTGCACGCAAGCCAGCCCAATCATCTTATCATCAACCTTCAACACCTAAAACTTCACAGGTGATAGAGCCTACGCCACAATATCAGCAACCAACGCCACCACCTGTTGAAGAACCAGCGCCTGTCCCAACGCCACAACGCCAACCAGAGGAGACTTCTACACGTCCGCCGATGCCACCGCGTAACGAGGCCCCACCACCTCCACCTAGTGATTACGACGATGATGATATTAATTTGCCAGCGTTTTTACGCAAGAGAAAATAACCCATAAGCGCATCAACCTTAGCTCCCTATTGTGCAGAGATACTATGTGTCTCTGCACTTGCATTGACCTTTTTATAGAGCCTATGGTAGTATCTTGCGAATAAATTACTTGTCTAAGAATATCTCAAAACCCGCTAGGTGCACTGGATTAATAAGTGCTCTGGAAAGGACAGTGTATGAGTAGTAATACGACCTTCATGACATCACCTCAATATTTCTTAACTTCAGAGTCCGTAACTGAAGGTCACCCTGATAAGATGTGCGATCAAATATCCGATGCCGTATTGGATGCCATTTTACGCGATGATCCTACTGCGCGTGTGGCTTGTGAAACTGCTACAACAACTGGTGTTGTTTTTGTATTTGGTGAAATTACGACGCGCACCTATGTTGATGTACAAGCTATCGTGCGGAGTGTCGTCCGAGATATTGGGTATACACGTGGTAAATATGGCTTTGATGCAGATACCTGTGGTGTAATTGTTGCGATCAACGAACAATCACCAGATATTGCCATAGGTGTTAATCAAGCATTAGAAGCGCGCGAAGGTAATTTGACCGAAGCAGAACTTGATGCAATTGGCGCAGGCGATCAGGGAATGATGATCGGCTTTGCATGTGATGAAACTCCAGAGCTAATGCCCCTTACCATCATGTTAGCACACAAACTCACGCGCCAACTAACAAAAGTGCGCCGTGATGGCACTGTGCCCTACTTACGCCCAGATGGTAAAAGTCAAGTTACCGTAGAATATGCTTATGGTAAACCTAAACGAGTTGATACCATTCTCATTTCTACGCAACATGCTCCAGACGTAACGAACGATCAAATTCGGAGCGATGTTATTGAGTATGTGATTAAGCCCATTGTTTCAGCTGATCTGATGGATGAAAATACGAAAATTTATGTGAATCCAACTGGTCGCTTTGTTACAGGTGGGCCAATGGGTGATGCTGGCTTAACAGGTCGTAAGATTATTGTAGATACCTATGGCGGCGTGGCGCGGCATGGAGGTGGTGCTTTTTCAGGAAAAGACCCCACGAAAGTAGATCGCTCTGCTGCATATATGGCACGCTATGTGGCTAAAAATGTTGTTGCTGCGGGCCTTGCTGATCGGTTTGAGCTACAAGTTTCTTATGCTATCGGTGTAGCGCGGCCACTATCGCTAAATATTGAGACCTTCGGCACAAACAAGATTCCTAATGAACAAATTGAGGCGCTTATTCGTGAACACTTCGATATGCGTCCTGCTGCTATTATTCGTGATCTTGATCTATGTCGTCCTCAATATCGCCAAACAGCTGCTTATGGGCATTTTGGGCGCGACGATCTTGATGTCGCATGGGAACGTACCGATAAAGCAGAAATTCTTCGTAAAGCAGCCGGCTTAGCTTAACAGAGCTATGCATTTATCACTAGCATAAATAAAAGGCGATTCTTTCAATTTGTGGAAGTATCGTCTTTACTTTTATCTCAAATCTTGATAGCCCATATCAAGCATCCACTGACAAATAATTACCGTGCCATAGCGTGGCCTTAATGGAATACCATTATCACGTGGAAAACCATCGTAACCTCGAAAATATCCATATCGACCAGTGAGTTGTTCTGCAGCAGCAGAAGAGAGCTCAGCATCTCCAATAGCGATAGCGTGAATATGTGGTACAAGATTTTCGCGTTCATCACGATACCATGCTGCAAAACCTGCAAGGCGTAGAGCATCGATGAGTTTGGGAATATCTTCCCATTTAATATCCCATGAATAGGGAATATTGCGCACACTTAAATCGACTGCCCCACCTCCATCATGGGTGCCAAAACTTGCTGCCACCCCACCGGGATTATAAGACCCTTGCATAATCGCTGCACCAGTAATTGGTATTGTGCCGCCATATAATTCTGCAGCATATTCAAGCATAGCGAATGTTCGTGCATTGAGTGTCACATTGTTAACCGTAATACGTGTATAATCATCAGGTGGTTGGCGGCAACCTTCAGGTTCTTGATACTGCGGTGTGCGTGTAGCATATAGATTGATCGTTGCGTCTGGCTTGTCTGGGTATAAACCAAATGCAAGCGCTGGTGAAGTGTTTAGGGGCTTGTTACGAATGCCGAATAGCAACACTAAAACAATGAAAAAGCTAACCCCTGATATACCCCACAGCCACCGTTGCCTAATCTTGGTCTTCTTGATTTGATTTTTTGGTATTACCATGAGGATGCATTTCACTAGCTTCTAACATATCAAGGATGGCTTGTCCGGTGATGAACACACGGCGCATTCCCGGTGGCTGACTTGCGCGAATTTGTCCGGACGCAATAGCGCGCTTAACAGTACTTAAGCTAACATTCAATATTTCAGCTACCTCAGCACGTGAATATACACGGTTGGGTTCAATTGTAGGGCGAGTTAAGTGATGATTTGACTTATTTTTCATAAATTTTATTATACCAGTGAACAGTTTCGCAAAACAACCGATTTGAAGATATGATAGACAAATATTAGCGAATTGCAAATTTGAGGAACTCATGCTGCGTCGTATTGATCGTTCACCACGAATCAGCCAGTTGTTACGCCGAGTGTCGTCCACATTTGCGGCACGGCTTGGCTTACCAATGTTAATAGCAACAGGATTAATCCTACTAAGTGGCGCGTGCTTTGCGCTCACTATTCCATTACTCATCATTGCCGAACAGGTCAAAGCGGTTTGGCTGTTAGTCTGTGTCCCCATTTTGCTTCTACATTTGGGTTTGTTTTTAGGCTTTTTGGGTTTTATGCTAGCTACGCCATTAGGAGCAGAATATCACGGCAAATAGAATTGCGCTGGCTGTTGATGGATCCGATATAGCATTGGCGCTTGCTGAGGCTAATGCTATATCCTTAGACTACTACAAAGTGGGCCCTTGGATTGGCTATGAGCATATGATGTTTTTAGCCAAGCACTCGCAGGTTCTACTTCATTGTAACGATTCGGTTGTTGCCTATCACCTTGATATACATAAAGTAGCCAAGCTGGCTCAACAAACAAGAACCCCATGGCTTTCACTCCACCTTAG
>RFGP01000099.1 GCA_003697365.1 Chloroflexota bacterium | reverse complement strand
GGAACGCAAGTTCCCCAACGTGTTATTGATGCAACAACAACATATTACTTGTCGATGAATGCCAACACTGGTGGTGCCTTCTTAACAAGCCAACGCACTGATGCTATGCTCACAGAAACACGTGGCATTGTCGCGGATTTTTTGAATGCCCCCAGCCCTGAAGAAATCGTCTTTGGCCCAAATATGACAACGCTGAGTTTTCACTTGTCTAGAGCTATTGCTAAAACTTTGCCTGCTGATGCCGAGATTATATTAACCAAAATGGATCATGATGCAAATATCGCCCCGTGGCTACATGTCGCTGAAGATTTGAATTTAACCGTAAAATGGGTTGACATTAACCCTGAAAACGCAACTTTAGACATGGCCTCTTTTGAAGCAGCACTTTCTGAAAAAACGCGCGTTGTTGCTACTATTCACGCTGCTAACTCTGTGGGGACAATTAACCCTGTGCGACAAATAGCAGACATGAGTCATGCTGTGGGGGCTTGGCATATTGTAGACGCGGTGCAAAGTGCCCCACATATTCCCATTGATGTCCAAGCTATTGGATGTGATTTTCTATTATGTAGTGCTTATAAATTTTTTGGCCCACACATTGGCATTTTGTGGGGACGTTACGAGCTTTTAGCAGAACTGCCAGCCTATAAAGTACGTCCAGCAAAAGATGTCCCGCCCCATCGATGGGAAACAGGTACTCAAAGTTTTGAAACGATCATAGGTGTTGGCGAAGCACTTAAATATTTAGCCCAAATTGGCGAAAAATATGGCGAAGACTTTACCACAGAATATGCCCACTTTTCTGATCGGCGTGCTCAGTTCAAAACAGGCATGAGCGTAATAGCTGCTTATGAGCGTGAGCTAGTAGCACACCTCATTGAAGTTTTGCAGCACACAAAGGGAATACATATCGCAGGCATCACCGACCCAAATCAATTTAAACAACGTGTGCCAACAGTGACGTTTCAAATGGATAACCACAGCCCAGACGCTATCGTTGCGCATCTCGCCAAGCATCACATCTATGCATGGAGTGGCAACTATTATGCGCTTGAAATTATGCAGCGCCTTAATGCTAAAGAAGGCATGGTGCGTATTGGTCTAGCTCACTATAACACTCATGCTGAGATAGATCGGTTGGCAGAAGTTTTGGCTAAATTAACAAGCCATTAAAATGAAGCGAGACGGCGGCCGCCGTTAGAGAACAAAACTTATACGGCGGCTGTTTCTGTAGAAGAATCGGTGCTTCCAGCATTAGGCTGACGAACTTTCAACCGACAACGCACATCTAACAATGGGGACACTGACTCAGCTGTTGCTAGCGCTTCAAAGATAAGTTCATGACTATCGACTTCACCCTTTAAGACCACAATATGTCCTTTAGTCTTTATCTCAATGGGTAAGTTCGCAGTAAACGCATTGCGTTGAAGCGCGGCTCTAACGGCATCCTTAACTTTGATAGCCATAGGTCAATCCTTTAATTAACTTTCCTTAATTCGCGCCGCGTATTGTGACGCGAGGCACAAATTCTGTCAAGTGATTTTAGTGAGAATTTGTTAAAATTACTTATCTTCTAATGTGAGTATGGGCTGCAATGTTAAGCTGTCAGCGCTTTGGCCATCTTCTAACAGAATTGGGAAACGAATTCCGGTTGCTGGATCGTATACCCCTACCCGCAAAACTGCTTTTTGAATGTCTATATTATTTGGAATATGGAGTATACGACGATCTTGGAAAATCATATTCGGGGTCAAAAAGCGTGTAGGATAGGCTCCAACCATAAAGCCACCATCTGCTTGCGCTAAAATATGTGTAGGATCATCAGGTGGGGTCAAGTGCACAAATATACTATAATCACCCTGTGGTGGCACTGCTCCCCCCCGCCAATAAAACTTCAGCACATAAGATTCACCTTCAAAAAGCATTGTTGGCACGTCATAACCAAGCAGTTGCATCTGAGTACTATAGATGCGCTCGTCTTCCGAATATGTGGGTTGAATATAGGTATACGGCGCATGAATATCTATCGCAAAAAGCTCATAATGAAACGTGCCATCATCAATGGGTGTCATGATTGGGCGCAAAAAACGTGGTAAAGGCAAGCCTAAAGGGCCATCCATTGCCCATTTTTTGCCAGTTAGTGGCAAAGGATATTCCCATACGATCTTCGTCCAAGCCTGAACTTGGTTAGGGTAAAAATCATATGCGCGCCACAGGAAATCAACCACACTATAGACAAAAACATCATAACCGTTTAAGTCCTCTAGATCAGTTGGTATTGTTTCATCATCAATATGCCATGTGGGAAAGAAAAAAGCCAAACGATTTTCGCCGGGGGCAAGCACCCGTAGCTGATCACGCTCTTGCTGTTTTGCATAGCGCTCTAATGCCGCTACAACATCCATCAAAGCAGGATTGGCATAACGATACTTATCAGTTTCGGTGCGAACGCCGCGCGCATCCAATGTATTATGCCATGTATGAAAGCTAGCTGCGATAGGGGCTGGCAATCCTAGAAAAACAGCAATAACGACAAGAGCGATTCTCCGTAAAGTATTCGTTGCATATAAATTTAGAAGATATGCCAATAACGCAGCGATAGCAGCCAACATAATTGGTAGTACGGTGAGCATGAGGCGATAGTGGTAACTAAAAGACCAGAAGTACACTAAGAAAAATGGCAACCCAAGTGCCCATGTCAATAAAAAGCCAACACGCAACTTTGAAGGAATTTGTCGCCACAATGGCCAAGTGCCTAGTCCTAGTGCCCCCACCCCAAACAGTAACAAAAATCCTTCATAAGCATATAACCGACGATTGGCTTCTCGAAAGCCATTGATCATGTCCCAAGAGGTTTGCCATGTCCAACCTGTTTTAGGAATGCTCAACAATGTGGGTAAAATAGCAACATTAATTGCGAGAATCCCCAAGCTAACCAAAACAAAATGTCGCCATTGCTTTTGTTTTTTTAGCTGTATAAACGCAATCAAGCCTGTGAGAGTGACAAATATCCATATTGTATCTAGTTGCATTCCTGAGCGTTGGGCGAAATCTTGCCAATAAGCAGGGGGCAGGTTTGTCCATGCATGGCCTAGCAATACGTTTCGGACATACCACACACCACCGATCGGTGCGGCAACCAAACCAACACGTACTAACAACCACAATTTGCGCGTCCGCCATTGCCAATCTTTGGAGCAGAATAGGGCACCTAATGCAATAAATGCCATGCCAAAAACAAAAGCACCTGAAGTTGGTTTTGTCCACAT
>RFGP01000098.1 GCA_003697365.1 Chloroflexota bacterium | reverse complement strand
GGTTGTTAAAGTATCTATATGGTAAGGGGATGCTAGAGGTTTCTTATTTGGGAGATTTGCGCGACAACTTCCAAACGTACTTTAAAAAACGATCAATCATGGACTATGTCACTGCTATTGTTTTGCTGGGCGCAACAATTATTATCTTAGATTGGTTTGTCCCTCAAGTGGTGGACAACCAAGAGAAATTTATTCAACTTACTTATAATGGGTTTAGTCAGGGGATTTTGCTGGCGCTGATCGCTTTAGGGTTAGTGCTGATTTATAAGGCGACGGATGTCATCAACTTTGCGCATGGCGAAATTATGATGCTTGGCGCTTATATCTTTGCTGAGTTAATCATTCGTTATAAAGCTAGCCTTGCGGTTGCTATTGTTGTAGCAGCATTATTACTTATCGTGTTTGGTGCTTTGATCGAAAGGCTAGTTCTGCGACCACTTATCGGCGAACCTATTATCTCTGTGATTATGGTTACAATTGGGCTCAGTAGTATTATAGAGGCTCTTGTTCGGCTTCAATGGCGTAGTCGTATTATTGACTGGCAAGAAGCTGATAGTGGCTTGCCTGAAGGGGTATTACCCTTATTCCGAGAAATTTTTCCAAAAGACTCAGGTATTTATCGTGAACTAAGTTCTGGCACATACCCCCTATATAGCCCTGAGACGACAATTCCTTTTCCATTACGATATGAGAATGTCTACTTAACTATCATTGCTGCTATTTTCATTGCAATATTGATCTTGTTTTTTAAATACAGCAAACATGGCATTGCCATGCGAGCAACAGCAGATGATCAGCAAGCTGCATTAAGTATGGGCATTAGTGTGAAGCGTATTTTTGCGATTGCATGGGGGATTGCAGCTTTGTTTGCAGGTATTGCCGGTGTTTTAAGTGGTGATACAGGTACAGGCGCTAATACAGGAATTCCGGCAATTGGGTTGCGTGCTTTCCCAGTGATTATCTTAGGTGGGTTGGACTCCATCGTTGGTGCGGTAATTGGCGGCATTGTGATAGGTCTTTTACAGAGTTATTCAAGCGGTTACCTTGATCCTTGGCTTGGTGAAAATGCAGAATTTTTGGTGTTACAAGTGCCAACTGAGCAAGTATTGCCTTATATTGTGTTGATTGTCGTATTGATGTTTCGTCCTTATGGCTTGTTTGGTCAACAACGTATTGAGCGTGTTTAGAGACGTAATGGAGCTTAATCAATAATGGTGACCCAATCTGGTGTTTATCATGAAAGTTATCGTGCTGATATGCAGCTGCGCCCGACTTCGTGGCAGCGGTATCGTTTGGCTTTTGTTTTAGTAGTGGTTCTGCTTTTGCCAATTGTGGCAGGTGTTCGTGAATTGCGGATCGTGAATACCGTATTAATTGCTTCAATTGGCGCAATTGGGTTGAATATTTTAGTAGGCTATACAGGACAGATTAGTCTTGGGCAAGGGGCCTTTTTAGCAGTTGGTGCTTATTCAACAGGCTTGTTGATGATCTACTATGATTTGCCATGGCCGATTGCTTGCCTGCTAGCTGGGTTTATTACGGCTGCGTTTGGCGCTGTATTTGGAATCCCCTCGTTAAGGTTGAAGGGGCTTTATCTTGCCGTAGCGACATTAGCTGCACAAGAAATTGTTTCTTGGGGGGTGCGCGTCTTAGACTTTATTGATGGTAAAGATGATGATCAAGCTCGTGAATTAGCAATGCCCGTCATTAATTTTGTCGGTACTCGTATTAACGCAACAGGGATGAGCAGTGAACGCTCGTTTTATGTTGTGGCAATGGGCATTTTGATTGTAACAGTTATTTTGGTGACAAATCTTTTTCGTACCCATATTGGGCGTGCATTCATTGCCATTCGTGACCAAGACATCGCCGCTGAAGTTATGGGCGTTAACGTTTTTTTCTATAAATTATTGGCATTTGCTACTTCTTCATTTTTTGTGGGCATTGCTGGCGCGTTGACTGCGATTCATAGCACAAATTTAACTTTTGAGCGTTTTACCATTGAAGTTTCTATTGAATATCTGGCAATGATTATTATTGGTGGATTGGGGTCAGTGTCAGGCTCAATTTATGGGGCTATTTTCATTAAAATCTTGCCCGAAATTTTGCAAGATATTGGTGAGTCTTTTTCTGGCGCAGGATTAATATCCGCGAATGATCTCAACCAATTTATGCCTTCAATAGAACAAGTTGCTTTTGGTCTTGCCATTATCCTTACGCTTGTCTTTGAGCCTGAAGGTATTAAAAAACTTTGGGCGGATACAAAAGCGTATTTTCGTCTATGGCCGTTTAGCTATTGAGTTTTAAGGAGGTGCGCGTCGTAACGAGATTGTTCTAATGCTTTCTGAACTATAAAACACATATGTTCAATGATTATTTTATGAAAGGCAAAGTATCCCCATGATGAAAAAACGTTTCCTTGTCATTGTTATTACTGTCGCAATATTGCTTGTAAGCGTTGGGCCAAGCTATAGCCCTGTTTCTCTGACAGCCCAAAGTGATGAACCCATCAAGATCGGTGCCATCTTTGACTTAACAGGCCCAACTTCTGACGTAGGGCAACTCTATGCAGCGGGCATTGTCGCTTATGTAGATTATGTTAATGCCAATGGCGGCATCGAAGGCCGTCCTATTGAATTGTTGTCACAAGATTATGCCTACAGCGTCGAAAACGCTGAAAACCTTTATATTGAATATGTCAATGAAGGTGTTGTTGCTTTTCAGGGGTGGGGAACAGGTGATACCGAAGCACTTCGCGGCCGTATCGCAGAAGATGAAATCCCCTTCATGTCTGCCTCCTATTCGGCACCCTTAGGTGATCCAGAAGAAGCGCCCTATAACTTCCTTGTAGGAACAACATACTCAGACCAGTTAGTCATCCTTTTACAATTCATGCTAGAAGAATGGGAAGCCGAAGGCTTTACCGCTGAAGAGATGAAGGTTGCTGTTTTCCATAACGACAGCCCATTCGGAACTTCACCTTTAGCAGATGGCCAAGCATGGGGTGAAGAAGTTGGGGTTGAGGTGTATGGTGTGCCGATGCCGCGTGGTGCTTCCAGCTTTGACGCTGAAATTACGACCCACATCGTTGAAGGGGGCGCTACCCATGTTGTAGTCCAGAATACTTCTGGCCCTGCTGCTCTGTTATTACGTAATCTGGAAGATTTAGGACTTCGTGATTTTGTCGTCTTTGGTTGCTTGAACTGGTGTGCTGACGAGATTTTGATCGAAGGTGCTGGAGAAGCAGCTGAAGGTGTGTTGGGGGCTCTGCCATTTGCTCCTACTTCAGTAGAAGTTCCCGGCCAAGAAGTGGTGCGTGAATGGCTAGCTGAAAATGATGATCGTACTCTTGAAGAGGCATCGCTACATTTCACACAGGGTTGGTGGACGATGGCCGTAATGGTCGAAGGGATTCGTTTGACCCTTGCTAACGGTCAAGAGCTTACTGGGGCGAATATCCGCGCAAATCTTGAAACCCTCGAAAATTTCGATACTGGCGGAATCACTGCACCCTTAACGTACACGAGTGAAGATCATCGTGGTAATCGTGCTTTGCGTGTCTATCGCGTAGAAGATGGCGTTTGGGTACAAGCCAGCGACCTGATTGATTTACGCGCTGAAGATATGGAAGAAATGTCCGAATAATTTTTTAGGGGTAGGGGGCTTTTTGTCCCCTACAAATTTATGCAAAGAGTTATCTATGGCAGAGACAACCGTCGATACAATTTTAGCTTTGAATAATATTGAAGTGATTTATAACCGTGTGATATTGGTATTAAAAGGGCTTTCAATCCAAGTTCGGAGGGGGCAAATCGTTGCCTTATTAGGGTCTAACGGGGCTGGCAAAACCACCACCTTAAAAGCAATATCAGGCCTTCTTAAACCCGATAATGGTGCAGTGACAGATGGCGACATTCAATTTGAAGGTAAACCAATTCACACGCTAGATGCTTCTCAAATTGTCAAACGCGGTATTTTCCAAGTGATGGAAGGGCGGCGTGTATTTGAGCATTTAACGGTGGAGGAAAACCTCCGTGCTGGAGGATATACCCAATCTAATCCCTTAGAAGTTCGCCGTGCGATGCAACTAGTGTATGAATATTTTCCACGTTTACGAGAGCGACGTAACCAACAGGCAGGATATATGTCTGGCGGTGAGCAGCAAATGTTGGCTATTGGCCGTGCTATGATGGCAAACCCTAAGTTAATATTATTAGATGAACCTTCTTTAGGATTAGCCCCTTTGCTAGTGAGAGATATTTTTGACATTATTCAACGCATTAATCAAGAACAAGGTACCACTATTTTATTAGTTGAACAAAACGCTAATCTTGCCCTGTCGGTTGCTCATTTCGCTTATATTATGGAAAATGGCCGAGTCGTTTTAGAAGGAACTCCGAGCGAATTAAAAGAAAATGCTGACGTTCGAGAATTCTACTTAGGGCTTAATGAAGTGGGTAAACGTAAGAGTTATCGAGATGTTAAGCATTATAAACGTCGTAAGCGCTGGTTATCTTAAAGCCCGACACTTCTGCACGTTTTGAGCCGACATAAAAGCTGTCTACCCACGCGAAAACCCTGAGCTTTAAGGCCTTAGGGTTTTTTATTTTTATCAAAAACATACTGTTTATTGTGTTATGACCTCGCTATGATGTTAGCCTAAACATTCAACACAACGGTTTAAAGGTAAAAAATACTATATGCACAATAAATTACCTGTAACAGTTCTATCAGGATTTTTAGGAGCAGGCAAAACGACTGTTCTTAACCATGTTTTGCATAATCGTGAAGGTATGCGTGTCGCTGTGATTGTCAATGATATGAGCGAGATCAACATCGATGCGCAACTCATACAACAGGGAGGAGCAGCACTAAGTCGTACAGAAGAGCAACTAGTTCAACTTACGAACGGTTGCATTTGCTGTGTGCTGCGTCACGATCTTATACAAGAAGTACAACGCCTAGCACAAGAAGGGCGCTATGACTATTTGTTAATTGAATCTTCGGGGATTTCAACGCCCATGCCTATTGCCGAATCATTTTCCGCTATTGATCAAACAGGAAAACTTCTCTCAGATTTTGCGCGTCTTGATACGATGGTGACGGTCGTCGATGGTTTTAATTTTATGCGCGATTATCAATCTTTAGATGATCTTGCTGATCGTGGCATTGCTGATGGCACCACTAAAACTGATGATTATGCGGTGGTTGACTTGCTCGTCGAACAAGTTGAGTTCGCGGATGTGATCTTGCTTAATAAAATTGATCTCATTTCTTCTGAAGAAAAAGATCGCCTTATAGCAATCCTGCAAAAACTGAATCCCACTGCTGAGATTATTCCTGTTGAAAGAGGACAAGTAGAACTCAATCGCATTCTTAACACAGGAAAGTATGATGCCGAATTGGCGACGATTTCTGTGGAGTTGTTAAAAGAATCACGTCATGCGCATATTCATCACGACACGCTACATGGCATCAGCAGTTTTGTATATGAGGCACGACGACCTTTCCATCCTGAACGACTGATGACAGCCCTAGAAAGCGATGCATTGTTGTCTTTATTACGCTCTAAAGGGTTTGTTTGGCTTGCAACTCGTCATGATTTAGTCGGTGTGTGGTCACAAGCAGGCCAAGTTGTCACTTTAGATTATGGTGGTGAATGGTGGGACACTATACCGCAAACAGAATGGCCCGATGATCCCGAAATACGCGCCGAAATAGAATCATTGTTCACAGGCGAGTATGGAGATCGTCGTATTGAATTGGTTTGCATTGGTCAAGATATGGATGAACAAGCGATTCGTGCTACGCTAGATGCTTGTTTGTTAACTGATGCTGAAATGGCACAAGGGCCGCAAAAATGGACTTCTTTCTACGATCCATTTGAGGAATGGATACCCTACAGCGATTAACGCAATCGTTAACTGCTAAAAGCAATCTTAAATAAACTAAAAGTCGATTGTAAACATTTTCCAAAGTCCCCACCAAAACATCCAACACGTTATAATGGCGGTTGGTGAAATTTGCGAAGCTATCAGAGGAGTTTAGAATGAGTTTTCCGCAAGATTTTTGGTGGGGAGTTGCAACTTCTAGCTATCAAATTGAGGGGGCCGTGCGAGAAGACGGGCGTGGCGAGAGCATTTGGGATCGTTTTTCTCATACTCATGGCAAGGTCTGGAACGGCGATAATGGCGATATAGCTTGCGATCACTATCATCGTTACCCCGAAGATATTCGCCTGATGCAATTTCTAGGAATCAATGCTTATCGCTTTTCAGTAGCATGGCCACGTATATTGCCTTATGGTAAAGGACAAATCAACTCTAAAGGGCTTGATTTTTATGATCGTTTAGTTGATTGCTTATTAGAAGCAGATATTCGTCCCTGCTTAACTTTATATCATTGGGACTTGCCGCAAGCCTTGCAAGACTTAGGTGGGTGGGCAAATCGCGATATTATTGGCTGGTTTTGCGACTATGCTGATATTGTGAGCCGTCGGCTTGGTGATCGCGTAGGATGGTATGCTACTTTCAATGAATTAGAAGTAATAGCATATCGAGGTCACTTACAGGGCCTACACGCTCCCGGCATTCAAGACGCAAAAATTGCTTATCAAGTTGCTCATCATCTACTTTTATCTCATAGTCAGGCTGTCCCTATATTGCGAGAAAATGCTCCTCATGCTTCTATTGGTATTGTTTTAAATCAAAATTATGTTGAAGCAGCTGATGAATCTCATGAAGAAGAAGCTATTTTAGAAGACGCAATTAAAAACCGCTGGTTTATGGACCCTATATTAAAAGGTGAATACCCATCAGAAGCGGTGGAACATTTAGGGACTATTCTCTCAGGCATTGATTTGACTGAGGCAAAACAAGTTGCTGTCCCTCTTGATTTCTTTGGCTTAAACTATTACATGCGCACCGTGATGGGCCAACATCCTAGCCAGAAGTTACCAATGACCCAAATGGAATGGGAAGTTTACCCTGATGGCCTATATTATTTATTACTACGCCTTAAAGATTATCAAGCACCGCCAATTATCATCACAGAAAATGGCGCTGCGTACCCAGACCCTCCGCCAATAGATGGAGTTGTAGAAGACCCTCAACGTGTCGCCTATTTAGAAAAACACCTTGATGCATTGCACCGCGCGATTGAAGCAGGTGTAGATGTTCGGGGATATTTTGTTTGGAGTTTGTTAGATAATTTTGAATGGCGTTTTGGCTATAGTCGCCGCTTTGGTATTTTTTACGTAGATTTTCAAACGCTGCAGCGCATCCCTAAACGAAGTGCTTATTTCTACCGAGATTTTATTGAGAAGAACGCTTAAGAATGCGGTTTTGGCGTGTAACAGTTGCTTACGCTAGAATGAGGATATTAGATTAACGAAAAATCTTTATGAACTGATTAGAATGTATGTCAGATTCAACCTTACATGTGCTTGTTGTAGATGATTATGAAAACCAATATATCTATATCAGAGATGTATTGTCTGCTATGAACACCACATTTCATGTGGATTGGGCTTCTACCTTTGAGGCCGGCAAAATTGGGATTAGCAGCGGTATTTATGATGTTTGTCTTGTTGATTATGATTTAGGCGATAATAACGGCATTGACCTATTGCGTTATGCCGTTGAAAACGATTACCGTACGCCATTAATTTTGTTGACAGGACACGGCAGCCATGAAGTCGATCTTGAAGCAATGCGCGCAGGAGCAGCAGATTATTTAGACAAATCTAATCTGCGCCTTGCTACCTTAGAACGCTCTATTCGCTATGCTGTTGAGCGCGCACGTACAATGAACGCTCTTAGGGAAAGCGAAGCGCGCCAACGAACATTAATGGAAACCATCGCAGCAGGGATTTATATCTTACAAGATCAACAAATTGTATATATAAATCCTGCTTTTGAGCAGATTACTGGCTATACCTTATCAGACTTACAAGCATCTACACCTTCTGACTGTCTTAATCCCACAATGCTCCCCACATTAGAAGCACTTCGTATTCGGCAAAAAGAAGGTAATTCTGCTGTAGGATGGCGCAATGAAGTACATTTGATGACAAAAGATAAGCGCATCATATGGCTAGATACAACTCTATCGGTTATTGAGCTAGATGGCGAACCCGCTATTTTAGGGACTGTTGTTGATATTACGGATCGAAAAAGAGCAGAGACAATCGAACATCAGCAACGCACATTTGCTGAGGCGTTGTTGGACATTGCCACTGTGCTGAACCAATCACTAGATTTTGATGATGTGCTCTCACGTATACTAGAAAGTGTCGAGCGCGTTGTTCCTCATGATACTGCTAATATTATGTTGATTGACGATAACAATATCGCGTATGTGGTTGGATCAAGAGGGTATGATACACCTGATACAGCAGAATACATTCGGACTTTAACTTTTTATATTCCTGAAACACCTACTTTATCAACAATGTTAGTCACCAAAAGCCCACTTATTGTAGGAGATGTTTTACAAGATGAAATGTGGCTAAAAGCCGAAAACGATTTAAATATCCGTTCTTATGTGGGGGTGCCAATTCTCATTAGTGGACAAGTGATTGGATATTTGAATATTGATAGCCATATCCCTAATTTTTTTAATCAATTTCATGCAGATCGCTTGCGTATTTTTGCTGAATTGGCTGCTATTGCTATTCGTAATGCACAAACTTTTCAGCAAGCCCAAGCACGAGCTGCAGAAGAAGAGCGCCAACGTTTAGCGCGTGAGTTACACGATGCCGTTAGTCAAACACTTTTTTCAGCTAGTATGATTGCTGAAACTTTACCCCGCTTAATGGAGCGGAATCCTAATGAAGTTGTTTCTGGTTTGCGTAAGTTGAGCCAACTCACAAAAGGAGCGTTGGCCGAAATGCGCACTTTACTACTTGAGTTGCGCCCAGCAAGTTTTGAGCAAAGCAATATGCTCGTTTTACTAGAGCACCTTGCAAATGCGTTTACAGGGCGGACACAAATTCCTGTTGAATTAAGTGGCGATGCTGATATTGCTTTGCCACTTGAGGTAAAAGTCGTTTTTTATCGAATTGCTCAAGAAGCATTGAATAATGTCATGAAACATGCACGCGCCACTCAGGTCTGGTTACAATTTCATCAACTGGACAATGTGACAACACTATGTATTGAGGATGATGGACGTGGTTTTAATCTTGGGCAAGTATCAGGTGAACGTATGGGGCTTTCAATTATGCAAGAACGTGCTGCCTCAATTAACGCAAGGTTACAAGTTAACAGTGCTCTAGATGAAGGCACTGAAATCATTCTAGAGTGGAGAAGCTAAGTTATGTCCGAACCAAAAATTCGTATCATTATTGTTGATGATCATGATATGGTACGACAAGGGCTAGAAATTTTCTTAAGGGCTTTTGATGATTTTGAACTTGTAGGGCAAGCAACGAATGGTCTTGAGGCTTTGGAGTTGTGCCAAGAACTTCAGCCAGATGTTGTGTTGATGGATATGATTATGCCAGAAATGGATGGCGTAACTGCTATCCGTGAAATTTGTAGTCAATATCCCAATATCAAAATAATTGCGCTTACCAGTTTTACTGATGATAGCAGTCTAGTGCAAAATGCCCTGCGGGCAGGCGCAGCAGGATATTTATTTAAAGATGTATCCGTTGATGATCTGGCGGCAGCTATCCGCACGGCAGCTTCAGGACAGCCTGTTTTAGCGCCAGAAGCTGCACGAATGCTCATTCAAGCAACCACACAACCCACCTTAGAATCTTTTCACCTCACCGATCGTGAATTAGAAGTTTTGGCGCTCATGGTGGAGGGGATGAGTAACCGTCAAATTGCTCACCAATTATCCATAAGTTACTCTACAGTACGTTTTCATGTGAGCAGCATTTTGTCTAAACTAAATGTTGAAAGTCGCACAGAAGCGGTGACAGTTGCTTTGCGCAATAATTTATTATCATGAGGTGCTACCTAGCTGATTGACTAGTAATAATCTATGCATTTGATTGTTCGTTAAAATAAATTTTTAGATTAGAGTGATAGTTGCTGTATAAACTTCTAGAGGGGTTTTATCTTAGAACATGAAAAAAATAACGTTAATATTGATACTCCTAACGGTTGGAGCTTTGTATACTCCTGTAAACGCACAAACAGAGTTGGCTGCTGTACTTGAGGTTATCGAAGCTGGGGTTGAAGTACAGCGCGATGGCACAAGTAACTTTATTCCTGTTACACGTGAGAGCATTGTTGGTATCAATGATATTGTTCGCACCAATTCAACAGGGCAAGCCCGTATTACGTTTTTTGAAACAGGTACAGAAATTGAGTTAACGCCTAATACAACCTTCCGTATCAATGAGTATTCGGGAGATGAAACAAATGGCTACACTACGTCCTTAGAAGTTTTGGCGGGAATCACTCGACAGCAAGTGCAACGTTTTATTGATGCGAAATCCTCGTTTGAGGTGATTACACCCGGCATTGAGATGACAGTACGCGGCACAACGTTTATGGTTCGTGTTGAAGGCGATGGGCGTTCAGCTTTAATTACACAAGAAGGCGAAGTTGCTGCTTCTGCTCAAGATAAGCAAGTACCTATTGAGGCAGGTTTTGGTGTGCGGGCGGAAGCGGCAGGAGAGTTGAGCGCTGTTGTGCCGGCCACAACGTTTGAAGAATTAGATGCTGGGCTCGATGGATTTGCGGCTACCTTTAAGAATGATGGCGATGTTCGTTTGAATGTTCGCCTCGCCCCTAGTCGAGAGGCTGAGCGTGTAGGCAGTATTCCGCCTGAACAAATCACCGCTGTCTATGGCGTGGACGAAAGCGGATTGTGGTATCGTATTGCTTTTCGGAACAGTTTTGGGTGGGTATATGCCGAAACCTTTGAAATAGACCTGCCTGATGATGTTACGTTACCAATATATCCAGCTGACTTTTCTGAAGATATTACAAGCTATGACTATCTTGGAGATACATCTGCTGATGCTGTTGTTTCTGGCCGCTTGGTCAACTTAAGAGCCGCTCCTGATCTAGAAGCTGACATTGTGTTACAGCTCGCTGATGGCGATGTTTTAAGTGTATTGGGTAGATCACCTGATCGTGAGTGGTTGAGAGTACAGCGCATTACGGATGGAGCGTTAGGTTGGGTAAATGCGAGTCTTGTACGCTTAAATATTGAGATTGAAGAGATTCCAATAATTCGTCCTGTTGAGCCACAAGCTACTGAGCAATCATCAAGTGATGCTGCGGGATGAGTAATAATTTTCGACGCTGGTTTTCACAAGCAATTGTGAATGGGCGGGCAGGGCTATTAGTAGCGTTGATAGTCTTGCTTGTCTGGCAAATTGGTTTGTTTAATCAGTTGCGATTGCAATTAACGAATATTTATTACGTTTCTCGCCCAACAACGAATCATATAGTTATTATTGCCGCAGATGATGCTAGTCTTCAAATGTATGGGCGCGCGCTCAATGAATGGCCAAGAGATTTATACGCTGATTTAGTGACATACTTAGATGATGCGGGGGCGCGTGTTGCTGTTTTTGATATTTTGTTTGCAGAATCTACTGAACAAGATCAAATACTAGTTGATGCTATCCAAGAAGCCCGTAATAGCGATAATCGTCTTCGCGTTGTAATGCCGGTTGTGGGTGTACAACAGACTGCTGATACTGATTACAATCAAGTTGATGCTTTTCTCTTGCCAACAACAGCTTTTGCCGACACCGTTGATTATTTAGGGACTACGAACGTTGTTCCTGATGCTGATGGCATAGTGCGTTGGCAAATAATGCGAATACAAAGCCCTGATGCAGAATACTGGGGCCTTAGTTTGTCGGCATATATGGCATGGCAACGTATACCAGCAATTGCTGCAAATCAGCTTATTCAGTTTAATGATCATACCCTCTCATTACCATCTGGACGGCAAATAAAGCTCGATAATACTGAACGCCTAATGTTTGATTATTTTGGTGGGCCCAATGAAGCATTCCCTGTTTATTCGTTTCAAGATGTTCTCATGGGAAATATTGATCCTTCTGTCTTTGATGATAAAGTAGTTTTCATTGGTTTAATGAACGCTACTGGCCAAACAGATGAACATCGCGTGCCAATAGGTCTTGGCGGTACATTGATGGCAGGGGTAGAAATTCATGCCCATACTCTAGAAAGTATCATTCAGGGACGACAATTAACCCCTCAATCTTCCTTCAGCCAAGCATTGATGATTTTATTCTTGGCTGTCATGAGCAGTCTCGTTTATGGTTGGTTACCTAAGCGCGGCTATATAGTGATATTGTTTTTAAATATTATTATTCTTATTTTATTGACTGTCATCGTTGCTTCGTTGATTTTTTCCTCACAGTTGGTTGTAATCAACATTTTTGATGCACTTCTAGCAATTGTGCTACCTGTGCCTACTGTTCTAGCCCAAAACTTTTTGATAGAAACACGCTTAAGGCGACGCGCAGAACTTTTGTTAGAGAGTATGGTACATGCAACTCAACAAAACTTAAGCCTAGAAGATACACTTGCTGCTATTGCGATTGATTTTCAAAATATCTTAAATTGTGGATCAGTCAAAGTTTGGCTGTATGAAGATGACGAGGAAAAATCACTTTATTTAGCTTATCCTCCTGATCAGCCAACAACTTCGCCCGATTCGATTCTGATGACAATTACAGAGCCACAACTTGATGAACATCGTTTTTGGGCACCGCTTGTTTGGCGTGGGCAAAAGCTGGGCGTGTTGGAAGCAAATGGGGTGTATCGTTCTATTCGTCCTATCCAACGAACTATTGAAAGGTTTATTTTACAAAGCACGGCCATACTATCGAATGTACGATTATATAACGAATCTCAGCAGTTGAATGCGCTTAAAACACGTATGATTCGGATGGCTTCGCATGACCTTAAAAATCCTTTAGGCGTGATTTCTGGGTATATAGAACTCCTTACGAGTAGTGGGGAAGATTTGCCAGCAGCTACGCGCTCGCGCTTTTTGACGCAGATGGGCCGTGCTGCAAACGAGATGATTTCGATTGTGAATGATATTTTAAATTTAGAGCGTATTCGGCGTGGGGAAAAGCACTTCCAAGAGTTTGATCTTCATCATAAGGTCAATGAATTAATGTTGTACTTTGAAGGTAAAGCCGAGCAACAAGGCATAACCTTGATAAGAGACATCACTTCTGAGACGTTAAATATCTTTGGGGATGAAGATCAAATACATCATGCTTTCAGTAATCTGATCGATAATGCAATTAAATATACACCACAAGGTGGCACAGTGACGGTGCGCCTGTTTCGTAGAGATAATTTTGCCCATTTTGAAGTGCAAGATACCGGTTATGGAATTCCTGCTGAGGCTTTACCAAAACTTTTTCAAGAATTTTATCGTGTGCGTTCCAGAGAAACAGAACATATTAGTGGTACAGGTTTAGGACTTAGCCTTGTGAAGGCGGTGATAACTGCCCACAAAGGGCGTATTTGGGTAGAAAGCGAAGAGCATAAAGGTTCTACTTTTTTTGTAGAGATTCCACTCGTTTCTGATGACCTCTAGGCTTATTTGCGGGAAGACAGAGCTATATAGTGTTTCAGAGTTGAAGTAACCTACTCTTTGATATTCTTTAGCATTACAGACTCTTTTTTAGCAATGTCTTTTTTGCTTCTAAAAGAGTGTACCTCCCTTGCTTAATATTCATCAGTTTACAGGCATATAATGTGCTTAAAACCATAATTGTTAGGCATATACGTTCGTTTATCTTAACTTTCTTAAATGACTTGGACGTATTTGGGGGCATTTTTTGTTGTTAATGGGCTTCCGACAAGTTTAGGAAAATCGAGTAGAATCGAATATGAGGTTAGGAATATAAATCAAAGGAAAGTACTACTACTTGTGACCACGCTAAAAGTTTTTATTAGCTCTCGGATGAGTGAATTGGCTGAAGAACGCCGTGCAATTGCTGAACTATTGCCCACTTTAGACTTTCATGGAATTCGTCTAGAAACATGGCGTTTTGAACAAGACGCACCAGCATCTGGCAAGACAATTCGGGAAGTCTATCTTGATGCGCTATATCAAAGCGATCTTGTGATTGGCCTGTTTTGGAAAACATTAGGCGAGTGGACAGCAGATGAGATCGTTAAAGCGGGCGAGCACAATATTGAGCGTCACATTTATCTTAAAAAAACACAACCACCAGATGTAGAGGAGCGCGACCCAGAACTGCAACGTTTTCTCAATCAACAGCATCATAGTAATGTGCGTTTTGGTTTTACGATTAAATGGTTTTCTTCTCTAGATGAGTTGCGCGAAGCCGTCAAGTTTTCAATTGAGCAATGGTTGATGACGCGCCAAATGACACGTAATACCGTTGGTGCTGTAGTAGCAACGATTCCTGAAGATGTTCCTGACCAAGCACGCCAACTAATTGGTAGGGATGATTTAATCAACGATGCGCTTGATGCCTTAAGTTATGGTGATCGTGTATTGATCACTGGTATGGGAGGAATGGGAAAAAGTGTGACGGCAGCAGCAACCGCTGTAGCCTATATGCGGCAATCTTCTCATCATGTAATTTGGGTTGAATTGGGGGATGCAAGCACGCTGCAAGTTTTTGATGCCATTGCTAAGGTGCTGGGGAAGCAACACGATCTATCTCAGATGAATCATCTAGAACGCGAGCAGTTTATTCGTCATATCCTTAGCGAACAGGAAGCGATGATTGTTTTTGATGACGTGTGGAATGCGCGTACTTTAGTAGAAGTGCTACGCGCCATACCACGTACAATGCCTTTACTTGCTACCTCACGCTTACGTATTCCGCTTGATACTATTATTGAAGCCCAGCCATTAACAACAGATGCTGCCTTAGAATTACTTGCTTTTTCTTCAAGAAGACGAGATTTATTCAATGATCCTTCCGCCAAAGCACTTGTTGACTTATTGGGGAGGCACGCCTACGCAATAGAGATTGCAGGAAAAACATTACGTGTTGAGAAAATTAATCCTGATGAATTAATAAAGCGAATCCAAAATGCACCGCATCATCTCGCTATGCCAGCAAATTTTGGTGAAGCCGGGCGAACAGGCGTAAAGTCTTTATTGGATGCAAGTGTGGATGCGCTTGATGAACGTTCGCATTACGTTTTTATGATACTAGGGGGATTTTTTCAACCGATATTTACTGCTGAGTTGTTATCTGGTGTTATGCAAAAATCCTTAGACACTGTACAAGAAGTTTTAGATTCACTCGTTGAACGTGGTTTGCTGGAGCAGATTCAGCGCCGCAATGTAATGGCTTATCGTTTACATGATCTCACTTATAGCTACGCGGCGATGATGCTTGCCACTGAACTCAAAACATGGAATGTGCAAGCATTAATTGATGCTTGTCATGAGTTTGTACAAATTCATGCGCAAGATGTTGATTATATTGATGTTGAGTTAGGAAATGTTTTAGAGGCAGTAGAGCGTTCTTTGGCATTAGAACAAAGTCATGCTGCTCAACAAACGATGCTTACATTGGTCGGAGACTACCTTACAGCACGTGGATATACCCTTAAATTTTTAGAGCTTTTATCTCAAGTTATTGAGCGATTGCAGATAGCAGCTAAAACGCGCGAAGATTGGATTGCGTTGCAATACTTATATGGCAAACAAGGGAATATTTTCTTTGATCGTAATAATGCTGAGGCAGCATTAGCCGCTTATCAATCTGCCCTACACATTGCTCAAGAGCTTGAACTTAAAGAGCGCCAAGTTGTACTGGGAGCACTTGTCGGTAAGGTAATGGGATATTTAGGCGATCCACAAGCGCAGGCATTTTTAGAAGAAGTTGCCGAATTCGCACAAACGTTAGATGATGAATATTGGATCGGTTTTGTGCGCGAAATGCAAGGATATTTAGCCCAGCTGCAAGGAGATTATGCTAAGTGTCGTGAATTATATCAACAAAATGTTGAATTAGGGCAGCGCATAAATGATCTTCCAACTTTGTTTTTTGCGCTTCTGAATCTTGGCTCAGCAGAGCGTGATCTTCAACAATATGATGCCGCGATTAGCCATCATCAACGAGCGTTACATGTTGCGCAAGAACAGGATATTCGCTATTGGATTGGTCTTGCTCTACATGCCTTAGGGACAGACTATTATTACGTCGAAGACCATCTTCGTGCGAAGCAACTTCTGGACGAAGCCCATGATATTTATGAAGAACTGGGAATGGTCGCAAAAATGCGCGAAGCTCAACAAGATAAAGAAAAATTTAGGTATTTGTAAGTCTTTATTAAGAGGAGTAAAAGCTATGAGACACTTGAAAGGTATCTTACTGCTGTTGATTATCGTTGTCTTGCCGTTGATATTGGAAAGCCCGAAGACAATATCAAGCCAAGAGGCTAGCACGGTCATTGTTATTGTAGATGATTTTACGGGTGAAGTTAATTTACCAGCGCTAGCCCGTGAGCTCACCATAGATACAGCTGCGCCTACATCGGTTCCGGGTCGTCCATCTCGTCCGCCGCGCGCGCCTATAACAGATTTTTCAACATATGTTCAGTTGTCAAATGCACGTGTCACACGAGCAGAAGAAGTAATTTCTGAACGAGGCTTGGTCAATCGTGACACAGACCCAGAAACGCCTGACAATTGTGCCGTTACGCTTGAAGGCCAAGTGTATGCGACGCGGGGAGCTGGCACAGATGAAAACTTAGAAGAAGCAAAACCACATGGCGTATATGTGCGTGAAGCGGTTGAAGCTGAAATTGACCATTTGCAATTAGAAGATGTTGAAGTTGTTGAAGTCAATATTCCTGCCTTTGATACTACAAGTATTGTTGGTGATATTCAAAGTACATTGGCACGATACCAAAAAGCGAATGTTGTGGTTAATATGAGTTTCTCAATCATTCCCTGCGATTTGCTCGCCACACTAGCTTCGGCAGAAGTTTATGCAGAACAACTGGCAAATGATGAAAACTTTGAAGCATTAGAGGCCTTCCGTGCTTCAATTGCTGAATATTTTGAAGAAAACGTAAATGCTGAAACAATAGTTGACGACGCAATTCGTAGCTTGATAGCGCGTTTTGATAATGATGATCGTCAGATGATCTTTATTGGGGCATCAGGAAATTATGGACAAGATTTTTCATTCTTGCCGGCAGCTTGGCCAGAGGTTTTAAGTATAGGGGCAAGCACCAAACCCTCTGAAGGACTTTTAGCGGTTGATGAACCTGCTGAATATTCTAATCTTGCCCAAATAATTGTTCCTCTGTTTCCAGAATCCCCTTTGGGAACGTCTTTTGCTGCACCGCGCGTAAGTGCGTTATTAGCCGCAGTGCTCACAAAATATAGTGCTGCTGATAGCTGTGATGGGCAAGGGGTTTCTGCTCTCTTAGAACTTGAGTTTGAGGATTATACGATTATTGAAGCATTTGAACAAAGTTGTCCAGATTTACTTGTATGGCTCAATGAAGTGATAGGTGAGTAATATTGTTGTAATTTGAAAAGCGGTTGCCCAAGTTTGAGCAACCGCTTTTTATTTCGCTTAAGCAAAATGCTTATTGGAGGCTTTCAATATCAATGCCTGCAGCATCGAGTTGTTCACGGAAACCATCAAAGAAGGCATCACGTGCCAGTTGCAGACCGCCCCAGTTATACACTGCATCTAACAATTCTGCATATTCTGGGTTGTCAGCAATGGTAAGGATAGCTTCAGTGAGCAATAGGCGCATTGCATAAGGAACATGTGTACCATAGCTAAGTGTGTCGTTAGGAATGGGTGCGGATGTACCGATGATGACCACAACTTCGCGCACATCAGGATATTCTTCTTCAACATTACCACGTGCATCTACAAATGTAGCGCCTGCTTCACATTCGCCGTTGTACACAGCAGCAACAACACCATCATGTCCGCCAGCATCGACTACGTTTAGATTATCTACATCAATGCCTGCAGCACGCATAGCAATGCTGGGAACGATCCAACCGCTAGTGCTGAGTGGGTCTGGACGGCAGAAGACTGTATCAGTGGTGATGTCTTCAAGGCTGGTGATACCGCTGTCGGCACGTGTGATGATTTGACCAGCATATGTTGTGCTGCCAAAACGAACACTGACAACGCCCACATCTGCACAGCCACGTTGACTGGCTAAAATATAGCCAAAGGTGTTGAGAGCGCCAATTTCTGCCTCTTCACCGCAAAGCGCTTCAATAGCGGCTGCATAGTCAGTTGCTACGCTAGCTTCTACTTCAAAGCCAGATTCCTCGCTAATCAAGGCAGCGAGTTCATCCGCGCCAGCTTGTACTTCTTGAGCATTTTCTGAAGGAATGAAGAGCAATGTGATGGGATCATCTTCTGTACCAAGCTCAACATCTGCTAGCAAACTGCGCAACACAGAAGGGGGAACCAATACACGGTCAATAACATGAATAACGCCATTGCTCGCATCAATATCGGTCTCTACAACATTCGCTTGGTTGACTTGTACGCCACCACTACGGGCGCGAATCGATACTTCTTCGCCTTCTAGTGTAGGAACTTTAGCGGTTTCTAGCTCAACGACATCTTCAGCGAAAAATTCACCTTCGACAACATGATAGAGCAAAATTGTGCTAAGGAGTTCTTGATCAGCGAGAACATCAGTGGCTGCAATGCCTAGATTTTCTAGTGTTGTAGTAAAGGCTTCATTAGTTGGTGCAAAAACAGTATATTCTCCCTCGCCGCTCAAGGTTTCAGCTATAGCAGGATCAGCAGCACTAATCGCAGCAACGAGTGTGGCAAAATCAGGGTTAGCAGCTGCTATATCTACAATTGTCTCGCCATCTTGAGCAAAGCTAGGAGTGTTGGGGGCAACAACTCCACCCAAAACGAGCGCAAGCAATGCAATGAGCATTACGGTTGTTTTACGCATTACAGAAATCCTCTCCAAGATTACATTTCTTTTAATGACTATAAAATTAGTGGCCTGTGATGGTTCTACTTTGGTGTAAAATTTTGTTTCAAGCCATTGAATACTTTAGCGCTAATTTCTTAGAAAACTATATGTAAAGGTTAAATTTGGCGAAAATTTTATTCAATTTTTTTTAATATTTATGGCGGGTTGAGAGATACCCGCCATACGAAGATTAAAACTTATACATAAGCCTCTCGAATTCGAGAACTTGCATAGTCAAGAATGGTTACCACAATAGCAATCATCCATACGGCAATTCCCACAGAATCATAATCCGCAAGGCGTATCCATTGGATGAGCACAACACCAATGCCACCACCTCCAACTGCACCAATAATAGTGGACATCCGAACGTTAATATCCCAGCGGTAAATTGTAAAAGATACAAATGGTGGGATAACTTGTGGAACAACGGCATAGATAATTGTTTGAAGGCGATTTGCACCAGTAGCTTGAATTGCTTCAATAGGGCCGTTATCAATATTTTCAATGGATTCTGAATAAAGTTTTCCTAACGCAGCTATAGTATGGACGGTTAAGGCAATCACACCAGCAAATGGCCCGGGACCCACCCAGATAATAGCAATTAACGCCCAAATGATAGGTTCAATTGAACGCACTACGTTCATGACAAGACGTACTACGTAGTAAATACTATACGTTATAGCGTTAGTGGACATTAGATTACGAGCAGCTAGGAAACTCATTGGTACAGCGAGGACAAGGCCAGCTGCCGTTGCCATCAATGCCAAAAATAACGTAACGACAATGCCTTCAAGTGCAAGCCAAAATTCTTCCACAAGGTATGGCGCACCAACTTTTTGAGATTGGCGCATGATGATCTCAACTTGAACCGGCCCCACCGCTTCGGCAGGAATGGTAAAGTTTGGCATGTTGAATTCGAGCTCAAAATTTCCATTTTCATCAGGAATTGCTGTGATGACTTCTGCATTCACACGTGGGCGGAAAGCCGGCACACTTTCAGGCTTGACAACAAGTTCTGCTGGTTCATTTGGTATAAAATTAAAACCTTGAACTTTTATCTTTGTACCTTCGGCTCGCATTCCGCTTGGCGTAAACTGTCCTGATGGCTGCCCGCAATCTGGTTCGATAACTAAATAGGGCTCTCCTTCTTCGACTGTTGGTTGTTCTACTGGCCCAAAGGCACAGGCAACACTAGCCGAATCGCTGGCTAGGAAATAGGCAACTCCTTCGGTTGTTTCTAAATCATATTCGAGTATTTTATCGGGATTCCAAGGCCATAGGATTTGTGATAGACGTGGGCCAATATCATCGATCTCTCGAATAGCTTTGCCCAGATTAATTTCAGTGATGTGGCCACCAATGGTTAATGTTCCCAATAAAATGAAGACGATGCCCAATCGTGGCGGGGAGCTTTTTCCTCGTGCACACGCATAGCCGTCGTAAATATTCCAAATATAGGCAATTGTGGCAAAAAACATAGCAAGTAAAGCATAGGTAACAGCTTCTTCTTGTGGGCGACTTAGATCAGTAAGTTCAATACTCGGAGGAAATAGTTCAAATGCGACATCCGTTTCATCTAAGCGCCATAAGGATAGTCCATAAATTGAGATAATCAAAAAGCTAATTAAAATACCACGCCAAATATGTCTTGTAACCAACTGCCCCAAGCCCGGTATGATCGATAGCACGCCACCAGCTAAGGGGGGGATTATTACCTGTGTGGGTGAGCTTTGTTGGTTAGAAGAAGAGGATTTTTGTTCAAGTTCATTCATGAGTCGTTGCTCCTTCAATTGTACTCACTTCACCTAAAATGCCACCGCCGCCCAATCGTTGAGCTTCTTCGCCATAGATTTGCCTGAATTCTTTGTCTGTGATGCGTTGAATATCTTCACGGCTACCTCTATAGACAACCTCACCTTGTCTTAGACCGATGACTCTGGTGGCATAACGTTGAACAAGATCAAGGTAGTGCAAACTACAAATAACGGTTAAGCCACGCTCTTTGTTGAGTTTTTCGAGATAGTCAAGGATAGAATGCGCTAATACGGGGTCTAAACTTGCTACTGGTTCATCGGCGAGGATAAGTTTTGGATTTTGCATCAAAGCACGCGCAATACCGACCCGTTGTTGTTGTCCACCTGAAAGTGCATCAGCGCGATTATTGTATTTTTCAGGCATTCCAACTTGGCGTAAGGCTTGCATGGCATCTTCGCGGACTTTGGGGGGGACATAGCCTGTCAAACTCCAGAGTGGATTCATATATCCTAATCGTCCAGAAATCACATTCGTAATCACCTTTGAGCGCTTGACTAAGTTGAATTGCTGGAAGATCATGGCTATTTCGCGACGAGTTTCGCGCAGGCGCTTGCCATGAATGCGCGTAATGTCTACGCCATTAAACCAAATATGACCACTGGTTGGTGTGACAAGGCGGTTAATACATCTTAGCAGTGTTGATTTTCCTGAGCCACTGAGCCCAATAACGACCAGAAACTCTCCTTCTTCAACCTCAAAACTCACATCTTTTAAGGCTTGTGTGCCGTCCTCATATACTTTATAGAGATTTTCAACTTTTAATATCGCCATATGATTTTACTTTCTACGAGTAAAGTACCGAGTTGTTGAATGGTTCGTAACACGCCAATTATATTGTGTTGTGGTAGATATGCGAGTTTTGTATCGTAAAAAAAATATAACCATATAGTCATCTTGACGATTGGTTTGTCAATCATTCTATCGTTATAATTTCTCTGTTGCGTAATAAAACCAACGGAGCATGTTTATAACAATGACACAACGTATTGCACGTATTGATGTATGGGCAAATGATCAGTCAGGGGTAACGCGCAATCGTTGGGTACAGGCTGCCCACCAATTGGGCTATCCACAATTAACCACTTGTCGCGAAGGCCGCGTTTTCTTCTTACGTGGTGATTTCTCTGACGATGATTTGCACCGCATCACATATGAACTCCTTGTTGATCCAGTAACTGAATCTGCCACAATCAACCCTACTTATGGACGCTTTGCAGGACAGCATATTATTGATGTTGCATTTTTGGCAGGGGTCACTGATCCAGTTGCTGAGAACTTAGTAGCTGCTGCCCAAAAGATAGGAATCAATGGACTTCAGCAAGCTACTACTGGACATATCTTTCATATTGAGGGGGTTGATCAAGAAGTAGCCACTACACTTGCACATAAACTCTTTCATAATCCAACCATTCAACAATTTAGCGTTGACGAACCTATTGTTCCACCTTTCGTTGATCAAACAGCGGGGGCAAATAACACAGTTGAAATAATATCAATACGCGATCTTAACGCCGAATCGTTAGAGATACTTAGTCGTGTTCGTCGTTTGTCTCTGAATCTTGAGGAGATGTTGGCGATCCAAGCCTATTATGTTGAAGAAGGGCGCGATCCCACAGATGTTGAACTAGAGATGCTCGCTCAAACTTGGAGCGAGCATTGTGTTCATAAAACATTTAAGGCGACAATAGAGTATCTTGGCCCTTTGCCACACCAACAAGAAGGGCAAACGCCGCAGATTATTCATGGCTTGCTTAAAACGTATATTCGTCGGGCAACCGAAGAACTCAACAGATCATGGGTACGTTCTGCTTTTGTCGATAATGCTGGCATTATCGCTTTTGATGATGTTTATGATATAGCGTTTAAAGTTGAAACACACAATCACCCTTCTGCTATAGAACCATTTGGTGGAGCAAATACAGGAGTAGGTGGTGTTATTCGAGATGTCTTAGGTGTAAGTGCTCGTCCTATTGCTAATACAGATGTACTCTGCTTTGGCCCCCAAGATATAGCACTAGATGATTTGCCCGAAGGTGTTTTACATCCTCGACTTATTGCCGACGGTGTAATTCATGGCATTGAAGATTATGGCAATAAAATGGGTATTCCTACGGTGAACGGGGCCGTTTTGTATCACGAGGGATATACAGCGAATCCGCTTGTGTACTGTGGATGTGTAGGGATTTTGCCGCGTGGTGCAAACCCTACTCAAGTTCAACCGTATGATTTTATCGTGGTACTTGGTGGACGTACAGGGCGCGACGGCTTACGTGGCGCAACTTTTAGTAGCATGGAGATGGACGGCACCACTGGTCATGTTGCGGGTAGTTCTGTGCAGATAGGACATCCTATCCATGAAAAACAGGTACAGGAAGTCATTCTTCGCGCGCGTGAAGAGCGACTCTACAATGCTATTACTGACTGTGGGGCAGGGGGGCTCTCTTCAGCAATTGGTGAAATGGGCGCAACTATTGGCGCAACCGTTCAACTCAAAGATGTTCCTTTAAAATATCGCGGTTTAGCCCCTTGGGAGATATGGTTAAGTGAAGCACAAGAGCGGATGGTGTTAGCTGTTCCTCCGCAACATTGGCCTCGCCTGAAAGAGATTGTTGAAAGCCAAGATGTGGAAGCCGTTAAAATTGGGACGTTTGAGCCAACTGCTCGTCTTCTTTTGTATTATGGAGAGCAGATTGTAGGTGACTTAGACATGCATTTTCTGCATGAAGGAATTCCTACTATGCACCTCAAAGCGGTTTGGACACCTGATTCTATCACACAGCCTCCTTCTTTCGATACGCTTCCGTCAGTAACAGAAGCTCTGTTGCGATTGTTGCAACATCCTAATATTCGCAGCAAGGAATGGGTGGTCAGGCGTTATGATCACGAAATTCAAAGCGGTACTATGGTGAAACCCTTTGCTGGTATCAGGGAGCAAGCGCCCAACAACTCAGCTGTATTGGTGCCCCGTGAAACACAGCATCAAGCCAAAGTCGGAGCAAGGAAAGGCATTGCTATTAGCAATGGTATTTGTCCACAGTATGGCGAAATTGATCCTTATGCAATGGCGTGGGCAGCAATTGACGAAGCGATTCGTAATGTGGTCGCCGTTGGGGCTGATCCTTCACAAATAGCGATCTTAGATAATTTTTGTTGGGGAAACCCTCAATTAGCAGATCGCTTAGGTAGTTTGGTGCGATGTGTGCAAGGCTGTTATGATGCAGCTATTGCTTATGGCGTACCCTTTATATCTGGTAAAGATAGCCTCAATAATGAATATACAGCTATGGATGGAAGCCGACATGCTATCCCGCCTACTCTTCTCATCTCAGCGATTGGTATTGTGCCCGATATACAAAAAACTGTCACCTCTGATCTAAAAAGTGTGGGCAACCGCCTTTATCAGTTGGGGCAGACACGCAATGAACTAGGTGGAAGTCATCTTTTGGGCAAGCATGGGGGCACAGTGCCACAACCGAACTATGATGCTCCTCGTATTTTCTCTGCGCTTCACCAAGCGATCCAAAAAGGGTATGTTCGAGCTTGCCATGACTTATCTGAGGGTGGGCTAGCTGTGACGTTGGCTGAAATGTGCATTGGTGGGCAGTTAGGCGCAAAGGTGAATTTGGCGGCCATACCCCAACACCCAATAGTGACACTGTTTAGTGAATCTTTAGGGCGTTTTATTGTTGAAGTGCCTCCTAATGAAAGTGCGGCTTTTGAGGCTTTGTTTGAAGGTTTACCATGTTCATATCTAGGTGAAGTCATCGCTGACCCCATATTGATGTTTGTTCTTGATCAAGAAAATATTGAACAAATTCCCGTTGTGGAATTAACCAACCATTGGAAGGGGAAATCACCGCTTTCTGAAGCAGTACCAACGCCTTCTTTGCCAACGGAGCCATCATTGCCAAGACCTCCGAAGGTTGGGTTAAGTCAAAAACCGCGTGTCATTATTCTTCATGCCAATGGCACCAACCGTGATTGGGATGCTGCAATGGCTATTGAGCTAGCAGGTGGCATTCCCGAAATTGTGCATATTAATCAGCTTATCAATGGTCAGCAGTGTTTGAATGATTATCAAATGCTTGTGCTTCCGGGTGGGTTTTCCTATGGGGATGATTTGGGTGCAGGGGTACTTTGGGCTAAAGAGCTTCAATACCGACTCAATGATATGTTACATGAGTTTATCACAAATGCCCGCCCAATATTAGGGATTTGTAACGGTTTTCAAGTACTGGTAAAGGCAGGTTTATTGCCCGGCCCTGAGTGGGAGCATGATGGACATCGTCCTGTAACCTTGACCTACAATCAGTCAAGACATTTTGAGTGTCGTTGGGTGTATCTTAAACCTAATCCACATAGTCCTAGTATTTTTACGGATGGGCTAAATGAACTAATTTATTGCCCAGTAGCTCATGGTGAAGGACGTATTGCTTTCGCTAATGATGAGGTGCGTGATGCTATTTGGAACAGCGGTTTAGTGACCTTACTGTATGTCGATCAAAATGGTGAGTTGCTTGGGTATCCGTACAATCCTAATGGTTCAGTCTACAACATTGCTGCGTTAACAAATGCACAAGGAAATATTATGGGATTAATGCCACATCCTGAAAATCATATTTTCCCTTATCAACATCCACGTTACCATCGTGGCGAGAAGGGAAAATTAGGCTTGAAATTGTTTGAAAACGCTATTCGATTTTTACGATAACGATAATTATAAGGAGCGATACTATATCTTATGCTAACTCATGAAGAACTACTTGCTGCAATCCCTTATTGCATTCAAACCGTTGATGTTGAAGGGTGGGGAGACAAGCAATCCGGTAAAGTTCGTGATATGTATGCTCGCGATGGTATTAGAGCGTTGATCACGACGGATCGTGTTTCAGCATTTGATGTTGTACTAGGGCTCATTCCCTATAAGGGACAGGTTCTCAATCAACTTAGTGCGTGGTGGTTTGAGCATGTGAAGGATATTGTGGGCAATCATGTGCTTGATGTTCCTGATCCAAATGTGATGATTGTCAAAGAGGCCGAAGTGTTGCCTGTTGAAATTATTGTGCGCGGGTATATTACAGGTGTGACCAGCACTTCACTCTGGACGTTATATGCTTCTGGTGAACGTAGACCTTATGGCATAGAGCTTCCTGATGGCTTACAGAAGAACGACAAGTTACCTACGCCGATTATTACGCCTACGACAAAAGCCACCGGTGGCGCACATGATGAACGCCTAACTCGTGATGAAATTATTGCGCGTGGCATTGTTCCTAAGGCGCTTTATGAACAAGTTGAGGAGGCGGCGCTAGCGATTTTTGAGCGTGGGCAAGCAGTCGCCGAACAAGCCAACCTTATTTTAGTGGACACAAAATATGAATTTGGTCTGATTGATGGCGAATTAGCACTCGTTGATGAAGTACATACGCCAGATTCTAGCCGCTATTGGGTACGAGAGACTTATCGTGCAGGAGAAGAGCCAGAGAACTTTGACAAAGAATATCTTCGTAAATGGTTTGCGGCTCAGGGCTACAAAGGCGATGGCCCCGCACCTGCTATACCTGATGAGTTTGTTGCACAAGTGGCCGCACGCTATATTGCATCTTATGAGCGCTTAACAGGGCAGACATTCGTGCCCGGCCAGCAGCCCGCTGCTGAACGTATAGCACAAACTTTGAAGAATTATCAATTACCAAAGTAAGTTATAAAAAGGAGTGATAAAGTTGACAAACGCTTTTGTTGTGATTTTGATGGGATCGAAATCTGATTTAGAACATGCGCAAAAAATCGCTGATGCACTTACTGAATATGGTATCTCTTACGAATTACGGATTGGCTCTGCTCATAAAGTGCCGTCACGAGTGTTAGAAATGATTACAGCTTATGAAGCTGATCCACGTCCAAAAGTGTATATTACTATAGCAGGTCGCTCGAACGCCTTAAGTGGTTTTACGGATGCACAAGTCGTATCTCCAGTAATTGCTTGCCCGCCTCCCTCTAGTAGCTTTGCTGGTGCAGATATTTATTCTTCTTTACGAATGCCGAGCGGCGTTGCGCCTGCAGTAGTGCTTTCACCAGAGAATGCAGCCTTGCTCGCAGCGAAAATTTTAGGGGTGGCTGATGCTACCATTCGGGAGCGTGTGGTTGCTATTCAAGCCCAAAATCGTGATAAATTGATACAAGATGATGATGCTTTAGTTGAAAGTCAGAAAAACACCTAATGCAAGCTATGAGCAACGTGGACTTCATCGATAAACCTCAAGAAGAATGCGGGGTATTTGGAATTTATGCGCCGGGCCGTGATGTGGCCCGCTTGTCATTTTTCGGCTTGTATGCTTTACAACATCGAGGGCAAGAAAGTGCAGGGATTGTAACGTGTGATGGGCAACGTGCCTATATGCACAAAGGTATGGGGCTTGTTTCTCAGGTCTTTAATGAAGAGAATCTCGCTCCGCTCGTTGGGCATATGGCAATTGCACATAATCGTTACTCAACAACAGGTGGCGCTCATTTACGCAACGTGCAACCTTATCTCATCGAAACCTTGCACGGTCCCTTGGCCCTTTCTCATAATGGCAATCTGACAAATGCGCTGAGTTTGCGTCATATGCTGCTTCAACGCGGTGTAGGACTTACTTCAACGGCCGATACTGAGATAATGACACAAATTCTCGCCTCACCTTCCGAAAGTTGGGCTGATCAAGGTGTGGTTGTTCAAGAAGAAACTGATGATATTTGGATTGGGCGCATTCGGGCATTAATGCAATTGGCTGATGGAGCTTATTCGTTAGCAATTTTAACACGTCATGCGCTTTATGCTGTCCGAGACCCATATGGATTGCGTCCTTTGTGTTTAGGTAAGCTGCCAGAAGGATATGTGATCGCATCAGAATCATGTGCTTTGGGCACT
>RFGP01000097.1 GCA_003697365.1 Chloroflexota bacterium | reverse complement strand
CGGCCACAAATACGCCATCTTCAGTTTTTCAACCCACACAAACACTCACGCCTACTATTGTTGGTATTCAACCCATTGATCCTCCTCCGCTAACACTTACTTTACCCAATGGTTGGGAAAGCGAGCACGTCCAAGTTCCGATTAGTAGCGCTTTTGACAACGACTCACTAAATTTATCTTTGTATGAAGGGCCTTTGACCAACGCAGAACGTGGATATATTTGGGTGCTATGGCGATTTGATGTTCTGTTGGACGAAACTGGTGAATTGTCTTTATGGCCAAATGCATTGTTGTACTTACGTAGCTTTCTGTTTAGAGGCTGTAATATTGGCGTATATCCTGATCAACGACGCGAATATGCCATCGGTGATCGCATTGGATCAGGAACGATATATTCTGCGGTTGGATGCGGCCCAGACGCTCCCGACGTGGCAGGATGGTTGATCACGCTTTCTGTTGGTGATGAAAATTATTTGTTCTATATAGGTATCTCACCAGCGGAGAATGTCTCGCTAGCTCGTGATGAGATGCAAGCCATTTTAAATTCAATACGTTTTGAAACCTCATCATAGTTGGAGTGCGTCTTTATAAAATTGAAGATGCAAAGATGAGCTGCTTTGCATAAAATAGGTGAATAACCTTAGAAAATAATATTAAAGGTATCATGTGCGAAAAATGCGAATGACTTGGGGAGGAATTGTCGCTGTATTCTCCCTATTAGCATGTAATTTGGTCTATGTAAGTGATGGCGCACTACGCCCTCGCTCTGAGCTAACCCCTGTTGATACCAGCAATTGGGTAGCCTATCCGGGACGAGGTGTGCGTATTGGCGCGCCATCTAATGCATGGGAGCTTATTCCAACTCGGCAAGAGGTCGCAAGTCAACGCTATGATGAGATTCAAGCTGTTGATCCAAGCGTAGCAAATGTGTTTCGCGATCTTTCGCTGCTGGCAGCCAACGACGCATATCGACTAATTTTGATGAAGCGCGATGGCACGGCATGGTTGCAAATTAAGAGTAGTTCGCTTTTACCCAATGAGACCTTTGAAGATGTTATAGAGCGTCAGCGCGCCGCCTTAGTTGCTGAGAACATTATTCCATTTAATGAGCGATGGGTACCTTTACCTGTAGGCGATGCCATACGTTGGACGATAGATGTATCCCCGCCCAATAGCCAAATCATCAACCGCCAATTTCAATATCTGGTTGTCGTAAGTGGTCAACTTTATACACTAACCTTCAGCGCGCAACTTCCTGATTTCGATGAATATGCCCCGATGTTTGAGACAATGGCCCTCTCCTTCGCTATTGAATAAATCTATCTTCTTGCCAAATCCTTAACCTGTATATAGCTGTTCCTCATATAGAGTTGCTACATATAAAAGGATAAGAGAAAAACGTAGAAGGAACATGCCTATGCCTCAGGTTTTTGAGCATCGTAGTATTATTAGGACAACACCAGAACAGATGATGGCTTTTCATGAGCACCCGAAGGCCTTTCAGCGCTTAACCCCACCGCCTGTTTTTATTCAAATTCATCATAAAAATATGCCTTCATTGAAAGATGGTGAAGTCGAATTTACGATGTGGATGGGCCCTGTTCCTGTCCGTTGGATGGCGCGCCATGAGCCCGGGCCAATAGAAACATCATTCATTGATCGTCAAATCAAAGGCCCATTGAAAAGCTGGGAACACCAACACATTTTCCGTCCCACAGAAGAAGGCGTAGAGCTCATTGATCGCATTACGCTAGAACACCCTAGCGGTTGGCGTGGTATTTTAACGCGCTTAGTTTTTGGAAAAATTCCTCTACGATTTTTATTTTTCTATCGTCACTGGCGAACACGTCTAGGAACACAGCGCAAGACAAAATAGATGTTTTTTCATGATTGTAGAACACACATCATAACAGTTTCTGTGGTTTTATTGACGATTTCGAGAACACAAAAGGGAAAGGCATGACCCAAGTAAAACCAACACCCCCCAAAGTAGTAGTAATTGGTGCTGGAGTGGGAGGCCTAACACTTGCAGCTTTGTTGGCAAAAGACGGCTATCAGGTCACAGTACTAGAAGCTCAAACTTATTCGGGCGGCAGTGCTTCTACATTTAGCCACAAAGGGTATCGTTTTGAAAGCGGTGCAACGCTAGCAGGTGGTTTTCAATCCAATGGGCCTCATGCGCTTATTGCAGAAGCGCTTGATATTACGTGGCCAATTCATCGCTGTGAGCCAGCGTGGATTGTGCATCTTCCTGATCGTTCCATTCAACTAACGGAAAGCTATGCAGACATTATCGAAAAATTTCCTCTTTCAGCATATTTCTGGGAGCAACAAGCCCAAATTGCCGCCCTGTGTTGGAAGATGTCTGCACAAGGATTGCCGTGGCCGCCGCGAGATATTGCTGAATCCTTGCAACTATTGAAAGTAGGATTGCTGAATTTTCCACAAGCGTTGCGGATTCTGCCTCTCGCGCTTAGCACAGTTAAAAGTTGGCTACAACGTCATCGTTTAACAGATGATTTAGCTTTTTTACGCTTTATTGATGCCCAACTCTTGATCTCGGCACAAGCAACGAGTGAACGTGTGAATGGGGTTTATGGGGCAACTGCGCTTGATCTTGCTAGACAAGGCGTTTACCACGTGAAGGGCGGCATTGGCGGCATTGCAGAAACACTTGTTGAGAAATTGCGCGAATTAGGTGGCGAAGTTTTGTATCGCTATCGAGCCGATAAAATTCGCGTAGAAAATGGAAAGGTGACCGGAGTTCATGCTTTGCATGGCCGTCACGACAAGAAGGGAGAATTTTTTCCAGCTGATTTTGTCGTGGGCAACCTTACACCATGGTCGTTGGATTTGTTACTAGGTGAAGATAGCCCGCGTCGTTTACGTAGAGAAGTAAAGCGCCGTCACTTAGGAATGGGGGCTTTTGTGCTTCATCTTGGCATTGATGCAAGCTATCTTCCGCAAGATATGCCACATCATCATCAAATTATTACTGAAATGACAGGGCCAATGGGCGAAGGACGAAGTTTGTTTTTGTCTATGTCACCTGATTGGGATCATAGTCGGGCTCCAGAAGGTCATCGCGCTGTAACTATTTCAACCCATACAGAAGTCACACAATGGTGGGATTTATTGGAACATGACAAAGAAGCCTATTATGCGCGCAAAACTGCTTATGCAGAGCAGATCATAGACACTGTTGATCGCCTTATTCCTAACTTCAAGCAAAGCCTAAAATTGGTGTTACCCGGAAGTCCAGTTACTTATGCTTTTTACACCGACCGCTATTTAGGCCAAGTGGGAGGCTTCCCGCAACTTTCTTTGTTCAAAGCGCGCAGCCCTAGAACGGGTATATCAAATCTGCGCCTTGTCGGGGACTCAATTTTCCCCGGCCAATCAACTGCTGGTGTTACACTAGGCGCTATTCGCGTTGCACAAGACGTTAAGCGTCATCTTCCAATTGCGAAGGCACAACGTGTTTATTTTCCAACGCAGGAGACTGTACGATCATGAATCAATCGAAGATTGTTATTGTGTGGTTTCGTCGAGATTTGCGATTATCCGATCATCTTGCGTTAGAAGCAGCATCACAACAACCAGCGGAGATTTTACCTGTTTTTTGCCTTGACCCAGCGCTTCTAGAAAGTGAACGCACACAGTCGCCTCGTTTAGCATTTATGCTTCAAGGCTTGGCTTCATTAGATCACTCTTTACGGCAACGCGGAAGTCGGTTAGTCATTTTGCGGGGCAAACCAAAGAAAGTGCTCGCAGAATTAATAGAGCGTGTGGGAGCAAGTGCGCTTTTCTTCAACGCAGACTATACCCCTTATGCACGTCATCGAGATGAAACGATCGTAAAGGCCTTACCTATTCCTGTTCATCGCTTCGATGATGCACTTCTTCATGCCCCCGGCGAGGTATTGAAAGCAAACGGTGAACCTTATGTAGTTTTTACCCCTTTTAAGCGCCAATGGTTAACACTTACGCGGCGAATCATTGCTGAAGATTATTTAGAAAAAGCACGCTTCTATGCTGTGCCTGAAGACATAGGCCAGCCAATCCCCACGCTAGCAGAACTAAACTTTCGTTCTGCTAGTATAGAGTTTCCTCCCGTAGGGGAGCAAGCCGCACAACAACGCCTTCAAGATTTCATGCAACAAAACATCTATTTATATGGCGAATCCCGTAATCGGCTTGTTGCTGAGCCATGGCGAGATACACGCTCGGCTTCCTCTTACTTATCGCCATACTTTCGCTTTGGGATGATCTCCCCGCGACAAGTATATTGGGCAGCGCGCGATGCTTATACGCGAGCAACACAAAAATCTGCCAAAGCGTCTGTTGAAGCCTTTGTAAATGAGCTTATTTGGCGGGAATTTTATATGCATATTATGTATTTTTATCCACACGTTACCACGCGCAGTTTTAGGACTGAATACGATGATATTGAATGGGCTGATGATCCAAACGGGCTACAGGCGTGGAAAGATGGCATAACAGGGTACCCAATTATTGATGCTGCCATGCGTCAACTGAAAGCGATAGGTTGGATGCCAAACCGTGCAAGAATGATTGTTGCTAGTTTTTTAACTAAAGACTTGCTTATTGATTGGCGAGAAGGTGAGAAGCACTTTATGCAATGCCTGATTGATGGCGATCCTGCAGCAAACAATGGTGGATGGCAGTGGGCAGCAGGAACGGGCACGGATGCTCAACCTTACTTTCGCATCTTTAACCCTGTGAGCCAGTCTAAAAAATTTGATCCTGAAGGTGAATATATTCGTTTTTGGGTGCCAGAATTGGCTGATCTGCCATTAAAATTTATTCATGAGCCATGGAAAGCTCCCACTCTCCCTAAAGATTATCCACCCCCCATTGTTGATCATCAAAAGGCGCGCCAAAGAACACTGGAGGCATATAAGGCTATTAAATCTTAGTGTGCTCATTAGCGCGCACTTGGTTAATCGCTAAGAAGCATTCAAGGCATCTCGTAAAGATTTTGCAAGCTGGTAAACCGCTTGAACGCCTTTTTCTGCAGATTTTACGAGCGCGCTCCCAACAATAACACCATCAGCGATAGCGCCAACTTCAGCAGCTTGTTCTGCAGTTGAAATACCAAAGCCAACAGCGATAGGTTTTTGTGTCACTAGGCGAATGCTGGCGATATACTGCCTAAGTTCGGTTGCAATGGTCTGGCGTTCACCCGTGACACCTGTGACAGAAACAAGATAAATATATCCGCGTGCTTTTTCAGCCGAAAGGCGAATGCGCTCCGAGCTGCTTGTAGGGGCCACAAAATGCACAAATCCTAAATCTGCTGCTTCCACAAGTGTTTGAAGCGTATCTACTTCATCAGCTGGCATATCTGGTATGACCAAACCATCAATGCCTACATGTTGAGCATCTGATGTCAGGTGTTTATAGCCATACGCCATAAAAGGATTGGCGTATCCCATGAGCATGACAGGTGTTTGAATGTTGCGTTGGCGTATTGTTTCAATCGCTTTGATGCACATACGCGGTGTAGTACCTTGCTGCAGCGCGATTTGGGTCGCGGCTTGTATCGTAGGGCCATCGGCTAATGGATCGGAAAATGGAACGCCAACTTCGATAATATCTGCACCTGCTTCTGCCAAAGCAGCCAACACCTCAACAGAAGTTTCATAATCAGGATAGCCAACAGGATAATAGGGAATAAAAGCAGCTCTTTTTTGTGCTTTTGCTTGCTTAAAAACGCGCTGAATTGCCTGTAAGCCGTGCTTTGCAACAATTTCTTCAGGCATGAAGTCCTTCCTCACCTTCTAAGGCTGAGATAATGGTATTCAAATCTTTATCCCCACGTCCTGACAAATTGATGAGGATAGCGGCATCTTTGGGCATAGTTGGCGCACGTTTAATCACCTCAGCCACAGCATGAGCGCTTTCAAGGGCTGCAATGATGCCTTCTAGTTGCGCTAGAAGTTGCAGCGCTTCTAATGCTTCTTGATCGGTGGCGTAAGTATATTCCGCACGGCCTGTATCACGGAGATAGGCGTGTTCTGGCCCAATTGAAGGATAATCTAAACCAGCGGAAATACTGTGCGTTTCCATGATTTGTCCAGCCTCATCTTGCATGACATAGCTCTTTGTTCCGTGCAAAATACCCATGCGCGCAATGTGTGGATCGGCAAAACGGGCAGCGTGTTTTCCACTTTCAATGCCATTTCCACCCGCTTCTACGCCAATGAGTTGGACATGTGCATCATCGCGAAATGCATGAAAAATACCAATACTGTTGCTGCCACCCCCTACACAGGCGACGATCATATCTGGTAATTTGCCGACTTGTTCCAACATTTGTTGTCGTGCTTCAATGCCGATAATAGATTGAAAATCTCGCACAATCATAGGGAAAGGGTGGGGGCCAAGTGCAGAACCAAGTAAATAATGTGTTGTGCGTACATTGGTGACCCAATCCCGCATAGCTTCATTAATAGCATCTTTTAATGTTTGGCTGCCAGAATCAACGCCACGTACTTCCGCCCCAAGTAACCGCATCCGAAATACGTTGGGCTTTTGGCGTTCCATATCAACACGACCCATGTAGATCACACATTCTATGCCTAAGAGAGCACAGGCTGTAGCGGTTGCTACGCCATGTTGCCCTGCACCGGTTTCAGCAATAACGCGCTTTTTGCCCATGTGGCGCGTCATTAGAGCTTGCCCTAATGCATTGTTGATCTTATGTGCGCCAGTATGAGCGAGGTCTTCACGCTTAAGATAAATCTGAGCTCCACCTAAATACACACTCAAGCGTCGCGCGTAAGTCACAGGTGTGGGGCGACCTGTATAAGTATGATGCAAGTGCATCAACTCTTCTTGAAAATTCGGGTCATCTTTTAGCGTATAGTAGGTTTGTTCGATCTCTTCAAGGGCGGGGATAATTGTTTCTGGAACGTAGCGCCCACCAAATGCGCCATAATAACCGCGTTCGTCAGGTAGGTTAAGGGTTTTAGGGGAGGATTGCTGAATAGTCATAAGTTAATTCCTTTATTGAACAGATTTAGCCGCTTGAATAAAGCGTTTGACTTTTTCGGGGTCTTTATATCTTGGTTTGGCTTCGGTGCCACTGGCAACATCAACAGCAAATGGACGAATGGCTGTAACATATTCAGCGACATTTTCTGCCGTTAATCCGCCTGAAAGCATTAAACGTTGTGTTTGTTGAGCTACAGCTTTTGCAATTTCTAGCGTAGCAGTTTGTCCAGTGCCGCCATAAAGATCGGGATGAAATGCGTCTAATTGTAAAGTTGGCAAATATGGCGGGTTTTCAAGGCGTTCATAGATAGTTGCTTCCAATTGCGCTTCAACGGTAGAGGATGGTCGAATAGTAATATAAGCAGGCTTCTGCAATAATGGAACGATGTTGTCGAGATTTTCGCCAACAACTTGTGCCGCATCTACGCCGCTAATTTGGCAAGCCTGATTAATTTGTACGGCATCTACTTCATCAGTAACCACAAAAACACCTATACAACGTGCTTGTGTTTGTTGATGAATCGCCTGCACAATAGGTTGGGCTTCTTTTGGGGTGATGTAGCGCTTGCTAACAGGGGCAAAAATAAACCCAAGCAACTCTGCTCCTTGCTGTGCAGCGAAAAGTGCATCGTCTAAATTCGTTAGCCCACAAATTTTAACCACTGTCATCGCTTTACTCCGCTTAAAGCTGCTATTTGTGCGGGGCGATTTTCAGCGCGGATCAAAGATTCTCCTACAAGAATAGCTTTTGCCCCAGCCTTTGCTAGGCGTTGTACGTCATCAGTCGTATAAATGCCGCTTTCCGCGACCAATACTACGTTTGGTGGACATAATGTAGCAATATTAATAGTTGTGTTCAAATCAACTTGGAATGTGTGAAGATCACGGTTATTGATGCCTATGATAGATGGATTGAGCTTCATAGCGCGTTCAAGCTCATGTGGTGTATGAACCTCGATCAAGGCGTGCATTCCAAGCTCATGAATGTATTGATATAAATCTTGAAGCAATGCATCATCAAGACATGCGACTATCAATAGAATCGCATCTGCCCCTGCAATACGTCCTTCTATAATCTGATAAGCATCAAAAACAAACTCTTTGCGTAATAGAGGAACATCAACAGCTTGACGGATGCTCTCTAGATTAGAGAGACTACCTTGAAAAAATTCTTCATCCGTCAAAACGCTAATTGCTGATGCTCCACAAGCCGCATATTCTTTTGCAATGGCTACAGGATCGAAATCTAAGGTAAATACCCCTTTAGAGGGCGAGGCTTTTTTTACTTCAGCGATAAGCGCTACATGCTCTTGCTGTTGTAAAGCGCTTAAGAAATCGCGAGCTGGCGGAGCACTAGAAAGCATGACGTGCAGCTCTTCGATAGGCCGTTGTTGCTTGGCTGCTGTCACTTCAACGACTTTGTGAGCCATGATTCGATCTAAGAATGTTCCAGTATGTTGAAAACCTATTGTCACTTTATACTGCCTCTTTTGTATAACGCTGTGTTTTATCTGCGAGTGCTTCAATTTTTTCTAGCCCACGCTTAGAGTCCAAAATTTGGGCGGCTTGATGTAAGCCTTCTTCTAAACTGTCCACACAACCACCAACCACCAACGCTGCGGCAGCATTCAACATAACAATCTCGCGTTGAGCAGTTGTACCACCACCATTTAATATTTCGCGTGTGATCTTTGCATTTTCTTCAGCATCACCGCCTTGAATATCATTAAGTGCAGCGCGTTTAAGACCTAATTCTACAGGGTCTAACTCGTAGGTTTCGATTTGCCCATCACGCAGCTCGCTAATTTTATTGGGGCCAAGGGTGCTAAGTTCGTCAAGACCACCTGCGCCATGTACAACCAGAACACGCTCAGAACCAAGTGCTTGAAATACTCCAATAAGTGGCTCCGTTAAAGCGCCATCAAAAACCCCCATCACTTGGCGGCGCACTTGTGCAGGATTTGTAAGTGGGCCGAGGATGTTAAAAATAGTACGCACACCCAGTTCACGTCTGGGGCCAATCGCGTGCTTCATAGCGGGGTGGAAGTTAGGCGCAAACATAAAGCCAATGCCTACCTCTTTGATACAATCAGCAACTTGCTCAGGAGTTAGGCGCACTTCAATTCCTAGTGCACTTAATAAGTCTGCTGATCCACTACGGCTGCTAATAGCTTTGTTGCCATGCTTAGCCACAGGGATACCCGCAGCCGCAGCAACAAATGCAACAGTTGTTGATATATTAAAAGTGGCAGCGCCATCACCGCCTGTTCCGCAGGTATCAATTACATTGTCAGCTTGCTCAAGGGATACACGATTCACTACTTCACGCATCGCTTGAGCACTGCCCGTAATTTCTTCTACAGTTTCGCCTTTTAGGCGTAGCCCCATCAAGTAGCCGCCAATTTGTGCAGGTGTGGCTTGCCCTGTCATGATGGCGCTCATAGCTGCGTAGGCTTCGGCTTGTGAAAGATGTTGTCTGGTAGAAACTTTTTCAATTGCAGTTTGGATGCTCATCATAACGCTTCCTTTGTCATAACTAAAATATTGCTTGTGTATTGTGTATGTTTGATAAATGGCCTTTAAAACAAAAAATCCCTCCGTCATCATTCCGAGACGAGAGGGTTTCCCGCGTTGCCACCCGGCTTAGGCCAACTACATCTTACTAAACGTAGAAGCAGTTGAACCTCGCTCAGTCGGTACAAGCATGTACCGCGCCCTATAACGGGGGCTTGCCGATGTAGGCTACTTGGGTTCACCCACATAACTCCCCAGCCCATTTCCAGCTAGTGCTCTATATCGTCTTCTCAGCCCCGACGACTCTCTGGGATAGCTACAAACTAGCTGTACTTATCTGGTTCAACGTTTGTCACTAATTTTCATACTATCTCTAAGCGTATCAATATCGAGTGGCGGTGTCAAGTAGCCTGCGCTTTTTTTTTTGCTCAGACTTCTGTACAGTTGAGTACGTACTTATTATTCAACTTTTAATGGAGTTGGTTTGATGAAACGTTTGTTGTTGGGGATAGCTCTATTATGTGTTTTAGGTGCTTGTAGCAGTGGAGACTCAGGCGAACCTCTGCCTGTCCTTCTGAGCGAAGAGGAAGCAGCAGCGACCATAGGTGTGTTAACTGCGGCCGAAATTGCGGAAACACAAACTGCACGCGCACCAACAGCTACGCTAACAGCAACACCGCTTACACCGAGCCCTACAATACCAACGCTCACACCTTCGCATACACCAACGGCTACTTTGACATTAACCGCTACTCCTAATCAAATTGAAGCCACCATCACTCGGATTGCTGAATTGACGATCATTGCGCAAACAGCAACCGCTCCAACTCATACGCCAACCCTAACATCGACGGCAACCTATACAGCGACCTATACTGTCACGCCTTCTAATACGCCTTTTCCAACACCACACTTGCCAGATGTGCCATCTCCGAATGCGATTGTTTTCATCTCTGCACGTGCTGAGACGCGCGATATATGGTTGATGCGCGTTGATGGCGAGCCATCCCGGCCGCTTTACACCAGCAATGACGCTGAGGAACAGGCGTTTACTTGCGATCCATTTGCCGAATTGCTTGTTTTTGAGCGCGTAGTTGATGGACGAAGGCAGTTGTTTAGCATTACTTACACGGGAGTGAATTTTAATCAGCTAACAACAAGTGAAGGCGAAAATTATGATCCTGTTTGGTCGCCAGATGGTCAGCAATTAGCGTTTGTTTCTACTCGCACTGAAGATGCTGGCATCTGGCTACT
>RFGP01000096.1 GCA_003697365.1 Chloroflexota bacterium | reverse complement strand
GCCTTGAAGCGCCAGCAAGATCACTTTGGCGAACTGAACGATATGCATGTTGCGGTCAAACTATTAAACGATTGGATGAAGTCATTAGCAAAGCCTGATCGCGATGCAGCAAAAGCCTTCCGCCATTATTGCCAAGCGCGCGCTGAAGCCCTGACGGCACAAGTGCCTAGCGTGTGGGAAGAATTCGATAACCAACAAATTCGCCGCGCACTTGCACAAGCTGTTGGTGCGCTCTAGAAACCCTCAATCTATCTCTCAATAGTACAAAGCGGATCGATGGTGTTTGATCCGCTTTTTTATTTTACTTGTATGATTAAGCAAATTTGAACATATTTTTATTATGTGTAGTATTTACTTAGAAATCATTTATGTACCATATAAGTACTAAGGAGTAAAAAAATATTATGCAACAACCTTATCAATATCCAGAACTACCTCGTCGAAGCAATCGCCGTAATATCGTTGCCGTTGGTTGTGTGTTACTGTGCGCGTTTTGCTGCGTTGGTGCGCTTGCTTTCCTTTTGGTGAATGGAGAAGTATCTCTGAGCTTTGAAGATACAAATATGACTTTAAGAGGAAACTACAAAATCAACAACCATTCAAGTGCTGATCTGTTTATCGAAACTTATAAAGCAAATATAAATGTTCGTAATATGAGAGATATAAATGAAGAAGATATTTTCTCATATGAAGCGAAGTTTGAGGATTCGTCAGAAGGATTTTTTACACGCGCATCGTTTACTGTACCTTCAATCAATTCCTCACAAAGTACTATAATTCAGACAGGGACAAGACTCATTCGTATACAGCAACAAAATGATGGGAATTCAGATGATGAAGATGTCCCCAAAAGCACATGGAAAATTTTTGCCAACCCTACATTTCCAATTTCTTATAATATTTCCAATCTTGATGGCTCTGATGTCAGTTTTATTTTGGAAGATGCAAATGCGACTGATATTAGTGTCGTAAACTCATCAAACGTTTCAATTCATCTATATGACAACTTTTCTAGCCTTACAGCAATCAACGTTGAGACTTCTGAGGGAACAACCGAGATAGATTATGATGGCAGCGGCTTACCTGCTTTAGAGAACTTAACAGTGAATAACACACTTGGAGATGTTGTCATCACTTTAGAAGGCGATCTAGGAGCAGCAAATCAAAATATAACTTTCACAATTACAGGGCAAGACGGGGACATAAGTATTGATCTCTCAAAAGCTAACATCGTTGGAACAGCAAGTCTTAATGTTGAAACGGACAACGGCAATGTCACTGTTCTCTTGCCAACTGATATTTCCCTTAATGGATACGCGGCAAGTGAAAGCGGTGTCATCAGATATGAAGACAGTAATGAATCGTCGCGTCAACAATTCAATGATCCAAATGCAATCTTGAGCATAGAAATAACATCATCTAGTGGAGACATCAACATCAATTAACGTGTGTTAAGTTTTCCTTAAACCTTCGTCCTCCAAAATCAACAACCCCTATGCTATCTTTATGGGCAGGTATGTTGTATAGAGTATGTAGGCTTAAAGGAAGCGCTACTTTGGCAAATCAAAGTAAACCACGCAAAGTAAATATTAGACGAGTAGCCCTACCCACAGAACATGGTGGGTGGGCTTTTGTTTTATATCCTGTTGTGCTGGGAATGTTTGTGGCCCCTTCGTGGGACGGATTGTTGCTTGGCATCGCAGCATTAAGTGCATTCTTAATTCACCAACCCTTCAAACAATGGTGGAGCGATGTTCGCGTCAAACGGAAAATCCCGCGTACCGCTGTCGCACGCAACTTCATGATCGGCTACACTGTAACAGCTTTGCTCGCTTTTGGTGTTGTTTTGTTACGTAATCGAGATGCGCTTGATTTTGCATTTCCTTTCGTGATGGCATTTCCGTTTGTGGCAATTCAGCAAATGTACGATGCAAAAGGTCGCAGTCGTGCTTTGGGGGCTGAATTGTGTGGGGCATTGGCACTCAGCGCTACAGCCCCAGCCATTAGCGTTTTGGGAGGATTCGCGCTTGAAGATGCGATGCTTGTTTGGCTATTGGTCGTTGTGTGGGTGATCACGTCTATCTTTTATGTGCGCACACGCCTACGCCTAGAGAAAGGGCGACTTGATGATTACGACATTCAATATGTTGGCATGTTACATGGACTTGGCTTGTTGATTGTTGGGGTGGGGTGGTATAACCAAGCACTGCCGCTTCTTGCATTGATCGCAATGGCATTTTTAGCAATCCGAGCCGCTTGGGGACTTTCACCCTATCGTAGGCCTGTTAAAGCTATTCAGATCGGTATTGGCGAGGTGTTTGTTGGTCTAACTTATACATTGCTTTGTGCTGTGGGCTATGCTTGGTGAGAGAACCTCATGCCGTATTAAAAAATCCCTCCAATTCGGAGGGATTTTTTATTTCAGTTTATTCACTGGGCGTTTCAGTAGCCTCTTCAGTGGCTTCAGCGGCGGGTGCTTCTGCATCCTCATCACCAGTGCCTTCTGGGCGTGGTGGGACGATGACGTTATCAACGACGATAATGTTGCCGTTTGCAGCGGTGATCACGCTGACGACTTTGACATTTTCAAAGACGAAGACGTTACCATCTTCATCAACGCTGACAGTGAGCGGGAATCCAATAAAGGTGTTAAAGGTTGCGCCGTCAACAAGGTCTTCTGCGGTGATGCGTTGTTCGACCACATGAGCACCCAACACGCCAACCAAAGAGGGCGGGCTATTGAGGACAGCTTCGAGTACGCCGGGCGGTAAGTTGTTGAAAGCAGCATCGCTAGGCGCAAAGACGGTGAAGGGACCTTCGCCTGCGAGCAAGGAGGTGACGGGTTCGCCAGCAGTTTCTACTGCGGTGACTAATGTTGTGAAGTCGGTTTCAAGGTCTTCTTCTTCCCCTTCTTCAGCCACATCTGCATTATAGACGGTGATGACATCCAATACGGAAGGTAGGGACATCACAGCGTCGATCTTGTGGACAACACCGTTACTAGCGGCAAGGTCGGCTTCATAGATGGTGGCTGTACCATTGATGACGACATTACCATCGACCAGTTCAAATGTAAGAGGTGTGCCTGCGAGCGTAATGAGCGCGTCACCGCTTTCTGCAAGTGCGACCACGTCTTCAGCGGTATACACGCCTGCGACGATGTGATGCTGCAAAGTTGCAACGCCAACAACTGGATCATTGGCTAATTCCATCAACTCAGAGAGGCGCGCGTTGAATGCATCATCGTTGGGAACGAAGACCGTTAATGGTTGATCTTCTTGGGTGAGCAAATCTCCAACGGCAAAGGTATCAACCGCTGTGCCAAAGAAGTTCAAATCGCCAGCGCCATCGGTCACATCACGGAGATTGCCGAGTGCAGCTTCACTATCAACCATTGGCTCTTCGGTGGCTTCATCCATTGGCTCTTCGGTTTCCTCAGCCATTGGCTCTTCAGTTTCCTCAGCCATTGGCTCTTCGGTTTCCTCAGCCATTGGCTCTTCGGTTTCCTCAGCCATTGGCTCTTCGGTTTCCTCAGCCATTGGC
>RFGP01000095.1 GCA_003697365.1 Chloroflexota bacterium | reverse complement strand
GTGCCTGTGATCGCTAAAGAAGTTGGGTGGGGATTTTCGCCTAAAGCCGCAAAACTTTTGGCAGAAGCAGGCGTAAGTGCAATAGATGTAGCAGGTGCTGGTGGAACTTCATGGAGCGAAGTTGAATATCATCGTGCCCCAGATGCTTTCCATGCTAGAGTAGCGCGCAGTTTTGCAGATTGGGGGATTCCAACAGCTGATAGCATTCAATTCGTAAAACAAGCTACCCCACACTTGCCTATTCTAGCAAGTGGTGGCTTACGAGATGGCATTGATATTGCTAAGTGTGTAGCACTAGGGGCAACTTTAAGCGGTATGGCTAGCCCCTTTCTAAAGGCAGCAGTTCAGTCCGTAGAAGCTGTGCTTGACTTCGCTCATGAAATCAACACACAGCTTAAAATAGCGATGTTGTGCGCGGGTGCAAAAGACATACCAGCACTTATGAACACACCACTCTATAAACGCTAAGCATATTGTGCGATAAGCGCTTGCAATTTAGGCAGCTGTTCAAGCATTGCGTCTGCTCCGGCTACGAGTGGGCCTTCAAGGTCTCTGAAATCTAATGAGCCGTAGGATTCAACGGCAGGTCGTAGCAATATATGCGGCGGGTATTCTTGCAGGCGTTTTTCGTGCAAATACCACGTCATAATGCGTACCGAGCGCCAGATTGAGGCTAACATACTGGGCATATCATTAATGCTGAATAAACTCAACGGAGAAGCAAAGCCCATAATGTCAGATAACGGATCATGCCAAGAAGTATCATTTTCTAAGGGCGGATAAACATCAACCGCGATCAAAATATCAGGATTTTGGGCATAACCTACGTGTGTCGCTAAGCTATCAATTACGCCGCCATCAGCTAGAACAAGGCCATTAATTTCTACTGTTGGGAAAACAGCAGGCACAGCACTTGTTGCTAGCAGCGCAGGAATTAATTCGCCTTCGTTCAATGAGATTTCCTGCCCATGTATGACATCAACAGCCATTACTGTTAGGGGGATGTTTAAATCCGCAAATGTTTTGTCTGCTAAAATAGGTTCAAGATATTTGCGAACCATAGCTTGCCGCGCGCGCGCGCTGAATGCATTCCGAACGAAAAGATTTCCTCCTACTAAATCGGAAATGCGCTCAGCCATTATGTCTGGATCAATACCAGCAGCAAAAAGTGCGCCGATAATTCCTCCCATGCTTGTTCCCACAATAAAATCAATATGAATATTGGCATCTTGTAAAACATCTAATACGCCAATATGTGCAATTCCCCGACTGCCCCCGCCCCCTAAAACAAGTCCTATTTTGGGTGTTGAAGCGCTCATAAATATCACCTCAGTGCACGTCGTAATACTTTACCAACAAATGATTTAGGAAGTGTGTCTCGAAAATGAATAGCATGTGGTACATGATCGCTTGGTAGGCGTTTCTCACACCACTCAATTAAATCTTGTGCGGATACATGCGCATCAGCTTTTAAAACAATAAAAGCATGTATCTCATTATCTGCTTCATTGGGCACAGCAACAACTGCTGCCTCAACAACTTTGTTGTGTTCATACAAAACTTCTTCTATATCTCGTGGAAAGATTCGTTTGCCATTTATCCACATAATTTCTTGCTTGCGGCTGATGATGCGCACATACCCATCACCATCCATCGTAGCAATATCTCCAGTACGCAACCAACCATCTTCTGTAATGGACACCTTAGTAGCAGCGTCATCTCGCCAATAGCCCTGCATAACCTGTGGGCCAGACACCCATAACTCACCAATTTCGCCCGACGGCACAGGTTCAAGCGTCTCTAGATCAACGATCTTTGCATCGGTGTTTGGTATAGCCACACCTATTGATCCAACTTTACGCACGCCATACAGAGGGTTGGCATGAGTTACTGGACTTGCTTCAGTGAGCCCATATCCTTCTACCAAGCGCCCATGTGTCAGCTTTTCAAAGGCTTCTTGAACTTCAACGGGCAACGGCGCTGCGCCACTAATACACGCTTTAATTGAGGATAAGCCATAGGAGCGCACATCCGACACTAAGTTAATCTGGGTATACATAGTGGGCACGCCGGGAAAAATCGTTGGTCTATATTTCTTAATTGCTTGCAGCACAGCATCTGGCGCAAAATATGGCAACATTACAAGCGTAGCCCCCATAGCGATTGGAATATTCATCGCGCTCGTCATACCATAGCTATGCAAAAACGGCACAACAGATAAGAATATCTCCGTGCCATATTGTAGGTCAGGTATCCAATGTCGAGTTTGCAATGCATTGGCAATGAGATTGGTATGTGATAAACATACCCCTTTAGGTTCATCTGTCGTTCCACTAGTATAGATAATTGCGGCAAGGCTGTTTGGATCAATTTCCACTTGTGGCACATCAACAGCAGTATCTTCGGTCATCAAGTGCATATATTGGGCTTTTTCAAGGTGTGGCGGCGAGAAAAACGATGGGACATTCCAAATCAGCATTAATTGTTGATAAGCCTCTTTGGGCATCGTGTCCTGTAAATCGACTAATATAATCGCTTTTACAGTAGGATTCTTATCTGCTTGACGAACAAACTCTCCTCGCCGAAACTCCGCAGTCGTGATTAATACTTTGGCTTCTGTTTCAGTCAGATCATTCATAAGTTGTGCAGATGTCGCATCAGGGTTAGGCAACACGACCACACCACCTATTTTAAGCGTGGCATAGTATGCGATCACAAAACTTGGCGTATTCGGTAATACAATCATCACTCGATCACCGGGACGCACGCCAAGCCCATGCAATACATTGGCAAATTGATTTACCCGTATGAGAAGCTGCTGATAGGTTAGTTGTTGCCCATAAAAATTCGTGGCGATACGTTTAGGCACCCAATCTGCTGCCCCTTCCAAGAATTTATATAACGGTTGACGAGGAACAGGGATCGTCCAAGGGGTTTCTTTACTATAATTTAACAACCAAGGCCGCCGTTGAATGAGTGCTGACTGCTCATCTACATCTCGCCATGAGCGTTTATCACCTTCAATGAAGCGCTCTATCGCCCGATTCACTGCGCGATGTCTTTCCAACTGCACTTTATGCTTCGCTGAACCAACATCATAAACTTCAGCATTGGGGATCATTTTGGCAACTTCTTCAAAAACAGAACGTGGAAAATAGGTGTCGCGCTCACCTGTAATAACCAATGTCGGTATTTGAATATTTCGCAATAATGGCCATCCACGCCAGCGCCTCATGTTGTTGAACATCATACGCTTCATAACATGAACTTCAGCGTTCCACTTGGGACGATAGTCCCACCACAAACGATAAAACCATGTGGGTATGCGATAGGCCACATTCACCACTCTAGGCAAAGGATATTCACCAGCAGTGGCTACGAGAATGAGTTTTTCAAGACGCTCAGGGTAGGCATTGGCGTATTCAACACAAATGGAACCACCGAAGGAATGCCCCACCAAAATGAATTTTTCGGGCAGTTGTAAATATTCAACAACATTTTGTAAATCAGCGACTAGTTCGTTCATAGTATACTGTGTATAAGGAGCATCACTTTGGCCATGCCCGCGTAAATCAGGCGCAACCACACGATATGATCGTGAAAAGTAATTGATTTGATATTCCCATGTTTCAGCCACGCCTGCATATCCATGCACAAACATGATTGTTTTTTGTGTTGCTTCTGGCCAAATATCAATAACGCTTAAATTTGCTCCTGATACACCTGCAATAGGAACTTCTCGTCGATAGAGGTTAAAGTCCAATTGCAGATCATTTCGTTTTAGTCCACGTAGTTTTTTCATAAAGTTATTTACCTATTTTCTAAACTTTGTTTTATATTGTAGAGCAACTGATGTGTCGCTTTCAACAAACTTCAAAGGGCGAGCTCATGCGTAAATATCGAAAAAATCAGCTATTAACAGCTAGTGAAATAGCGCGTTATGTCTATTGCCAACGCGCATGGGGATATGATCGTGAATATTGGAACCCCAAAAGTCGACAACGACTCTTGTTTTCAATAGGGGTTGCTTGTTTGGCAATTGGTATTTTAATTGGGGCTATTGTCACGTTTGGTGGAGCATAAAATGGTTTTCATCTTAACTGGTATCATATTAGGGCTTATTGGATTATGGCTATTATTTATCAGTCGTCGTCCTCCTGATGCCACTCATCAATATCACGGCCCCCATGCTAAGGTGTTGCGTCGGCAACTCATTTCTTGGGAATATGGGATTACAGGAAAACCAAGCTATATTATTGAGCATAATGGCCAGCCAATTCCAATTCTAGTTAAACGTGGTAAAGCGCCTCAAAAATCACCACATGATAGCCATATTGCCCAGATATTAACCTATTGCTTGTTGATTCATGAAAACACCCAGATGCCACCACCTTATGGCATTATCCGTTACCGAGATCGCACTTTTGAAGTGGATTATAATGAAGTTGTTGTTGAAGCATTATTAGACCTCATTGAAGAGATACACCAACAGCGCAATCAGCCTTTACCTTCACGTTCTCATGAAAAGAAGCAACATTGTGCAGGATGTCGCTATCGTAAGCGATGTGAAGAGTCTTTGGTTTAAGAATGGCTGAAAACAAAGCGTGCCAATAACTGACGTGGCAAGGAACGCGCGATCTCAATATTCAGTAAAATTGCGCCCACCCAAAACACTATTGCACCCAGTGGTACGCCAACTGTTAATTGTATGAACCATGCTAATTCTTGGGCGAGATATAACCACAACAGCAAGCCAAGCAACATGCCAGTGCTTGCGATTATGGTGCGTTGCAATGTTCTTAAGACGGGTTGCACTTGTAATTGAGGAATACGGCGGCATAAAATTCTCCACAGCACGACACTCTCAATGGCTGTGGCAACGCTATTAGCTAGGGCTAAGCCTCCAAATGGTGCAGATTCATTTGTAAATAAATTTAGCCTCAATGCATCAAAAACAAGCACAAAAACAACACTTAAAATCACGTTAAGCGTCATTGCCAGTGCACCAATACGTACAGGTGTCCATGTATCATGCAAGGCATAGTATGTACGCGCTAAAATTTCTAGAGCGGCATGGCCGCCAAGTCCTATGGCATAAAATATAAGTGCCCAAGCTGCTGCATAAGTATCTAAGCGCGTCCAATCCCCCCGTTCAAACAAAAAGCCAATAATAGGTACTGAAAGAGCAGCTAAGCCTATCCCTGCCGGAATACTCAAAAATAAAATATTACGCAGCGCCATTGTAAATGTACGCTGAAACCCTTCATGATCACCTTCTGCGTGTTGTGTAGCTAATGTCGGGAAAATAGCGGTGCCCAAACTTTGCCCCAGAATACCTAGCACCGTAAACATAAGTGTGTAGCCATATTGAAGTGCCGTAATACTACCACGCGCCATTGTACTTGCTAAAGCGATATTTACCCAAAAATTTAGCTGTACTACTGCTAGACCTAACAAACGTGGCAACATTAGACGCAAAACTTCTTGCACGCCATCAGTACGAATATTCAATGCTATACCTAAATGTAAATGGGGTAAACGCCACATGATCGGTAGTTGAATCGCTATGTGGAAAAACGCACCTAAGACAACGCCCCACGCCAACCCATGAACGCCCATGTAAGGTGTAAAAAATAGCGCGCCGATGATGATTCCGACATTGTAAACACTGGGCGCAAAAGCAGAAGCGGTAAACATTTGATGTGCATTCAACACCGCCATCACCAAGCCCGACAAGCTAAAAATCACGACTGTGACGAGCATAATTTGCATCAGCTCAATTGTCAGTTGATGCTCAACAGCATCGCCACCCGGTAGGAGCAAGAGCTCAACAATTGGACGAGCTAATATAAGTCCTATGACAGCAGTGACAGAGGCAATTATCGCTACAAAAGAAAAAACTGTATTCGCTAATTGCCATGCTGCATCATAATCATCTTTTGCAAGGAAAGCGGAAAAGACGGGAATAAATGCTGAGCCAAGTGCGCCACCCGCAATTAACATAAATAGGGTTTCGGGCAGGCGTAATGCCGCATAAAAAGAATCTAATTCTAAGCCTGCTCCAAAAGTAGCAGAAAGAACCATTTGGCGCACAATGCCCAATACGCCGCTTAAAACATACGCTACGACAATGATTAACGTTGCGCGCGCAATTTGCCTGCCACTAAGGGCACGGGAAGATGTTGTTGGTTGCTCACTTGTAGTCATAATAGCTCTTCAAGCCATTCTATAGCTTTATCATAGGCAAAAAAGACTTGACGTTCACGGCTACCCTCTAACGAATTGTTCACAAATACACGGATTAAGTGCCCAATTGTAGAAGCTGAAATCACAATTGCTGTACGTCCAGCGACTTCTGGTCGTACTTGCGCTAACTCAATGGCTTTTCGACGCACATAGGGCGTGAGCATTACTCGCGACATATCCAATAACAACAAGTAAGGCGTATGTAAATCAGGCCAATTTTGTATCTCATTCAGAATAAACTCAAAACCCGCTTCAATTGATGCTGAATTTGTAGACGAAGCCGCAACAACAGTGATTCTTCCCTCATTTATATGCTCAATTCTCAATTCAGGAATGGGATTTTCTGACTGACTCATGAGATTGCCTTCGGCTTTCCTCATTAATCTGAATAGCAGTATAGTTGCAATTCTACCATTAGAAAACGCTTTTATCAGCTATGCTGAAATTATTTAAAGCGCATGTCTATTGACAAGTAATTTGCTAGGCATCAAAATCGCTTGTGGTTAAGGCTCGTTAGTCAAAGAAGGTTTTATTGGTATGGATAACCGCATATTAACTGTGGGAATTTCAATCATTTTGATTATCGCCATTGCTATACTCAGCGAATACTCTAAAACGATAGCCGCTATTACAACGACCATGCCAACGAAAATCCCAATAGCCATTTGGCTTATTTGGGTAAGTGAACAAGGCAATCGTCAGGCAATGGTTCAATTCAATCAAGATATGATGATTAGCCTAATTCCGACAATCATATTTTTGCTAGCGACATGGTGGGCAGCACGTATGGGGTGGTCACTTATCCCTATGATAGCTAGCGGCTATGTGGCATGGGGAAGCTCATTAGGTTTAGCATTCCTTATAGGAAAAATGTTTTGAAGTCGCCCTAAACAACTTGTTTATTGTTAATGAAATCGATATGCTAACTATATTGGTAGAAAAATAGATTAAAGAATAATCTCAATGAGTAAATCTGCTCGACAGCAAATTGTCGAACGCTTGCGTAATGCAGGCTATAAACTTACAAAGCCTCGACAACATGTGGCTGAAGTCTTACTAGAAAGCCATCGACATCTCAGTGCCCCAGAGATAGTAGAGCTTGTATTAGCTACAGACGATTCTATTGGGCGCATGTCGGTATACCGAACGCTTGAGCTTTTTGCGAGTTTGGGGATTGTACGACCAGCATTTCAAGATGGCCCTCATGCGCACTATGTTGTCATTCTAGATGGTCATCACCATCATCTAGTCTGCCAACAATGTGGCAAAGTTGTACACTTTGATGATATGCCTTGCCCCGTGCAAGAACTTGAAAAGCAACTAGGCGACACCTATGGCTTTCATATATCAGGACATTTCCTTGAATTCTTTGGCGAATGTCATGAATGCCATCAGAAACTCCATGCAGAATCTCACTGATTATCCTATCATGCGATGGCGCATTCGTTGCCAAAATGTAGAGTGCCAATGGCAAACACAAATTGTCGCCTTACAGCCATTTACCCATCAAAAACAATCAATATCGTCAGATGAGCTAATTCTTGGGTTTTGGGAAGATTATATTTGCCCAGTTCATCTGGAAGTGCAACGTCGAGAAGTAATAATAGATACAGTGGGCGTTCCATTAGATGAAGCCTACTATCGTTATGTCACTGGACAAATTCAAACAACCCCTGTTCCATTATGCTCAATTTGCCAACAACGAATGCAGGGAGGGCGTGTTCTAGAAAGCCTACCATTTGCTTATCAATCTACGTTAGCAGTGTTACAATGGTTATCAGGGGAGCTAAAGCGCTTGCAGTATTCTATTGATATTGACATATATAGCCAATTAGAAGACAAAGTCTCATCATTACGCCGCATAGCGCTTGATTTTGGAACTTTAGAGAATTTATATAATATTATGTGTCAGAAATTTGATACAAATCGTAGTGTTGTGCCATTATTAAACACAAAAAATGCAACATTAGATGATTGGCAAAAAATGCTCATAGAAAACCTTGAAGTATTGGAAAAGTCAAAAAGAAAACTGCTTGCGCGGCAAGCGCAAGAAACACACAAGACACCTGCGATGTGTCCTATCTGCCATCAACATACAGTGTATTTGGTAGAAGCAACCACAATTTGACAAAGGATTTTGGATGAAAACAATAGATGATATTTATTGGGCTGGCATTAATTTTGAACTCAGTATGAGCTATGGTACTCTACGCGATTATCAATGGAAGCGCCTTTTAGATACCTTGTGGTCTTCAGTGCTTCTAGAGGGGCCTTTAACAAAACGTTTTGTTCCTAATCAACCAGCACCAACAATCGCTGAAATTCGCTATCCTGCGCCAACAGATACTTATAGCCAACATGGCGTATTAAAATTAGGAGACTCGAAAATTGGGGTTGATGTTTTAGTTACACGATCTTTATTTGAGTGCATATCGATCAGCGTGCCCACAGGGATGTTTGCCATAGACCCCTTAGGAGACAACCCTGAAGTGTTACGAACTGATGAAATCAAAATTACTGCAGCGTATGAACAATATAAAGCTATCGCATTACAATGCTACGAAGTAGTACCCTTTGAGCTGGCTAGTATTGGCTGGAATCGTGAATGTCAAATTGTGACAGAGTTAGAAGTAGATCAAGATAAGCGGCAGCAACTTTTTCATATTGGCAACTTTTTTGCGCCACTCAACACACTTAAACGTCTAAATGTGGAGCCAAGTACCCTTCAGAAGTTAGACAATGGACTCTATTGGATGCCGCCTAAGTCGTGATGAATATATAGCCGCGCCCACGCACTGTTCTCAGGTATTGAGGTTTGCTAGGATTTTGCTCAATCGCTTCACGTATCCACCGAATATGAACATCCAATGTACGTGTATCACCCATATATTGAGTTTGCCACACTTGTTCCATTAAGTATTGACGTTCTAAAACAACATTAGGATGGCGCATGAACAAAACCATAAGGCCCATCAATTTCGGTGAAAGACGGACTTCGCCATTTGGAGTTTTTAGTAAACAGGTCTCAAGTTCTAACACAAAAGGTTCAGCATAAAGATGCGTCTGTTTCACAATAGAAGGAACAAAACCTTCGATACGATTAATCAATTTTCTTGGCGTAAAAGGAAGATGCAGAGTAACATCAGCATAGCGTGCAACTATGCGCGTTTTATCTGTTTTTTCTTGCGCTTGGATTAATATTAAGGGAGCTTTGCATTTCTTTTTTAATGATTGACAAATTCGCAGCCCAGATACTCTTAATGAGGCAGCATTGAGGATCATAACATCAACAGCATGTTTAGAGACAAGATCAACACCCCGACGACCATTAGAAGCAAACAACACATCGCAATACTGACGAAGGGCAGTTTCAAATTTATATTGTTGTCGAACCTGATCACCTTCTATCAGTAGGACAGTTGCTTTATGGGGCATTTAATTGCTCACTTTGATGAGTTTTATATAGCTGAAATGTTATGGATAGGCCAAAAGGCGAAGTGTGGAATAATTATAACAAGCTAGTTTTTTTTGCCAACTGGAAGAGGTAATTCGCATGTCATTATTTCTTGAGTCAGCCCGTGTCGAAGATGCTAAAAAAGCAGAAGCTATGTGGTTTATCGAAGGGATCATCACAAATCCCAAGCGTATTGAAGAGGTAGGTTTGCCCCCCCTAGAAGTACTGGAAAATTTGGTTGATATTTTTGATGGCCATGTCTTCTATCAACTAACAGCACAAACCTTAGAAGCTCGCCTTGATGAAGCATGGCAGGCTTATGAAATCCGACCAGATCGTGTGGTCATTAAACTACACGCTTCTACAGAAAATTTGAGCTTCTTAGCGCGTGTACCTGAAATTGAAGTTGCGATCACGGCTGTGTTTAACCCGCTACAAGCATACGCAGCAGCAGAAGCCAATGCAGCATATGTATTAGTTCATGTAAACCAAGCGCAACAATATCTTGGTGATTATCAATCACTAATCGCAAAAATCGCAAAATTATTAGAAAACAGCGACACTGTCTTAGTGGCAACAGATATTCATAATCAGGAACAAGCTCTAGATGCACTCATTGCTGGGGCTAAGCACATCGCTCTACCCAGTGAGCTTATGTTGAAAATTGGACATGATCCAAACACACAACGTGCCATAGAAGAGCTATTTTTATCATGAATTCAAAAAAACAATATAAGTTATTGATCAACACTATGTCCCAGCGCTGGCAGCCATACCAGACGTATTATACCAATAAGGACATAGCTCAACAGGCTATCCAAATTCAACAAATCCCCGCCCCAACATTTGAAGAAGAGCTCCGCGCAAACTATATTGAATCAATGTTTACAACCTATGGCCTTCAACATGTTGAACAAGACGAACTTCATAATGTTTATGGTTGGCTGGGCCAGAAAGATCATGAACATGTTGTACTAGTATCTGCACATCATGATACTGTCTTTCCTAAAGAGACAAATCTTGATACTCACCAAGAAGGATCGCGTTTGTATGGGCCGGGCATTGGCGATAACAGTTTGGGTGTAGCAGCGTTGCTCCTATTAGCACAGCTACTCTCAAAAACCCTTCAGCTAAAAAAGTGCGCTATTTGCTTTTTAGCAAACTCACGCGAGGAAGGACTTGGCAACCTTGATGGCATTCGTTTAGCAGCCGATACAATAGGAATTCAGCGCATTCGTGCAGGTGTAGTGATCGAAGGAATGGCATTAGGGCGTATTTATCACGGTGGCATAGCTGTAAGACGATTAGAGATCAACGCCTATGCTGAAGGCGGGCACAGTTGGACTAGTTTTGGTAAATCCAGCGCGATTCATGGATTAGCAAACATTATTTGCAAACTTACGTGTATTGCTGTCCCTGAAACACCACGTACTACTTATAATATTGGTCTTATTTCTGGTGGGCACTCCATAAATTCCATTGCTACAGAAGCAAGTTGCAAAGTTGATCTACGCTCAGCAGACCCAAAGCAAATTGATATTTTAGAAGAACATATCCAAAAAATAGTTGAACAACATACTTGCTCTGATCTGCAATTTCAAATACAAAAAATTGGAGAACGACCGGCAGGCTATTTATCCGATAAACATATACTGGTTGAACTTGCTAAAAAATCACTACAAGCTATTGGCATTAACGCAGTCCTTGAGCAAGGAAGCACTGATGCGAATATGTTACTTGCGAAGCAAATCCCTGCCATTGTCATTGGCATTAGTTATGGAGGAAACTCGCATCGGCTTGATGAATTTATCGAAATTCCTTATTTGCAACAGGGTTTTTGGCAGATGCTGCTGCTCGTGTCATCAATTGTTGAGCTGCTAGAACAACAAGAATGGCCGACGACACCTATAAATTAGGCGCATTCAGAGAATCCCCTTCTTCGATTTTGGGTTTTTCTTCTTCAAAGCCTAAAATGCGCTTAATATCCATTGTTGCACGGGATGCTGCATAAATCACCTTGCCTAGTTGGGCATCATTTTCTAGCAGCACAGCGAGCAGTGATTCGCCTGCTAAATAGGCGAGCATTTGCCCTTTTTCCGATTCAATAAGCAAGCGCTTCATGTCGCCTTGCTCAAGCCGTTTCATCACGCGGATGGCTAAGCCGACTAATGTTGCTGACATGGCGGCAACTTGGGGGCTACTGGTTGGGTTTTGATGTGCTTCTTCATCTTCTCCTGTAGAAGGATAAGAAGAAACCAATAAGCCATCCAAATTCACCACAACAGAGGCTTTTACGCCCGGCACAGCCGCATGGAGTGTGCGCAAAGTTTTCTCAAGTTGTTCGCTTCGATACCGAGTCGTATTTTCCATATCGCCCTCACTATTTATGATGTTATCTTTGCCATTATTATAAACAATTAACAAAAAACAACAGTCTATTTGCCCGATTTCAGACGTGGCGAAGTTGATGTTGGCAGTTCCTCCCGCTTTGCCATTGCATCAAACGTTGCCTTAACAGCTTGTTGTTGAGCAAAGGGTGGAATCTCTAGTATCCCATTGAGTTGCTGTAATTCCACATCTCCGGG
>RFGP01000094.1 GCA_003697365.1 Chloroflexota bacterium | reverse complement strand
GCCGATATGACAACAGCACGCGAATTTGCGATAGACTTGCGCGCTACGGCACGTGATATTGAAGAGGAAAGCACAACACTAGAAGCAGCTTGCAGCAAATCATTTACACCATTACCACAGCGTATTGTTTTAGCTGAACATCAACGTGGATTCTTTCCTGATATTGAGAATTTTTTAACTGATCCTATTGGTGATTATCTCGTAGCACTTGATGGTGCACAATTGGCGCTAGAAACTTGGAATACAGGTTGTACTAATCAAGTCGTTGACACGGATCGCGTCATAGATTTAGCTAGGGCAGTTGTTGAGAGCACAGATGCAGCATTAAATATTCGCATTCCGGACTTACGCGATAATCCATTTGTTACCCCTACGCCATCACCACGTCCTACCAATACGCCAACGAATACACCAGAACCTTCTCCAACGCCTTTGCCGCGCAGTCGAGAAGATATTATTCGACAAATGTATACGATTGTTGAGCACGCACAAGTAAATGCTGATATTGTGTTCAATTCGACAAGAGATGCCTTACGCAATAACAACTTGCGCGATTATTGCCAAACAGAACGTTTTTGGGATGATGTGGTTCTCATTACTTTAACGGGAGATGAAGTGGAAACCGCTGCGGATATTGCTACCTACCTAGAAGATACACAGAATGGCTTTAGCACAACTATTAGTCAGAGCCAAGCAATGTTAGCAGAATGGGAGCGTTTATGCCGCTCTGGCAAGCCCTCTGATGTTGAGCTTGATGCGCTCAATCGTCTAGCGCAATCCGTTCAAGAAGAAATCCGTAAAGCTCAAACGAGCTTATTAAACACCTTTGGGCCAAAGCCTGAATAATAAAAAAAGGGGAGCAAACACTCCCCTCTTTTAATCTATGGCGTAACTTCTTCAGCGTTTGCCACCGCTTGGAAAGTCAGGTGTTCGCCATCAAAATCGACAATCACATGATCCCCTTCACGGACATCGCCCTCTAAAATCGCTACAGCTAAAGCGTCTGATAATTCACGTTGAATTGTTCGCTTTAAGGGGCGTGCTCCAAAGACAGGATCATACCCTTTCTCTGCCAAGTAGGCCTTCGCAGCATCAGTAAGCGCAATAGAGATTTGACGTTCTGATAGCAAGCGAGATAACCGCTCTAGCTGTATTTCGACAATGCGCGTCATATGTTCTGGTTGCAAGCTATGGAACAGGATTATATCGTCAATACGATTCAAGAATTCTGGACGGAAAACCATATCTAACTCTTGCATCACCGCCTGACGAATTTCTTCCTGTGGCCGGCCAGCCAATTGTTTAATGCGTTGACTACCAACATTACTGGTCATGATGATTAAAGTATTCTTGAAGTCAACTTGTTTGCCATGACCATCAGTGAGGCGGCCATCATCCAAAACTTGTAGCAACACATCAAAAACTTCATTGTGTGCTTTTTCAATTTCATCAAACAACACAACTGAGTATGGACGGCGACGAACAGCTTCAGTAAGCTGCCCACCTTCCTCATAGCCTACATAGCCGGGTGGTGCACCGATCAAGCGTGCCACACTGTGCTTCTCTTGATACTCGCTCATATCAATACGAATCATTGCATCTTCAGTATCAAATAAGAATTCAGCCAAAGCACGTGCTAATTCTGTCTTACCGACACCTGTCGGCCCTAAGAACAAGAACGAACCGATTGGTCGTGAAGGGTCTTGTAAGCCAGCTCGGCTGCGTCGTACAGCATTACTTACGCTGCGGATAGCGTCATCTTGACCTACCACACGTTGGTGTAGGCGCTCCTCCATATGTAAGAGTTTCTCCACTTCGCCCTCAAGCAGCTTGTTCACAGGAATACCTGTCCATTGCGACACTACTGAAGCGATCTCCTCAGCATCGACTTCTTCTTTTAGCATTGACATACCGCTTGCTTGCAATTGACGCATGTTCGCTTCAGCTTCTGCCAATTCACGCTCTAATTGCGGAATTTCGCCATAACGCAAACGTGCTGCCTCTTCTAGCTCACCACGACGTTCGGCACGTTCTAGGGCCACACGCGCTTCATCAAGGCGAGACTTAATGGCACGAATGTTGTTGATAACTTCTTTTTCGTGCATCCACTGTGCTTGTAAGGCTCGAATGTGTTCTTGCAAGTTTGCGAGCTCTTCCTCTAATTTTTGAAGGCGCGCTTGGCTAGCAGCATCACGTTCTTTTTTCAAGGCTTCACGTTCAATTTCAAGCTGCATTGCTTGGCGTTCAGCACGGTCTAAAGCCTGTGGCTTTGAGTCAATCTCCATGCGCAGGCGCGATGCAGCTTCATCAATTAAGTCAATTGCCTTATCAGGGAGCTGCCGATCAGGAATGTAGCGATGACTAAGTACGGCTGCTGCAATAACTGCGCTATCTTGAATGCGCACACCGTGATGAACTTCATAGCGTTCTTTTAAACCGCGCAAGATGCTAATGGTATCTTCTACTGATGGCTCATCTACATATACCGGTTGGAAGCGACGCTCTAGTGCTGCGTCTTTTTCAATATACTTTCGATATTCATCGAGTGTTGTTGCACCAATTGCACGCAATTCACCACGCGCGAGCATGGGTTTCAAAATATTACCCGCATCCATAGCGCCTTCGGCAGCACCAGCACCAACAATGGTATGCAACTCATCAAGGAAGAGGATAATTTCTCCTTCCGAGTCGCTCACTTCTTTTAATACAGCTTTTAAGCGCTCTTCAAACTCACCACGATATTTTGCCCCAGCCAACAACGCTGACATATCAAGAGCAATAACGCGCTTGTCCTTTAGGCTTTCCGGAACATCGCCGTTGACAATTCGTTGTGCTAACCCTTCAACAATAGCGGTTTTACCAACACCAGCCTCACCAATAAGTACTGGGTTATTCTTAGTGCGGCGAGAGAGCACATGAATAACGCGCCGAATTTCCTCATCACGACCAATAACAGGATCAAGCCGACCTTGTGCAGCGTCTGCTGTAAGATCACGCCCATATTTTTCTAGGCTGGCATAAGTGCTCTCAGGGTCTTGGCTAGTGACTCGTTGGCTTCCTCGAATATCAGCAAGTGCTTTTAACACAGAGCGTTGATCAACACCATGCCGAGCTAATAAATCTCCCATTGCAGAGTCATCAGTCAATGCTAAAAGCAAGTGCTCAGTGCTGACGTATTCGTCGCGCATTTTCTTCGCATGGCTTTCTGCCTCACGAATCACTTTTACCGCTGCACGGCTAACATCTACGCGCGCATTGCCAGAAATACGTGGCTTATTATCAATAACTGCCATTACGTCACGTAATACATCATCCGCATTCGCGGCAATCTTGTTAACCACTTGTGGCACCACGCCTTGTGGTTGACTAAGCAAGGCAGCTAAAATATGTGCTGTGTCTAATTCTGGATTCCCATTTTCTTCTGCTAAACGTTGGGCTGCTATGAGTGCTTCTTGTGCACGTGTTGTAAAACGTTCTAGATTCATAGCGAGCAAATCCCCTCTCTAATTTTCTTTTTAATTTTTCTACTTTAGTGTATGCAAAATGCATTGGAAAAATGTTTGATGCCCTTTAGGTAACATCATATATGCGTTAACATTTCATCAGAGAAACATTAACGCTCTGGTGGTGACAATTTTTCAAGAACAGCATGAGTTGCAACAGCTTCTCGCATTAAGGTATTGGGCAAGTCTAAACCCGTAATCAACAAATAACGCTTTGCACGGGTGACCCCAACGAAAAACATCGCACGCCCTTCAACGGTGTTCATAATCATGTCAGTATCGATCATAATGACAATAGGCGCATCATATCCCTTAGAAACATGAATTGTGCATAAGGTAAGATGTTCAGGTTGAATAAGTAGGTCATCGATATGCTCGCTATAGGCACCCCCTACCATGCGAATTTTGAGGGGATTTTTAGAAAGTTGTTGCACCCGTTGTGCCAAATAACGAAAAGATTTGCTATTCGGCGATACAACCATAATGTGCTCTGGCAACACTTGATCTTGTTCCAATAATGAAACTAAGGCTTCAGCAACCCAATCTAGTTGTTCAAGGCGGCTATTAAATGGGCGTACTTGTGGCAAAATATTTGATGATTCAGCAAAGTAAACCCGCCAGCCATATTTTGTCTCTTCGACAAGTTTTTTCTCTTGCAATGTATAAACGTCCATGAAACGACGAGTTGCAACGCGCGTATGAGGACGCGCATGAGTGCCCAGTAAAACATTCATACCCATTTCTAAAATTTCGCGACTATTACGATAGGCTTGCGTCATAAAGGCAGAGCGCCCCCCCGAAACATTTAAACTCAAATTCTGCCAAGTGGGGGGTGGATTTCCGTAAATATTCTGAGCATCGTCATAAAAGATAACCAATGTACGTTCACCTGTCTCTGGATTAGGGCGAACCAACAGGCGCAATAAAGCATATTCATCAGGGTGTGCATCTTGCCCTTCATCGACAAAAATCGCGTCATAGGTGAATATTTCAAAAATAGAGGGGTGTTCACTACGTAGAAGCTCTAGCTGTTCTAGATGACGCTGAGCGCGCCGCGCCATATTATGTTGCCGACCATCAACCGTCAAATATTTAAACAGCTCTGTTCGTTGTGAAATATTATAAAGTAGATGATTTAGGTCTGTTACAACTAAGTTATTGGGCAAGGGATCAGTATATGAGAGCCCTGCATATGCGCGTTGAATGCGATCGCGCAAAAGAGGTACAAGCGAGCGATTAAAGCACACCACCGCTATTTTGGGCGGTGGCGGCACATCATCATCAAATAATGAAAGTTGTTGCTTTGCATGGCGATGCAAATAACGCGCCACTTGGTTTGCTAAAACAATACTTTTGCCTGACCCAGCCACGCCACGCACAAGATAAGGTCTTCCCCATGTATTTGCACGAGACAAGCGTTCTTGCTCTGCAGACAAATATTTATGGGCGCGCTCCATTGCAACAATTTCTGCGCCCAAACTATTAGGGTCTAGTTGAAGCACAGTCTGGCGAGCATCATTAATGACCGCAGAATCACCAAATATGCGACGTAAAATAGGTTCGGATTCAAGTGGGTAAGCGGTTTTCAGCCCTGTTTTAGCGCGTGTTTCATCAATGAGCGCATTTACCCGTTGCCTTAATAAGTCAGGATTAGCAACCTGTTCTTGAAAAAGAATATAGCGAGTATCGATACAACGATCATAGCCTAGATAGCACCATTCTTCTTCACTAATATTGGGTAAGGCAACCATTGCATGAAAAAAGGGGCGTGGTTGCGATCCTGCATACTTTTCAAAAACGTTCTTTATGGCGAACATATTATGTCGCCCTTGCCGCAGAGGATTAACGAGTATTTCTCGCCCATTCCGTATAATCCGTAAGCTACCGGCTTCGCTCCCTTTAATGTAAGTCAAATCATAGGCCTTGCATTCAAAGACCACAACACCCACATCAGGATGTGCTAACACGAGGTCAGGGGGAGCTTTTCGCGCATCTAGCAAAGAAGGTTCAGCATATACAAAACCTTGTTCAGACTGGCCATATGCTTGTAATACGGCGTTCATCAGCATTACTTCGGCCACGTCAAAAATGTCTTCATGCCCAACAACAGACAACTTGACATTTTTGACTGTCGCACGTAGTTCTTCAAATGCTTTTTGAGGAGAGCCTGTATTTTGTACCATAAGCTCACTTAAACCTTTGTGAGAAAAAGATGTTTTGATGAAACAATTATAGTTTAAGATTGCACAGTTTGATTATAATCATTTTCTAAGGCTGAATGAACAGGAGCTATTTACATGTCAGAATTTCCAAGTCGCTTAGGGGACACACGCCCACTCGACGAGAAAAAAATAGAAGCTATTGATAAGCGCCCGCAAGTTGTGACCTTGTCAGACGAAATACCTTCAGCTTGGTCAGTGCGATTTATTGCTACCAATCACGCAATCCCTATACAACTTAAAGTTGACTCTAAAGCAACAATTGGACGCAAAGACCCCGATTCTGGTTATACTCCCGACATTGATCTTAGCCCATATGATGCGCTCTCACATGGTGTATCACGTCGACATGCTGAGCTGATAGCCGGTAAAGATTTCTTAGTGCTTATCGATCGCGGTAGTACAAACGGCACACAATTAAATGGCTACGCCCTTCAACCCAATGAGCCTTATAAGCTACAACATGGCGATTCATTAACCATTGGCACGATGCACCTAGAAGTCTTCATTTCAATCATGCCTATTCATGACGGCGTTAAGCGTGTTCGCAAGAATACCGCCCAACTAGGCAAAAGTGATCCCAGCGAAAAAGATTATACAACGCGACGTGTCCTCATCGTTGATGATGATGACAATGTAACGCAATCACTTAAGGCAATGGTATCACAGCTCGGCTATGAAGTCTTAACCGTAACCACCATTGGCGATGCGATGCGCTCAATTGCACTAGAGCTTCCAGATTGTGTAATTGTAGATATGGACATGCCCGGAAACCCCGCTACCGAAATACCAAGATTGATTAAAGAAGACCTTTCTAATGTTCACATACCTTTATTTATCATCTCCAATGCACCTGATGAAGAAAAAATCCGCGAATCTTTTGATGCTGGTGCGGATATTTTTCTGAGTAAACCGCTAGGATTTGACGAACTTCGTCAGGGTTTGCGAGACTTTGTTGGCGATCCTAAGATTCGGTAGGTGGTGTTTGGGTGCGTGGAGAGTGCCAAACAACATCTGATGTACCCGCGCGCTGATTAGCAGCCCGTGCTAACACAAATAGCCAATCTGATAAGCGATTAAGATATTGCTTACAATATGGATTGATTTCACTTTCATGTGACAGGGTCACCAACCACCGCTCGGCGCGCCGACAAACAGTGCGGGCAAAATGCAATGTTGCAGCAGCAGGCGTACCCCCCGGTACAATAAAGTTTTTAAGGGGTACTAGTTCGGCTTCTAAAGTATCGATCTCGTGTTCTAGTGCCTCAACCATTGCTGCATCCACACGTACCACCCAAGAGGCTTCAGCATCTAAGGGCGTGGCTAAATCTGCCCCCACATGAAACAATTCCATCTGCACACGCTCTAACCATTGTGACAATTCTGCATCCAATGGATGCACTCGTGCCATGCCCAATACACTGTTCAACTCGTCCACTGTACCATAGGCATGTAACCGAACGTGATCTTTATTCACGCGGCCACCAGCAAATAAACTTGTTTGTCCTTCATCACCTGTTTTTGTGTAGATTTTCATCTATGATTTCCTCTCAAACTTTGAGCCATACACATTCATAAGGTTCAAGTGTGAATGTGTCATTTGGTAAATAGGTCTGATCTGTCAATACATTTGTCAAAGAAGCATCCACATAACGTGAAGGTAAAGTCACGGTCTTTTCAGTGTCATCAAAATTTGCAATCACTAACAAAAATGTATCTTGATATGTACGTTCATAGGCAAAAATAGCTATATCTTCCGTTTCAAGGTGCTGAAAACTGCCACGTCCTAAAATAGAAGCAAAGCGACGACGAATATCAAGTAAATGCTTCATCTGACACCAAAGCGAATTAGGGTCTTGGCGTTGTGCTTCTACATTCACACGATGATAACCATAAATTGGATCGTCAATGACAGGTTCATAAGTTCCCTTTGCGCTCGAAAAACCTGCATTCAATGAAGCATTCCATTGCATAGGTGTGCGCACACCGTTACGATCTCGCAACCAAATATTATCTCCCATACCGATCTCATCCCCATAATAAATGATTGGGCTGCCGGGCAAACTCATCATCACTTCATTCAGTAACATAATCTTACGGTGATCATTGTCTAGCAAAGGTGCTAAACGACGACGAATCCCCAAATTCAAGCGCATTCGCGGTTCTGGTGCGTATTGTTCCCACATCCATTGCCGTTGTTCTTCTGTGACCATTTCAAGCGTCAATTCATCATGATTGCGTAAAAATAAACACCACTGTGTTTCTTCAGGAATCGCGGGGGTTTGCTGTAGAATGTGGATGAGATCAGTACAGTCCCCTTTTTTGACTGCCATAAATAAGCGAGGCATAATCGGAAAATGAAAAGCCATGTGAAATTCGTCTTGTAAATACGGTACTAAGTCCCATGGCCATTGGTTCGCTTCAGCAAGCATAATGCGCCCCGGATACTCGTTTTCAATCAGCTGACGCATCCGTTTCACGTATTCATGGGTTTCTGGTAAATTTTCACAGTTGGTACCTTCACGCTCAAACAAATAAGGCACTGCATCAACACGGAAGCCATCCACTCCAAGATCAAGCCAAAAGCGCATCACATCCAGCATGATCTCTTGCACTTGTGGATTGTCGTAATTCAGATCAGGCTGCTCTTTGTAGAAACGATGCCAATAATACTCACCTGTAGGAGGATCATAAGTCCAGTTAGAAGATTCAGTATCGATGAAGATAATACGTGCTTCACTATACTTGCGATCAGTTTCGCTCCAAACATACCAGTGACGTTTTGGATTATCTTTAGATGAACGAGACTCAATAAACCAAGGATGTTGATCAGAAGTATGATTCACCACCAGATCAATAATAACGCGAATATTTCGCTCGTGTAGAGCGTTTAACGCAGCCTTGAAATCATCCAATGTGCCATAAGGCGCTGCTACATCACAATAATCACTAACATCATAACCATCGTCTCGTAAGGGTGAAGGATAGAACGGCATCATCCAAACACAATCAATGCCAAGTTCCGCCAAGTAATCCACTTTTTGTAATAACCCGATAAAATCACCATGCCCATCACCATTGCCATCAGCGAAAGCACGTACATTTAATTCATAGAAAATCGCATCTTTGTACCACATATTCAACTTAAGCGCCCTTCACAACCGAAATAGATAAATTTAGGAGATAATGACCTCTAAGTTAACATATCTATCGCTTGCTGCAATATTGATTTTTCATCTCTCAATTTGTGCTACAATGACCGCCGATATTGTAAAAAGGATGGTTGCCCTTGAAAATTGCACTTGTTCACGATTGGATGAATCAAATAGGTGGTGCTGAAGATGTGCTAGAAGTTATGACAAGCATGTATCCGCAAGCGCCCATCTACACTAGTATCTATGCACCAGAGAAAATGCCCCCCCATTGGCAAACATGGGATATTCATACATTATGGATTGATAAATTGCCCAAAATTCATGATAAGCATCAAGCCTATTTTCCATTCTATCCTTTAGCGTGGGCAAACTTAAATTTGAGCAATTATGATGTTGTGATCACCAATAAAAGTGGTTTTTGTCATGGCATACAAACAGGGCCAAAGACATTGCATGTATGCTATTGTCTAACGCCCACACGATATGTGTGGCATTATGATGCTTATATGGCGCGCGAGAATGTTTCCCCATTATTACGAGAAACTTTACGGCCTTTTATTCAAGTTTTGAAACGCTGGGATTATCGCGCTGCCCAACGTGTGAATCACTTCATTGCAATCAGCCGAGAAGTACAGCAACGCATCCAAACATATTATAGGCGAGATTCCGTTATCATTTACCCTCCAGTAGAGGTAGAATCACGTTTCCGTCCAACTTCACAACATGACGACTATTTTCTTAGTGTGGGTCGTTTAATTCCATACAAAAGAGTAGACCTAGCCGTGCAGGCATGTACACAACTAGGGCTTCCGTTGAAGGTTGCTGGGCGTGGGCGAGACTTAGAGCGCTTGCAAGCAATGGCTGGCCCGACTGTTGAATTTTTGGGCTTTGTGCCAGATGAGGAGTTACCCGAACTCTTTGCGCGTGCGAAGGCTTTCATTTTTCCCGGTGAAGAAGATTTTGGCATCACGCCAGTTCAGGCACAAGCGGCTGGTCGCCCTGTTATTGCATATCGTGGTGGCGGTGCACTTGATACTGTGATCGAGGGGAAAACAGGCGCTTTTTTTGATGAACCAAGCGTGGCATCATTAGTGCAAACTTTGAAAAATTTTGATGTTGATCAATATCGTTCACAAGACTGCCGAGAAAACGCCTTACGCTTTGATAGGGCTGTTTTTGAGAAACAACTACAAGAGTATATTCAACAATGGTGGAAAGACCTATGGAATTGATAGACATTTTGCGCCCTTTAGGGCGTTGGTGGTGGCTGGTGCTCATTCCAACCATTATTGCATTAATCGCGAGTTTACCGTCTGTGCCAACATCGCTGAGACCACCTCATACCTATGGCGCAACGATACGCTTTAGCGCTGCTGCACCGCCAACCGCTATGAATGAGCTAGCAGCTGCAAATGATAACCTTGCACGAAGCGGCACATATGAAGATACAGCTTATGTCCCTTGGCTGGCTTCTGAATATTTAGTTGTGAATCTTCCACAGTGGGTAACAAGCAGTCGTTTTGCTAATGCAGTAAGTGAAGAGCTTGCTAAGCAAGGTTTTAACATCGATGCAAAAGATGTACAAGCAGCATTCAATGCTGATGGGGCCCGTAGTATTTTTGTTGTTTATTATGGATGGGATAATGAACCAGAGCTAGAAGCAATCATCAACGCTAGCATTGTTGTTCTCCAAACCCGTACAAGTGAAGTTTTTCCACAACTAGCCACCGAACCCGCTATGATTATTCCGTTGGATGATATACATATTGTGTCAACAGCGCCTTCTATCACAGCACGATTGCGGCCATTTATCCAAGTTTTGATAGGACTTCTTGCTGGCATTGGATTAGCTTATTTAGCAGCATACTTGGATAACTATATTCACAACAAGCACGATCTTGAAACTTTGGAACTATCAGTTTTAGGAGAAATACCCTCTTCACCCAAATAATCATATAACAAAATAAATAGCAAGATAGCAAAAATGCACGCCTTACTGACGCAAGAGAGACTATCCATCGAAATTTCATCAACATTCGTTATAATGGCGGCGCGTAATCGTCCAATGTGGAGGTTTAAACTTGAATCTATTAGATTATCTTCGTGTTATCTATAGGCGCGGTTGGATTATCGTTTTGGCAGCGCTCATCACTTCTGGAGCAGCTTATGCTTATAGCCAAACACAGACAGAAGTTTATCGTGCCACCCAAAAGGTATTACATTCGCCGGGTCGTAATGACTTTGGTCTTACAGAGACTATGCGCGTACTTTTACAAAGTTTTGTCGAATATTTATATACCGACGAAATTGCAGCACAAGTCATTAACGATCTGGAATTAGATATGCAACCCAGCGAACTTCGTTCAAAGACAACGATCACTTCCGACTCCACAAGGCTAATTATACAAATATCTGTAGATTTAGAAGATGGCCCCTTAGCTGCACAAATTGCTACTACATGGGGGCAAAAACTTGTTGAATGGCGCGCACAAGAGAACAGCCAATTACGTCGCGAAGATCGTATCAATGCTCAGCTTCTAGATACAGCCACATATGGTCTACATCGCCCTAATACAAAAGTGAACGTCTTAGCAGGTGGCATCTTAGGGCTCATTATTGGCGGTGTGATTGTGTTCGTGCTCGAAATTTTAGAGGCGAACATCATTCGGCAAACCGATGATATTGAACGCATTATGGGAACAAGCGTCCTTGCAGCCATCCCTCAAACAGATCGCGGGAGATAATCCATTATGACAAATCTTATCACCATTCAAGACCCACGTTCGAGTGCTGCGGATGCTTACCGTACACTACGAACAAATCTCATGTTTAGCAATTTAGATACTCCACTTCGCACGCTCGGCGTGACCTCTGCAGCTAAAGAAGACCAAAAAGGCATCGCGGCTGCAAACTTGGCCGTCACATTTGCACAAGCTGAGCGGAAAGTCCTACTAATTGAGGCTGATTTGCGTCGTCCAGTTGTGCACACTTTTTGGAATTTAGACAATAGCAAAGGACTAACATCTACATTATTAGATGAAGCTCAACAAGATGAATTTCCCATCTTTGGAACCAATGTGGAGGGTTTGCGTGTCTTATGTAGTGGACCGTTACCTGCAAATCCGGTAGATGTATTGGCTTCATCACGCCTAGATAAAGTAGTACAGCAACTAATGAATCAATTTGATGTGCTTATTTTTCATATGCCGCCCGTACTTGTTGGTGCAGATACACTTGTTTTAGGGCAAAAGCTCGACGGTGTGTTGCTCGTGGCTCAAGCACATCAAACACGACGCGATCATCTCAGTCGTGCTAAAACGCAACTAGAACGTATTCATATTCGTTTATTGGGAGCGGTACTCTTGGATGCACCTCCAGACCGCACCTCTTTAGCTTATCGTTAAATAAGAAGGAGCTGTTTTTTATATGCGTGGATTAATTCTTAGTGGCGGAAAAGGCACACGTCTGCGCCCATTAACTTATACAAATGCCAAGCAGCTCATCCCTGTAGCTAATAAACCCGTTCTATTCCGCGTGATCGAAGCCATTCGTGATGCAGGAATTACTGATATAGGCATTGTTATTGGTGATACCGGTGAACAGGTTCGTTCTGCTGTTATAGAAAGCGGTTTATATGATGCGCTTAATATTCAATTCATTGAACAAGAGGCCCCATTAGGCTTGGCACATGCCGTCAAAATCTCACGAGATTTTTTGGGCGATGAACGCTTTGTGATGTTTTTGGGCGACAACGTTATTCAAGGTGGGATTAGCCCATTAATTCGAGACTTTGACAATCATCCAGAATGGAATTGCCAAATTGTATTAAAAGCTGTACAAGATGCACGACAATATGGTGTGGCAAAACTGGCACCTAATGGGCAAGTAGAATACCTTGTTGAAAAACCTGCTGAGCCGCCATCTAACTTAGCGCTTGTAGGTATTTATATGTTCGATCACCATATATTCACAGCAATAGACAATATTCAGCCATCAGCGCGTGGCGAACTTGAAATTACTCATGCGATTCAGTGGTTGATTGATAATGGTTATGTAGTTCATTCACACGAGCATAAGGGATGGTGGATTGATACAGGAAAAGCTCCTGATATGCTTGAAGCAAACAGCCACGTTTTGGATGAACTCAATCACGTCATTTTAGGCACTGTGGACGAGCGCTCACAAGTAGACTCGCGCGTGACCATTGAAGAAGGCGCTCAGATCATCAATAGCGTTATACGTGGCCCAGCCATCATTGGCAAAAACACGCGCATAGTGAATAGTTATGTGGGGCCCTATACCAGCATTTACCACCATTGTACAATTGAAGACACTGAACTCGAACGTTGTGTTGTGCTTGAACACAGTTCGATTCGTCGTATTCCATATCGTTTACAAGATAGTTTAATAGGTCGTCATGTCGATATGGACATCGCCGACCGTCGTCCCCTAAGCAACAAGCTCACATTGGGCGACTATAGCAAAGTTCGTTTACTTGATCTGAAGGTGATTATCGAATGAAAAACATTCTCGTTACAGGCGGAGCAGGCTTTATCGGCAGTGCATTCGTCCGTTACATGGTTGAAAAATATCCACAATACACAATCGTTGTGCTTGATAAGCTCACTTATGCGGGCAATCTTGATAACTTGTTACCTGTAAAGGATAAACCGAACTATCATTTTGAACGCGGTGACATTGCTGATGCTGAAGCGGTTGAGCGAATCTGTCAAGAACATAACATTGATGCTATTGTAAATTTTGCGGCTGAATCGCACGTTGATCGCAGCATCATGAATCCAAATGCTTTTCTTCAAACAGATGTTGTTGGGGTCTATGTGTTATTAGAGGCTTGTCGCAAACTTGGTATTGAACGCTTTCATCATATTTCTACAGATGAAGTGTATGGTAGCATTGATGAAGGGCACTTCAAAGAAGATGACCCGCTTTCTCCCAACAACCCATATTCAGCTTCTAAGGCTGGGGGAGAGTTAATGGTGCGTGCCTATCATGTGACGCATGGATTACATACAACCATCACACGCGGCAGCAACACTTTTGGCCCTTATCATTATCCAGAAAAACTGATCCCGTTCTTTGTAACAGAAGCTATCGATGATCGCCCATTACCGCTTTATGGCGATGGTACACAAGTACGCGATTGGCTTTACGTCGAAGATCATTGTCGAGGGGTAGACATAGTTTTGCATCAAGGCGCACCCGGTGAAGTATATAACTTGGGTGGTGAAAATGAACACCAAAATATTGAGATTACACATCGCATTCTCGATATTTTGGGCAAGCCTAGAAGCCTTATCAAACATGTTGAAGACCGTCCCGGCCATGATCGCCGCTATGCTATCAGCAACGATAAATTACGTGCACACTTCAACTGGAGCCCTGATACGCCATTCGAGACAGCGCTAGAGCAAACCGTACGTTGGTATGTAGAGAATGAATGGTGGTGGCGTAAGATCAAATCGGGCGAATATCTTGAATATTATAAAAAACAATATGGCGAGCGATTAGCTAATGCCTAAGTAAAGGATGCCTCATGCACCGTCTTTTCCGCTACAATATTTGGTTTCGCATTTGGGTGCTCTTCTTTCGACCGCTAGTTCGCACGGGCATTTGGTTGAATAACACTACAAATGGCTTATTGTCGCGGATAGGGCGCGCCATTGATAATTTCCTCAAATATGGGCCGCATGAGGCATCTGCCCTCTCTTACTATGCGTTGTTCTCATTGTTTCCTTTATTATTACTTGCGATTGTTATCTTGACGCTTATTCTTGATGCTGATGCTGCCAGTAACCAAATTCAAGACATTTTGAATGTTCTCTTTCCTACTGAAGCCGCCGCTATTTTAGAAGATGGGGTTACATCAGCACTAGAACAACGTGGCTCTGCGAGCTTGTTTGCCGTCATTGTACTTTTATGGTCATCAGCAAATTTATTTGGTAACTTAGAAAAAATTCTTAATTTGGTATTTAATAGCCCTGTCGGCAGAAAAATCTATGAACGGCGCTTAGTGGGCATCCTCATGATTTTATCTTTCGCAGTTTTCTTGCTCGCTTCCATCATTACTAATCTCATTTTTAGTTTTTTAGGTCTTATTTTTCTTAACAAACTGAATACGTGGCTAAGCCTAGCTAGCTTACTTGTTCCAACAGCTTTTAATGCGGCCATATTTGCCGTGCTTTATGGCTTTGTACCTGCCCGTCGCTTGCGGTGGGATGCTATCCTTCCCGCTTCTATTCTAGGAGGGCTCACCTTTGAATTCGCCAAAAAAGCGTTTGTTTGGTATCTCTCTAGCCTAACGAATTTCAGCCTCGTCTATGGTTCTGTAACGACAGTTGTGGTGTTCATGTTATGGATGTTTGTCATTTTCTGCATTGTATTACTATATGCAGAAATCTGTGCGGCCATTGATGATTGGCTAGCTGATAATGAAGCACAACACCTACAACAACGCCAGCCCGATCTGTTCTTAATTCCCGAATAAGCTCTATATCGGTGGCTATTCACCGATTGCTCGTTACGCAATAGCGTTCCAGCTATGTCATAATTTTCTAAACTCCATCAACACATCTATATTTCAAAAGGGACTGACTATGTTTAAGCTGAAACAAATTTTGATAGGCATATTCTTAGGTGCACTTTTCATCGGAGCACCGATGGTCTTTGGGCAAGATAATCAAGTGGCCGCTCCACGTGTACTGGATACACGCCCCACTTTTACCGAAGAATTGCCACTCCAAAGTCCTGTGTTATTTATTTTTGATCGCCCAATGGACACCAATCACCCAGATAATACTTTTCAAATACAACCAAATTTGGGTGGAGAATGGACATGGGATGAAGATGGGCGCGTGCTCACTTACACACCTCCAACAGATGGTTATACGCGCAACACATCTTATCAATTTGACGTTTTCGCAATCGATGTAGATGGATTAGCGATGAGCGAACCCTTTCAACTAACATTGAAGACTGTTGGATTCTTAGAAGTTGTAGATGTCATTCCTGCACCAGAAACAAATGAAATTGAGGTTGATAGCGATGTAACTATCATATTCAATCGCCCAGTGGTTCCACTAAGTAGCATCGCTGAACAACCGAATTATCCAGCTCCTCTTACTTTTTTTCCCGAAGCTGTTGGCACAGGACGCTGGATCAATGCTTCCATCTATACATTTTCACCGAATCCTGCCTTTTCTGGTGGCACTCAATACCAAGTGGTAGTGAATAGCGGACTAGAAGGTGCTGACGGCGCAATTTTAAATGAAGATTATGTTTTCAGCTTTACGACTGCACTACCGATTGTTGAAAATGTCACCGTAACCAATAGCGAAACTGCGATAGCACTGGACCCAACTTTTACCGTCAATTTTTCGCAACCGATGGATCGCAATACACAAAATGGCATTCGCTTGATAGGGACAAATGGTGAAGCAGTAAATTTGACCTATCAATGGGCTTCTGATACGCGCTCAGTCAATGTCGCCCCTGTGGAGCTATTGCAATATGGTAGGTTATATGACTTCCAAGTCGATCGCACTATTATGAAGACGATTAGCGGAACTCCACTCGCAGAAGACTATAGCAGCAGCTATCTAACTGTCCCCTACCCAGATATTCTGCGCACAGAACCAAGCAATGGTGAGCAAAATGCGGAACCATTTGGTGGTTTTCGGATATATTTCAACGCTCCAGTCGATCCAAATACTATCAAAGATAATGTCATCATCGACCCTGAACCATTTCAAATTTATGATGAATACTACTATAGCTATGACAATAGTTATGGTATTTTCTTCGATCTAGAGCCAAGTACAACTTATACCGTGCGCATTTTAGCGGGTATTAAAGATATTTACGGCAGCCCTATCAATGAAGAGCGCGTCATCACTTTTACCACCGCACCTTATGGCCCAGAAGTTACACTGAATGCCCCTGATTTTGTGGGGCTATACAATGGGCTTGCCGATTCTACCCGTATATTCGTTACGCATCGCAATGTCAGCCAACTGGACTTACAACTCTCAAGATTGGATGTTGAGTTGCTGGGGCAAATGTTCGGCCCTTCGGGCTATCAAATGCGCTATGATTATACTCCTTCATCTGAGCGTATCATTCGAGCATGGACTGTCCCCGTACAATCTCAACTCAATCAACGTCGTTATGAGCTTTTATTCCTTTCAGAGCAAGGGCCAAGTGGCGTAGAGAATATCCAATGTTTGGGAGCCCCACCTACCCGCTTAGCTGTTGGTGCAACTGCAGAAGTTAGTCGGGATGATACATCACCAAATCGTGTACGAAATGCGCCTAATTTGGGCGGGGGCATCATTGGCGAATATGCACCGGGAACAACTTTCCAAGTTCTGAATGGGCCAATTTGTGCAGATGGATATTTATGGTGGGAGATTTACAATCCTAACGATAACTTACAAGGTTGGATGGCTGAAGGGGATTTAAGCCAGTATTACATCACACCGCTATCTGTTCCTCAGCAATCTATGGAAGAGGGTGAAACGCTTCCTCCATTGTCTGCCGGAGCATATTTCCTCCAAGTATCTTCACCAGAAACACAACAACTTGGATATGAAGCGCAACGGCATGTTCTCCTCGTAGCGACAGTCAACATCACGCTAAAAATAAGCCAAGATAGCGCCCTTGTTTGGGTCACTGATTTAAAAACAGGGCAGCCTGTGCCGAATGTTCCGCTAACACTGCACAATGAGAACTTCGGCATTATCACGACTATAACAACTGATGAAAATGGTCTCGCCCAAGCACAAATACCCAAATTGCGTACTTTATATAGCACGATCTTTGCGGTTGTTCAAACTCCTGAACAATTTGGCTTTGCAGTAAGCGAATTCACACAAGGCATTGATCCGTGGGCATTCAATGTTGTACCAGACTATCAACCAAGCCCAGATACGATGTATCTCTATACCGATCGTCCCATTTATCGCCCCGGACAACCTGTATACTATCGTGGCATCTTCCGCTATAAAGATGATTTAAATTACTCTATTCCCCAAAATCCAATCGTTATGGAGCTTTCCATTTTTAATGCTGAAGGAGAGATCATAGAAGCTCGTAGTATTACCCTGAGCCCTTATGGCACTTTTTCAGGAGAGTTCACTTTAGAAGAAGATGCTGCCTTAGGCTATTATTTTATATCTGTCGCAGCCCCAATGTTGCCCACTGATGAATACCAACGCGAGTATAGCGTAGGTTTCAATGTGGCAGAATATCGTGCTCCTGAATTCCAAGTTGATGTCATTCCAGCGCGTTCTGAAGTTGTGCAAGGTGAGGAGATTGAAGTGGCGGTCGAAAGTCGTTACTTCTTTGGCGCGCCAGTTACAAACGCTGAAGTAGAATGGACTGTTTTAGGTGATAAATATTTCTTTGAGTATGATGGTCCCGGTAATTGGCAATTCATTGACTACAACTATGATGATGGCCCATATTCATTTTATGATGTAGATCGTGAACGTATTGCCAGCGGTATAGGCACAACTGATGCTGAAGGACGCTTGATCATTAAATTACCTGCCGAATTAGGTGATAAAACACAAAGCCAAGTTTACACAATCGAAGCAACTATCACTGATGAGAGCGATCAAAGCGTTTCAGGAAGAACACAAATTATCATCCATCAGGGCGATTATTACATCGGGCTTGCACCTACTGAGTACGTTGTTCGTGAAGGTGATGAAACACAGATCAATGTGCTAACGGTTGGATGGGATAGTGCTATTGTTCCCAACCGTTCTATTGACTATCGCGTTGTAGAGCGGCGTTGGTCAAGTGTCCAAGAAGAAGATGCCAATGGGCGCACAGTTTGGACGTTTGAAGTAGAAGAGATTGAAGTGGCACAAGGCGAAGTCACCACAGATGGAGATGGGCTTGGCACCATTACCTTTACACCACCCAATGGTGGCGCGTATAAAATATACGCCTCCAGTCATGATGATGCAGGGAATAGAATCAACAGTAGCGCTTTTGTTTGGGTCAGTGGACGAGAATATATCCCTTGGCGACAGCAAAACAGCAATCGAATTGATCTCATCTCTGATGCTGATGAATATGCCATTGGTGACACAGCCGAAATACTAATTACAAGTCCATTTCAAGGAACAACCCAAGCACTCATCACAGTCGAACGTGGGGATGTGTATTCTGCGGAAGTAATCACCCTAGAAAACAATTCTTACGTCTATGAATTGCCCATACTCGAAGAATATGCACCAAATATTTTTGTGTCCGTCACTATTGTAAAAGGTGTAGATGAAACCACTCGCTATCCACAATTTCGCTTTGGACTAATTCAATTAAACGTGGAAACAACACGTTTAGAGATGAATCTAGAGATTACCCCACAAATTCCGCAAGGAACGCAACCCGGCCCCGGTGATGAAGTTACGATCAGCATTAAAGCGACCGATTGGCAAGGCAACCCCGTTCAAGCTGAAGTAGGTGTTGGTGTCACTGATCTTGCTATTTTAACGCTTGCGCCATCCAATACGCGCACATTGCTTGATTATTTTTATGGTTCTGCAGGCATTGGCGTTCGCACAGCAAATAGTCTTACCGTATCTGTCGATCAAGTGACACAAACCATCATTGACACTATTAAAGGCGGTGGCGGTGGCGGTGAAGAAGGTGGTATCTTCACGGTTCGGCAGAACTTTGTAGACACACCACTATGGGCACCAAACGTAGTCACAAATGAAAACGGAGAAGCAGAAATTACGGTCACACTTCCTGATAACTTAACAACATGGCGCATTGATGCGCGTGCTGT
>RFGP01000093.1 GCA_003697365.1 Chloroflexota bacterium | reverse complement strand
GTGCACTTGCGGGGTTAAATAGCAAATAGCGACCTTCAAGGTCTTTGATGTAAATAGCGTCATTTGTGTTTTCGATCACTGCTCGCAAAAGCTGTTGATATTCTTTGAGATCATCATAAAGCGTTGCGTTATGTATTGCTAATGCTGCTAGGTCTGCGAATTGAATAAGTGCATCAATATCGTGCTCTGAGAAAATTCGATTATCTGTGTGCCCAAGATGGATAATGCCATAGAAAGAATCTCGTGCAATTAAAGGTACGCCTATAGTGGCTTTGATTGGCCAGTCTTTGAAGCGAACATCTCTTCCTTGCCATTCACTATAGTTGTTTAAGGCGATAGGTAAACGTGTACGCCAAACATATCCTGCAATATCATCTTCAAAACTTATTTTCTCTCCTACAACAGATTCAAAAATACCTATGCCTGCATCAATGATAAGGTGATCATCTTGAGGAATAATCAATCCACCATGTGAAGAATCTGTGATTCCTGCGGCATAACCCAGTAACATCTGCATAATGCGTTGTCGATCTGGTGTTTGCATTAATACAATAGCGGTATGATGTAAAGCCGCCATGTAATCATTACGCTGTGATAAGCGTTGCTCTTCTTCCTTTCTTAAGCTAATGTCACGTAAAGCAAGCACAGTTGCCTTATCTTGTAAACGATATGCTCCTTCAAAATAATATGTGTCACCGTTTTTTTTCTGTAGTTCGAGAGTTTCAAGGGTTTGCCATAGAGGTTGGGCTTTTGTGGCTAGTTTTGCTAACTCTGTAGAGGGGATAATGTCATCTTTATTTTGGCAATTCATGCGCGATAGCAAAGTGTCGGATAACGCAGTGATGTTTCCTTTTTGATCAATGATCATTACACCATCAAATGCTATATCTAGAAGGTGGCGTTGTGCTTCTGAGTTCTGATGTAATTGCTGTCGATGAGTATACTGATAACCAGATAATATGTTGACAAGTAATATAGTGACAGCGTTTAAGATTAAAATGTAGTATAGAATAAAGCGTAGTTCTAATAAATCAATGCTTGAGTTTAATATCGGAATCAACAGAAACGATAAGAGATTAATGATATTGTAAAATAACATCTGTCGCCATGTAAGGAGCATGGCAGCTAGTAAATTCCCCAATGCCAAATAAGGTAAAAATCTATAGGCAACCTCAGAATATGAGTTTAGCGCTATAATAGCTAATATTGCTCCAGTGATGGTTAAAAGTGTTGCCCATGCCGCAATTTCATAGCTATCTTTTTTAATGAATGTATATGCGGCAATTGTGCTAAACAATACTACAACAAGAACCCACAGAAAGGGCGTTATACCATCTAGCACTAATGAAAGAATTATGCCAACACCTACAACAAAGAGAGCAGTTCTGAGCCATCCCTGTAAGAATTTTTTCTGTATGCTACGATCAGGTCGTGTTGACAGAAGCGCCAATTGCCTCATGTAATATTTAGATGATTCAAAAGTTTTCATTTCATTCGCGGTACTCGTGCTAAAATTGTGCTTACTAGTTCATAATTGCTTGTACCTAGACGCTCCGCGACTTCTTCGGCTGTAAGGGTAAGTTCACCCTGTTGCCCAATAAGTACCACTTCATCCCCTATTTTGACATTATCGATGTGGCTCACATTAATCATCGTCTGATCCATGCTTACACGCCCAACAATTTCGGCAGGTTGTCCTTTCACTAAAACGTGTCCCCATGTTCGAGGAGCTCGTCGAAAGCCATCTGCATAGCCAACAGGTATCACGGCGATGAGTTCGCTTGTGCGTGTACGATAGGTGTTACCATAACCGATGTAAGACCCTTTTGGCATTCTTTTAACTTGCGCAATGGTTGTTTTGCACGTAAGCGCTGGCTTAAACCCCTTAGGAAGTGGGGTTTCTGGGCTAGGATGGAGCCCGTAAAGGGCAATGCCGCCACGTACCATATTGTATTTGGCATTTGGATGATTAATAAGTCCCGGCGTATTTGATGCGTGAATATAACGAAACTGAAAACCGCCAGCTTTTAAGGTGTCTAGAACTTGATTGAAATTCTGTATTTGGTATTCGGTATATTCGGCATCAGTGTCTGCTACAGAAAAGTGTGTGAAGATACCTTCTATTTCAATGTTATTTAGCTTTTGTAGGGTGCGAAAGAAAGTAATCGATTCGTCAGGTAAAATGCCTAAGCGTCCCATACCTGTATCGATTTTGATGTGTGCTTTAATACTTTTGCCCATCTCACGCGCTGTACGATCGAAAGCACGAGCTATATCAGCATCATATAAATTCACAGTTACATTATATTGAACAGCTAGTTCTGCTGCCCACGCGGGCGTATAGCCCAAAATTAATATAGGGGCTTCAATACCAGCTTCTCTTAGTTCCATTGCTTCATTGATGCTTGCGACACCTAAGTAACTTGCACCGTTTAATAATGCTGTGGTGCTGACAGCCACTGCACCATGACCATAAGCATTGGCTTTTACTACTGCCATTAGCTCAACGTCTTTTCCAGCCATTTCTTTTAGCAGGCGGACATTATTAGCGATTGCATCCATATCAATATGCAACCAAGTTGGGCGTGCGGGGCGCTCCATCCAAACTGACTTAAATGCTTCTTCGCTGCGAGGAAGGCGTTCAGCGTCATTTTTATCGAGCAATAGCTCGCGCACGACATTTTCCATGCGCGCTGATTCTGAACCTTTGACCAAAATAATATCTTCTGGTTGGATTTGGCTTTTTAGAAGACTTTGTACAGCGTCACCTGATGAAAACGTTGTGTGAATATGTGTTCGCGATAAGCCAAATTCTTCTGCTGCGTTTCCTATTTCAACAGCTGTTTCTCCCTTTGTCACCAGTATATCAGCGACACGAGCAACTTGTTCTCCTATATCACGATAGGCGCGGCTCATATAGCTTCCTAAGCCGGAATGATCGCCTAATACTACAAAAATTCTACCTTTGCGGGAGGATGATTCAGTATCAGCTTCAGGAGATGGTTTGATAGCCTTTAACCATTCTAGGGCTGCTAGTGTGCTTTCTGGAATAGCTGAGTATGTATCGTCAATAAGCTGACAATTATTGATTCCTTTCAATGGCTGCATTCTGCCGGGCATGGGTTGCAGTTCGGTAAGCGCGCGCAGGCTTTCTGGAATAGAAACATCAAAACATAGCCCCACAGCAACGGCCATAAGCGCTGCATAAAGATTGTGTGCTCCTATAAGAGGAATCCATTTGCCAACGTGTCTTTCATTGCCAAAGCGTAAGTCAAAGCCTGTTTTATAATGCCCAATCACTGAATTGTAGGCGGTAATATCTGCACCAAAACCATCACCGGTAAGGTCAATACTTACGGTCATGCTGGCCCCTTGCAAGGCTGTTTTCATGCTACGCACGAGTGCATCATCATAATTTAAAATAGCAATACCTTCAGGGTCTAGCCGCTCAATAAGCGCTCGGTATTCACTCGCGACGGCTTTAATGTCGCCAAGGCGATCAAGATGTGAGTGCCCGACGTTGGTTACTACTCCCATAACTGGCTTAGTGGCATCAGCCATTTCTGCAATTTCACCAAATTGGTCGGTCGCAAATTCTAGTACGGCTAGACGATGTTCAGGCCCTAGTTGCCCTAGTGCAAGTGGCAGTCCCAAACGTCCGTTATAACTGCCGGGACTTTTGAAGACAGTGTATTTGTTCTGTAAAACTGCTGCAATGGCTTCTTTAGTGGTTGTTTTGCCGGCGCTACCTGTAACAGCAATGACGCTAGTGCCAAATTTTTTAAGTATACGTTCTGTCCATCGGATAAGTGCTGCTTCAACATCCCGCATCACAATGACGGTTAGACCATCTGTATCAAAAGTTGGCGGCGTGGTACACATAATGCCTGTAACGCCTTTTTGCACTGCATCATACATGTGATCGTGTCCATCGCCATGTGTTGTCCGAATGGCAACAAACAATTGTCCCGGTTCTGCGCGCCGCGAATCAAAGCAAAAATCTGTGAAAATTTGACTAACAGGCTCTCCAAAAAGTTGACCGTTTGCCGCTTCTAAAATATCGTACAAATCTATCATGTCTGAAAATCCAGCCGTGACAACCTTATAGTATAAATGCTACATTCAGTTTAGCAGCATCTAGCATAAGTTGCGAATAATCTTATTGCTTGCACACCATCTTTCAATTCGCTAATCTTTTATACAATTTGTACGGTATATTGGAGACTAAATACAATGACTACAATTCCGAGCAACATTTTTCGCAAATACGATATACGTGGTGTTGTTGAAGGCCCAGAAGCTGAATTAACACCATATGTTGCCGAACATGTGGGTAAAGCCTATGGGACTTATGTACAACGTGAATTTGACATTGAAACCATTTATGTAGGCGGGGATAACCGCTTGAGTACACCGCCGCTCAAGGATGCTCTCATTCGAGGCTTACTGTCAACAGGCGTACGTGTGATTGATATTGGTGAAGTTTTGACTCCTACGGTTTATTTTGCAGCTGCCTCTCATGAAAAGTCTGGCGGGGTAATGATTACGGGTAGCCATCTCACCACCAAATATAATGGCATTAAGATGGCATATGGCAAACTAGCGTTGGCTGATGACCAAATTCAAGCGCTTCTTAAACTTATTCAAACAGATGATTTTGATACAGGCGATGGCAAACTTTCCAAAGACTATCAAATGATTCATAAGCATATGCAAACTATTAAATCAAAGGTCAAAATGGGACCGCGTAAGCTCAAAGTAGTTGTTGATGCCGGCAATGGGCTTAGCGGAACTTATGTGCCTGCTGTGATGGCTGAACTTGGAGTAGAAGTCGTATGCTTATATTGCGAATCTGATGGCCGTTTCCCTAACCACTTGCCCAACCCAGAAGACCCGGAGCTTACCAAAGACCTTGAAGCTAAAGTGCTTGAAGTAGGTGCTGACTTAGGTATTGGTTTTGATGGTGATGCGGATCGCTGTGGTGTGATCGATAATCATGGACATCATGTTTCTGCTGATCGTTTAATTGCTATTTTAGCGCGCGATCTTCTCAAACGTCATCCCGGTGCTACGGTTGTTTATGATGTTAAAGCGAGCCAACTCTTAGATGATATTATTCTCGAGTCTGGTGGTAGGCCTTTAATGTGGAAAAGTGGCCATAGTTTAATGAAGGCGAAAATACATGAGGTTGGCGCTTTATTAGGCGGTGAGGTTAGTGGGCATATCTTCATTGGCGAAGATTATTATGGTTTTGATGATGCCCCCCTTGTTGCTTTGAAGACGCTTGAAATTTTATCAAACACTGATCAACCCATTAGTGAAATCATTGCTTCAATGCCTTCAATGTTGGCAACTCCAGAAATAATTCTGCCAGCGCCAGACGATGTAAAGTTTGAAATCATCAACAAGGTTAAACAAGTACTAGAAAGTAAATATAAAGTTATCGATGTAGATGGCGCACGTGTGCAATTTGAACATGGCTGGGGGTTGGTGCGCGCCAGCAACACACAGCCTGCAATTACCTTGCGTTTTGAAGCACATACTCGCCAACAAATGGTTGAGTATATGAATATCTTTGATCAGCTACTACAAGACTTCCCACAAGTGGATCGCGAACGGCTACTTGCTCAGATCGCGGCTTTTAGTTAGTTTGCTTTACCAAAATCGCTCACAATAAATGTGGGCGATTTTTGAGTTGCACTAAAAGCATCGACTTTGCTACATTAATACTTATGATGAGAATATTTTGGTGAAGCAAGACTTAGTAGTCAGTAGGGACATCTCTCATGGATAATATATCATTTGCACTTTCAGACTTGTCAGATGCTGATGGGCGTAAGCGATTGCGTGCTATATATATCGCGGGTATTCAAGCACAGCAAAATGCTATCCCTCAGTTACAACAAATGGCTACAAATGATGATTATGTTGAACTACGACAAGCTGCACAGGCTGCCATTCAATATATTCAAGGTAGTGCATCTTTAGATGATGTTGCCGATGCTCGTGCTGATTACGCATGGACTCAGCAATTTTTGCAATTTTTGATGCAAAGCAGCAATTTTTCTCCTCAAGATATTGAAGACCTTGCTCAGGCTGTTTCACAACAATCAGCTGAAATTGTCAAAGCCGCTGAAATGGCAGCAAAAGCTCAAGCTGAACGTGAGGCTTATGAATTAGAAGCTGGTCAGACTTATGAAATGCTATGGAATTGTAAAACTTGTCTGACAAAAGGCTTGTTGGGGGTCACACATCGTTTTTGTCCTAATTGCGGTACAGCTCAAAAACCGGAATGGCGATACTTTCCTGAGCCCGGCCAATACAAGAAACTTGTCAATCATGTATATCAAGGAGTTGATGTTACCTGCCCTGCGTGTGGCACACTCAATAGCGGTTCCGCAACTTTTTGTGTAAATTGCGGTGCTGATTTAGCTACAGGTGAAAAAGCACAGATTATTTCGGATGATATTGTAGGCTCGCCACATGATTTTGCTGAAGACCAATGGCAAGCAGAAAAGCTATTAGCTGAACAGGAACTTGCCGAACGCAAGAAAGGACTCATTGCTCGCAATAAACGCAAGTTTTGGATGGGAGGAATTGGGGCAACCTTAATTGCTGTTCTGGGGGGCGTATATGGTATTTTCTTCATGCGTATTGCTGAAGAGGCAGTTATTGCTCAGCATGAGTGGCAAAGTGTCTATCAAGTTGAAGAATATCGTACCGTGCGTGATGGCCGAGAGTGGCCAGCCCCCAGCGGGGCACGTAATGTTCGGCAAGAAACTCGTACTCGGCGCGTACCTGATGGTCAAGATTGTCGTGAGGTGTGCTCTAATCAACGCATTGATCAAGGAGATGGTTCTTTTAGAGTAGAACGTGTTTGCCGTAACGAATGCACTACGCGCTATCGCAATGAAACCTATCTTTACTGTACCTATGATGTTGATCGCTGGGTAGACGTTGATGAAGAGAAAGAAGCTACATGGGCCATTGCTAAAGGGAACGATACAAATCCTTATTTTCCAGATATTAGCAATCGTAATGTACCTAAATGTGGGGATGCACCAAATCGGCTGGGGCAGTTTTGTTGGGAAAAGCAAGAACAAACGTTGATGTTGATTTTAGAGCGAGAAAATGGTGAGGAAGCTACGTGCGAAATAGAGGATATTAACGTATGGCGTTCATGGCAAGATGGTGATCGAGTAAAGGTGAACTTTACATTCTTTAGTCGTTTACGTGATCGCGCACTGTGTGACGAAATGGAACTGATTCAATAAAATAGCCCACAAGTAATGTCAGAGAAACGTATCTTTGCATTACAAGATTGTTTCGGTATGATGGCTTAAGTATTTGCTGCATATATCAATCCCAATGTAAGAGGAATAAAGCCATCATGCTGAAGATCACATCATTTTTGAGCTTGATTAGTATTCTTATTATAGGCATTTTACTAATCAGTGCTTGTGCCGCTTTTGAAGACCCCGCTAAACGCGCCACAGAAAATGCTCAAAATACTGCACTATGGACAATGGTTTATGGTTTTCAAACCGAAATGCCAACAATGCAGGCATTGGCACTTACAGCAGATTCGGCTGTTTTCCTCGCTACGCAGATTGCACAAGCTAATACTCAGAATGAGTTCTTAAGGGCTACAAATGCCGCACTTTTATCTGGAAGTGGGGGGAGTGTAAATTCATCATTTAATCAACCAACTGCTATTGGTGGGGGGCAACCCGCTGGCCCAGTGCCAACTACTAACACGAGCGGAGACGCACCTATTTTGCTCACGCCTAATGTCTCTACTTCAGGTAGTGTGCCAACACTAGCAGGGGGGACGCGCTTCACCCAACCAGTTACAGCGGTTGCAATCAATGATGATGGATGTGCTTCTGGCATTAGTAACACATTTACTACAGCCTCTTCTTCAATTTATTTTGTTACAACTGCGCTTGATTTACAGGCAGGAATTCGTTTTACATTAAGAGTGACGCAAAGTGGAGGCACGATTGTCGCTACTGATGAAGGATTCTGGACTTCTGATGATTTTTATGAACAAACTTGTATATGGTATAACATTGATCGCTCCACAATGGATTTTTTCGCGGGGACATATAACGCAGAACTATTAGCTGATGATCAAGTTGTGTCTACTGCCACCTTTGTTATTAGTGGTTCAAACCCTGACTCCGCTAATGAAAATTCTGATCAAATGACAAATTAACGAAAAAAATTAAAATAAATTGTCAGATCATAGTATAATCTTCTAGACAAGAGATTATACGTATGTTATTATACCTATAAGACGGATTAATGCGATTAATCATAATGATTTGAATAATCTGATGAATAAAAAGACAGAAACACAAAACCATCATCTCAAAACAATTACATTAGGTTCAGAGTTGTTGGATTACTTAATTCAACATAATGGTGATCTGGAAGGACGCATTCCGTCGTTAGGTGAATTAAGTAATGAACTTCATGTAAGCGTTAGTAAACTTCGTGAACAATTAGAAGTTGCTCGTCAGCTTGGGTTGGTAAGCGTTCGACCACGTACTGGTATTCACCGTCAGCCCTATAGCTTTATGCCTGCTGTGCGCTTAGGATTATTCTATGCGTTAGCAACAAATATTGTTTTATTTGATGATTATCATCACTTGCGCTTACAGATTGAGATCAGCTATTGGCACGCTGCTGTTTCATTGCTAACTCCTGAAGATAAGCAAGGGTTATTGAGCTTAATTGATCGCGCGTGGGATAAATTACGCGGAACCCCAATTCGTATTCCTCATCATGAACACCGAGAGTTTCATATGGCTATTTTCAGCCGTCTTGAAAATGTATTTGTGAGGGGATTGTTGGAAGCGTATTGGGAAGCCTACGAAGCTGTAGAATTACATACTTATGCTGATTATGGGTATCTAAAAGAAGTGTGGGAATATCACGAACTTATTGCACGCCGCATTGTAGATGGCGATGTTGAAGGTAGTTTGCAAGCCTATATTGAGCATACACAACTTTTGAAGCATTTTTCAGATGACAAGCCTAAATAGTTTTTAACAAGCAACGAGGGAGGGGCCATAGGCCCTTTCATTGTCTATTAACCTAAAAACATTCACCCATATCGAAATTGTGTAAGGAGTTCAAATCACGTCATGACAGTTGTTGATTTACAACGAGTTCCGTCTTCGGCCCCACAAACGAACGGGAAAGTCGTCAATAATTTTTCATTTGTGGTGGCTACAGCAAATGGTACAGGAAGCCAAACATCTAACAATACGCTAATTCGTACGTTGTTTAAGATGGGTATTCCTGTAAACGGCAAGAATCTATTCCCTTCAAATATTAAGGGTGAGCCCACTTGGTACTATATGCGACTCAGTAAAGATGGCTATTTGGCTCATCGCCCTGTTGCTGAAGTATTGGTGGCTTTTAATGAACGTACTTTTGCCCAAGATGTAGCGAAATTGCCACCCGGTGGTGTCTTAATCTATCCTATCGATGATACAGATGCACGCGCTCCTAAGTGGAATGTTCAAACCATTAAGCGTGATGATATTTATATCTATCGAATGCCTGTTGACACTCTAATGAATCAGTTGCCAGAAAAACCAAATCCTAGCATTCGTGAATACCTAGCGAATATGGTTTATGTAGGCGTTATGGCTTATCTGTTTAATATCGATATGGACGGCATTCGAGATGCGTTGTCCTACCATTTTGGTGGCAAAGAGAAGCTCATTAACTTGAACTTTGGGCTTGTACAAATGAGCTACGACTGGGCCGCTGAAAATCTAAAGAAAGAAGACCCTTATGTGTGTGAACCAATGGAGGGCACTTTCCCTGAAGGTACATTACTAACAGATGGTAATTCAGCTGGTGGACTTGGTGCTGTTTTTGGCGGTGTACAGTTTGTTTCGTGGTATCCTATCACACCCAGTAGTAGCTTAGCTGAAAGCGCACAAGAATATTTAGGCAAGTATCGAGTCAATGAAGATGGTTCACATACCTACTCCGTGATTCAAGCTGAAGATGAGCTTGCTGCAATTGGTATGGCCATTGGTGCTGGCTGGGCAGGTGCACGCGCAATGACAGGGACAAGTGGTCCCGGTATCTCACTAATGGCAGAATTTGTGGGGTTGGCTTATTATGCTGAAATCCCTGTGGTGATTTGGGATGTACAACGTGTTGGCCCATCAACAGGTTTGCCCACTCGTACCTCACAGGGAGACTTACTGTTTGCATATACGCTTGGACATGGTGATACACACCATATTGTCTTGTTACCTAAAGACCCAACTGAATGCTTTGAGTTTGGTTGGCGTGCTTTTGATTATGCTGAGCAATTCCAAACACCTGTTTTCGTACTTAGCGATTTGGATATTGGCATGAACATGCATATCACTGAGCGCTTCCAATATCCTGATCAACCGATGAATCGAGGCAAAGTTTTGGATGCTAAAGCCTTGAGTGAATTCATTGAGAAACATGGTAAATGGGGGCGCTATTGGGATGTCGATGGCGATGGCATCCCTTATCGTACATTGCCCGGCACCGATCATCCAATGGCTGCTTACTTTACACGTGGTACTGGACATGATGAATTTGCTGCTTATTCAGAAGATGCTGAAGTATTTGAGCGTAATTTGACACGAATTGCGCGTAAATTCCAAACGGTTCGTAAGAGCCTGCCTGCTCCTGTTCTGCATAGCATGGATGGTGCTAGCATCGGCATTATATCTTATGGTAGCAATGACCCCGCCATTGAGGAAACGCGCGATTATTTGGCCGCGCAAGATATTAAGAGCGATTATCTGCGGATCAAAGCATTACCCCTACATGCTGATGTTGAAGCATTTATTCAACGCTTTGATCGTGTGTATGTCGTTGAAAATAACTTTGACGGGCAAATGACACAGATCATTCGGATGGAATTGCCTCATTTAGCTGCTCGTCTGAAGAAAGTCTGTCGCTTAAATGGTTTACCACTGGATGCGGATTGGATTACAGAACAAATCGTAAAAGCAGAGAAAGAAAGCTAGGATAAAATCATGGGCCGTACAAAGACTAATGCTCTCGGTTTAACTAAAGAAGATTACAAATTCCGACCCAGCACATTATGTCCGGGTTGTGGTCATAACTCGATTTCAAACCAAATCATCTCAGTCACTTTTGAGGAGAGTTTGGATCAAACTCATATTATTAAGATGAGCGGTATTGGTTGCTCGTCAAAGTCACCGGCGTATTTCTTGGGACGTTCTCATGCCTTTAATGCAGTACATGGGCGTATGCCATCAGTCACAACGGGTGCCGTAATGGCAAACCGCACGCTTCGCGCGATTAGCGTTTCTGGTGATGGCGACTCTGGAAATATTGGCTTGGGACAATTCAAGCATGTGATTCGTCGTAACTTGCCGATGGTGTATATCATTGAAAACAACGGCGTATATGGCTTAACGAAAGGTCAATTTTCAGCAACGGCAGATCGTGGTCAAAAGACAAAGTATGCTGGCTACAATGAATTACCAGCTGTTGATCTATGTATTGAAGCTCTTGCTGCTAATGCCACCTTTGTAGCGCGTTCATTTTCAGGTGACGCTAAGCAAGTACAGGCTATTTTGAAAGCTGCACTTGCACACAACGGAACTGCAGTTGTTGATATTATCAGCCCTTGTGTGACCTTTAATGATCTAGATACATCTACAAAGAGCTATCACTGGGGCAAAAATCATCGTGAAATCTTGAATGAGATTGGCTTCATACAAAGCCAAGAGGAAATTGCGGTAGAGTATGAACCCGGTACAGCTCAACCGGTACAAATGCATGATGGTAGTTGGATTGTGCTCAAGAAGTTGGGTGCAGATCATGATCCAACAGATCGTGTAAGTGCCTTCCGTGTTTTGCATGAAGCGCAGGAACGACAAGAGATTGTAACGGGTATCATCTATATTGATCCATCACGTCCAACATTGGTGGAAACAGAGCATTTACCTGAAACCCCACTTGTACATCTACCTGAAACGCAAATTCGCCCAGCACCTTCTGTGCTAGAACAAGCATTGCAAGGCATGTTTGCTTTCTAAGTTGCGTCTAGGTTTGAGATCAAAATCCCCTCAAGAACATGAGGGGATTTTAACTTTAAATTGTGGTGCTAAAGCTATGAATACCTGTTGCGCCATTAGGTTTGTTAGGACGTGTTTCTTCTATTTGGAGCGTACCTTCTCCATCATAGCAACGTACCTCAAATGTATGCTCGCCTGATTGCATGGGCCAATCATAACGCCAAATAACCCATGTGAGAGGGCTAAGCGGTTGGCGAAGTTCAGCTGTTTGCCACTCACCTTCATCTATACGCACTTCAACTTTAGATATTCCTCGTGCACCCGCATAGGCAATCCCACCTATGGGAATGAGCGTTTGCCCATTTTGTTCATAAGCAGCTTCAACCGCGACGGTATCAATAACAGAAGTTGTTTGTACAATAGCTTCTGCACTCCAACCGCGTTCTACCCAATACCCACGTCCCCAGCTATCGACGAATTCTAGCTCGGTAATCCACTTGGGTTGCTTCATTCCATAGCGATCAGGAATGTATATGCGTAAAGGGAAACCATGCTTAACACGTAATAACTCTTCGTTCCATGCATAGCACAGCATAATGCGCTGATCTTCACGTACAAGGTCTAAGTCTACATATTCCCAAAAACCATCTGCTGAAGTGATTTTAATATGAGTTGCCTCAGGCAAAGGGCGGACTTCTCGCAAGATGTCTTGCATACTGACACCTGTCCAACCTGTTGTGCCTATTAAGCTGCCACCAATACGATTTGAAATGCATGATATAGTGACATATTGATTGAGGGGAGTAAAATCTTCTTGTAATTGCTGTAGGCTGTAAGTCGTTGGGTTTTCAATGAGCCCTTTGAGCGTTAAGCGCCATGCCTCGCCATCGATGCTTGGTGGGTTGGCACTGTTGATGTCAATACGATAGTGGTTGTCTATGGGAGTATATTCTGGTCGAGTACCCGGCGCAGGAATGACTCGTGCATTGGCGTTCGGAAAATTTAAAAATGAGAAATCAACCTGATCGGCAGCAACAATTGTTTCGTTTTCTCGCAATAACTCGCCCAAACCTGCGCCAATTATGGTTAACACAGCGCTTGTGCCGCCTACTTGCACTAAAAACTTTCGGCGATTGATAGCCGTTACTTTTTGCGATCTTGCCTCTGAAATATTCTCTATTTCTGTGCTCTGTTTTTGCGTATCTTCATTGCGAGAGGTAGCTTCTGCTGTTTGGTTTGCAGTTTGTAAAATAATTTGAGTGATCATACCCCATAGGGCTATTACGCCTAATATCCATAACGTACGAATACTCAAACTTGGCCCGTCATAAAATGGGTTATCGCCAGTGAGCTGATCATTGCTAATGATGGCGAGTGGTATGGCTATCAAAACACCGATAACTAAGCCAATTGAGAGATTTGGGAGTTTGGCGGATAGTTTTAACGATAACACTCGGCCTACGAAAGTACCCCCTATACCTAAAATGCCTACAAAAATGGCTGATGCCATAAGGGACTCAAATAGCTTTGCGACAACGTCTTCGCGTCCTAAACCTAGAGCAATGATAATGTCTACCATTGTATTGATGCCGAAAGTAATTAAGTCGCCGGGAACGAACGGGATAATCCAGTTCATAAAATCTGCCGGTAAAAAAGGTAAATTAGCAATGCTTTCTCCTAGATAAAAGAGTGCCGCAAAGGGCAAACCTATTAGGGCAGCTAGTAAACCATTCCAAACATGTTGTGTTTTTGTATTCATCGGATGATATTGCCTCATCATTTGCTTATCGTTATGATTATTTAGTATCGTAGTAGGTAAACGTTACAAATTTATTAAGGATGCTCTCTGATGACGAAAATTATTTTGATGCGTCATGGCGAAACGGTTTGGAATACACTAGGACGTTGGCAGGGCCATGCGCCAACACCACTTAGCGAAGATGGTATTTTACAAGTTCAACATGCTGCTCAAAATTTGTACCAACATCAGCCTTTAGATGCTATTTATAGTAGCGATCTATTGCGTGCACAACAAACGGCCAAAATTGTAGCGGAAATCTATCAATTGCCCATAAATCTTGAACCGCGCTTGCGTGAGATTAATCTTGGAGCTTGGCAAGGTCTCACTCGTGAAGAAATCATGGCATGGGACAGCGAGCGTTATCAAGCATTGTGGCAACAACATCACTTACCTCGTCCGGGTGGAGAATCTTTGCAACAAGTGGGGCAAAGAGCAAATGATGCAATACAAATGTGGCTAAAGGAGCATCCTAATCAAGTTATTTTAGGGGTGACACATGGTGGAACGATACGCGGCTTGCTTTACCATCTGGGCCTATCTGATGGTAATTCTAGTACTAATATCAAAAATACCTCTCTCACCACTTTAATCTATGAGGATGGCATATGGCATTTGGAAAACATTGGGCAAGTTACATTCTACCCCAACCTTGATTGTGAAGAATAGTACAAATTGAACAATCACAATTTTTTCATAACGAGAATATGAGTTATGTCACTCATCAAAACCTATCTAGTTTGTTAAATTGTAAGTGTAACATTAAAAACTGAAAAACATCGAAGGAGATACAATACGAATGACCACTCCTAAGGAACACATCCACAGCTCTGTTGGTTTAGATGTATACGGTTTGGGAGAAGTCAAGCAAGTTCATTGGAATTTGTCACCTGCTGAATTATACGAACACGCATTGCGAAATCGTGAAGGGCGTTTGACTAACAAAGGGGCGCTGTGTGTACTTACTGGACAATATACAGGCCGTTCTCCTAAGGATAAATTCATTGTTGATTTGCCTAGCATCCATGATGATATTTGGTGGGGAAGCATTAATCAGCCTGTTAGCCAAACCATATTTGACCGCTTGTATAATAAGGCGATTCAATATCTAAAGACTAAAGGCCTTTATGTTATCGATGCTTTTGCCGGTGCAGATCCAAAATATCGTATGCCTGTGCGTGTCGTTAGCGAAGCCGCTTATCATGGCTTGTTTGCATGGAATATGTTTGTACGTCCTACTTTAGAGGAACGTGCAAATCATGTACCAGAATTTACCGTGATCGCTGCGCCCAACTTGGGTGCTGACCCAGAAACTGATGGTACACGTAGCCCAACTTTCATCGGTGTGAACTTTGAAAAGAAGATTATCCTCATTCTGGGTACACTATACTCTGGTGAAGTGAAGAAGGGCATTTTTGGCGTAATGAACTATCGCTTACCCAAGATGGGTGTTTTGCCGATGCACTGCTCGGCAAATATCGGCCCTGAAGGTACTGCAATTTTCTTTGGGCTGAGCGGTACGGGCAAGACGACCTTATCATCCGATGCTTCGCGCACCTTGATCGGTGATGATGAACACGGTTGGAGTGATGATGGCATCTTTAACATGGAAGGCGGTTGCTATGCTAAAACTATCAACCTTGATCCAGAAAAAGAGCCAGAAATTTATGCCGCTACACAACGCTTTGGTGCAATTCTAGAAAATGTGCCACTTGATTTTGAGACGCGCCAACCTGATTTCGATGATGATGTCTTTACAACCAATACACGGTGTTCATATCCACTTGACTTCATTCCAAATGCGAGTGAGACAGGTTTAGGCGGTCATCCCAAGAATATTATCTTCTTAACTGCAGATGCCTTTGGGGTGTTGCCTCCTGTTGCTCGTCTCACTCCTGAGCAAGCAATGTATCACTTCATTAGCGGTTATACGGCTAAGGTCGCTGGTACAGAGCGAGGTGTTACCGAACCTCAAGCAACCTTTAGCGCTTGCTTTGGTGCACCCTTTATGCCACTGCATCCAACTGTATATGCAGATATGCTGGCTGAGAAGATTCGTAAGCATGGTAGCCAAGTATGGTTGATCAATACAGGTTGGACAGGTGGCCCGTATGGTGTAGGACAACGCATGAGCCTGCCAATTACGCGCCGTATTGTCAATGCCGCGTTGGCAGGTGAGCTTAATGATGTAGAATACTTTACCGAGCCATTCTTCGGTCTTGCAATTCCAACTCATATTGAAGGCGTACCTGATGAAATCCTGAACCCGCGTAATACATGGGCGAACCCTGATGATTATGACCAAAAAGCTGCACAACTTGCTGAAATGTTCCGCCGCAATTTCAAACAATTCGAGGATCGTGCTAGTGAAGCTGTGCTAAGCGCTGCTCCGCAAGCCTAGTGAATTCTCAACTTTGTTCTACAATACCCGTGTGGTATGATGCCATACGGGTATTTTGTTTTCAGTGGTGTATAAGGTTTTGATGGATATTTTAGAACACTGTGTCCAAGATTATGTTAATGGTGCTGTTTGGCAGAAAAATGATCAATATGTGCTAACGCTTTCACCCTATGAGATTGTGCAAAAAGCAAGCGTTGTTTTACAACCACCTGTAGTTGTTCGTTATGCCATTCCTCGCATAGGGCCAAACCATCTTTACGTAGTGCCTGCTATATTTGTTTCTGAAAAAGGTGGTATGTTGTACGGAAAGCAAGCATGGCAGTTTATATTTAAGAATTACCAATTGTACCCACGTGCTGAAATATTCGGTCTTCAATCGGATGGAAAGAAAGTACAATATTTTTTGCGCGAACTTGATTTTGCCGATCATCCGCGTGTATTTGCTTACGAGAACGAACAAAAAATTATGCCTAGTTTTCAACTTGATGGATTTTATCCATCGAAAGAGGTGCAACCACCTTCTTTGTTGAAGACTTTGTTACCGATAACCGCGCCCAAAGCCCCTTGATTTAGCGATGGGGATGTAGGGCGCTTGCTTATGGTATAATACAACCTAGACGCGCCTCAAAGAAGTGACCTAGTAATTATGATAATAGTAGAGCTGCGC
>RFGP01000092.1 GCA_003697365.1 Chloroflexota bacterium | reverse complement strand
TTAAAACGACGTACTTCATAACTTTTGGCACCGATAACAGGCCGCCAAACTAACACCTGTCGGTTGATCGTTGTAAATTGCGGGGTCTCTAATTGAACGGGGGCTCGCCGCGTAGCACTCCACGATGAAGGAGTGCGTGGTGCAAAATGTGTGTTAAGGCTACGAACACGATAATACCACCCTGTTGGAGTATCCCCCGAAGTCTCATGAAGCGGTGCACTGCCTCGATAAATAATAGCAGTTTCTGGGCTATCAAAATCTGGATCAGGTGAGCTCTCTAGTTCATATAAATCAGCCTGAGGGATATTTGTCCAAGTAATGCGAAAGCCACCGCTAGATAACCACTGAATAGATTCTATGCTTGGTGCAACTAATGGCACAGGTGTAACAACGATCAAGTTACTTGGCTTACCCACTACGTCTTTTACAATAGGCGTTACACGATAAAACACTTCTTGTTCTGGGGGCGGTTGAACTCTATATAAACGCTGACGAGAATCTGCTAGCTCAGCCAATAATGTTGCATCTTCAAATGAAGGCAAAGTCGCTTGTTCTACACGGTATCCAGTGGCCTCCTCTGCACCTGACCAAAAAAGTGTCACATGGGTTGCATCATCCCACCGATAATAAACATTGAGATGTTGTGGAACATTAACAACAGAAAAAGCCTTTAGATCAAAAAGAACAGCTGGAATTTGTTGGGCTTGTTTGGCTGCAATACGTTGTAGGGCTGCTCGACCCAAAACAGGCACTTCACTGATAACTGGACGCAGTACATTTGTGAAGATCAATAGGCGACTAATTGTATTGATCAACACGACATCTGCGTGAACTTGGGCTGCTTCGGGCATAATTCCTTGCTTAGGTGACCAGCCTTCTCCTAGCATCAGCCCCGTTTCTAAATTCATGGGCTCACTGTTACGATCTAAAATAAAAATGCCAGAAGTTCCCAACCACGCCAACCAACCTTTACCAGCATTAGATTCACGAGTCAGTGCTCCCATCACAACTGCATGACGGCTTTCATCATCTGGCGCTATTGTGCGAGCTTCACCTTGCAAGAAATTCTGAACCAAATCAGCAAATTGTCGTAAAGTCACGTCCACAGCTGGAAACTGTTCCCATAAGAATGTTATCGTTTTTTCAGCTAGCGCTTCTGCATGTTGGCCGGTGACTAATGTAAAAACCATTCTAGTATCATCATAACGCGCCCTTAACAACGCTTGATGAGTTGTATCTTGGTCAGATTGTGGCGACACAAATAAAGTTCGCAACATTCCATGTGGTGTTTCGCGCTGTGTTACAGCCTCACTATTAGCATTGAGTTTAATATCTTCAAACATGAAAATATCCTGTTTTTCGTCATTGTAATATAGCAGCCAAAATTATCGCTCTGTGAATTATAACGTAGCAATGCCAAAGACGCATAATTTCTGCAGAAATTATAATAAGTTAAAGTGCAATAGGTACATAGAATCATTTACATTTTTAATATTTATGTTCATAATATAATGTCGGATACTCAATCTACCATAATCAACTAGATGAGGTGTGATTTTTATGACCAATCGTTGGTTCAAAATTATCGTAGTATTTGCCATTCTTGGCAGTGTTGGCATTCCATCTTTCAGCTCAAGAATATGGGCACAAGATGATGAAAGTGAAACTCCAACAGCTGAAGACGTTTATATTGCTGTTAATCAGATGTTGATTGCCCAAGAAGTTCGTCCTTTAGGGCGAAACGAACTTTTAGATGAAATTGCTCAACAAATAGCTGACGAGTTAAGTGAAACAGGCACATTCATCACTGTTCCACGTGTTGCTGCTGATGAAGTTGGCTATCCACGTTGGCCAGATAATAGTCAGCGTGTCATCAATCAAGCGATTAATTATATCGGTCTTGGCACGCCAGAAGAATTTGCTGCTATTTGGGAAGAAGAACTGCCAGACATCTTACAACTCACTTATTATCGTGAGATTGGCGTTGGTGTTTCCACCTATCAAGCAGTACGTGGGGGAAACATCCAAAATGTTTATGTACTTGTTTTAGGAGCACAACCCAACGTTCTACCTGTGATCATTAATGATGGTTCAAAGACTGTCTATGAGCGAGACGTAGAGCTATACATCCATAATGAGCTTTCGTTAGCTTATGAGACCGAACCAGATGTTATTCAACAAGCTGTTACAATTCGTATTGCCAACAGCGAAGAAGAACTTGAAGATGCACCTGCACTAGACTGGCAAAAGAACAATTTTGCTGTAGCTTGGCAACTTACTGAAGAATATGGCCCTAAAACTGTATGGGTCGAATTTGAAGATGAAAAAGGTTTTACCGTGCGTAGTGTGGCAGAAGTTGAATACGCAGACCCTAGCACAGCGCCTTCAGAATAAGCATATCATGGGGGAAAGTCTTCCCCCTTACTCTCACTATTAGGAACCAAACGGGGTTGGCGTTGGTGGGAACTGATACGGATCAGTTGGCCGAACGAAAACTTCAGGATTAAGACCTAAATACAAACGCCAATCACGTTCTAATTCTGCTAACGTTTTGCCTGTAGCCTCCACAAGAGCATCATCCATTGAGAAATTCCGACTTACCAAATCATACCATGTAGCGATAGTATCCATCCCATAAGCGCCATAAATATAATTATGAAATGAAGTCCCCATCCAATAAACTAATGCATTACAACCATTTGGTGTAAATGCGCTAGAGCTTGGTCCCACACCTTGCAAAGTTGGTAAATCATCGTCAGGTGCACGATCACGCAACCCCTCTTGACGGCCACGCAATGGATTACTTGAAAACCATGTCGCCCCGCCCTCAATAAACCATGTTGGCCCAATGATATTGTTATCATATTGATATAAGTGAGTGATCTCATGTGTAATGACCGTAGCCGTGTAATCATATAGCCATTCAAGAGTTTGTTCTTCTGGGCGAGGATAAAGTGGGCAACTTGACGAGTTACCAAGATCAAGAAATCGTTGGACAGTCATACCTAAATCATTACTTGTAAATCCCGCGCGCCTACGAACCCCTGATTCTCCACCAGCTTGAAACTCGGCAAATGTTGTTAAATCTGGAAAAAGTACAGCAATTGGAGTATAAGTTAGCCCACGTCCAAATCCTTGTTCATGGCGTTCGCGCACAGCATACACGGCTTCTTGCGCCACCTGTCCAAAAGATTCATCATATCCAAACCAATAAAGCCTCAATAAGGGTGTTTCAGATTTAAACCAAACACGAGTAGGATCATCATAGACAAAAAATTGTGAGGTAGTTTCGGCAAATTCACCGTTTGTCGCCGTGATGCTCCAATAAAAATCAAATTCTTGCCAAGGGGGTTGGCCGGGCGTGTCATATAATAATGCGCGCCACTGAGTGCCATCAGCATCAACCCGTTCAGCAATAGCGCGAGTACCTGAACCGTGAGGATAGCGCACAAATAAAGTCACATTACTGATCGCTAACTCAGAATGAATAGCAACTGTAAAAATGGCTCCATGAGGATAGTTTGATGTCGCAGTAGTTTCGCTAATCTCAAATGGGCCAATAACTTCAGCAGGATACGTTTTACTTTCAACCGCACCCCCTACCCGCTCTACTGGAATCATGTCAAGCGAAACAGGGCTTAAGGTTGGTGTTGGAAAATCAGCGCCATTTTGTAATTGAGGTTGCGCCAATACAGCAGGCACAATCATTACCACAAATAATAGCCCCCAAATAAAAAAAGATATTATTATATGCCATTTGAATGTCTGAAATTGCTTAGCTAGCATAAAAAAACAACCTCTTTAAAACTCTTTAGACTTTAAAAATAATGAGTGGGATAAGAGCTCATGTATTTTCAAGACAATAACTCATATATCCCACTGCATTATTTGCCTAGATAGGCTTTGGTTATTGTGTCGCTGCATTAGCCTTGACGCTGTTTGTGCTTTGGGTTTTTGGAGCAAATCACGTACAAGACACCTTTACGGCGCACAAACTTGCAGTTCGCGCACATTTTGCGCACAGATGAACGTACTTTCATGGGTTTTCCTGTTACCTTTCTTGTATATCAATGCATCCATCTAGGTTGTTCCTGCATTAGCCAGCCTTGTCAACAACATTGGTCTCATAAGCTGGCAGCAAATGAGCCCTATATTCCCTTATAGCAACTACTACTGACAAACTTTATTAACCTAACATCAAGCCAGTTTGTCTGTCGCTGTAAGGCATAGACAATTACCTCGATTTCAGCACATTTTGATGATGGCTACATCTTTAAGATATTAGCACCTGTTTATATGCAAGATCAACAGCTAGAATTAATAGCTTTAGAAACGGTAGGATATTATAGCAAAATTAGCGTCTTAATACTATGCTGAGTGTGAAGTACCTGCCAAGAAAAACAAAACAATCGCAATATAAAACCTAAGGAAACACATCGATTTATTATGATAAGATACGTAGCCGTTTTTGTGGGTCTAACCTTGTTATTGCTTAGTGCATGTGGCAATGACAAAAAAGAAGTAACACCTTCCGGTGATCCTACTCAGGCAGCGCGTGCATTTATGAATGCATTTTTGAACGGAGACTTAACGGGTTGCAAAAGTTTTGCTAGCAAAGCTGTTCAAAATAGCATCCTAGAACAATGCCAAGCGTACGCAGATGCACAAGCAATTACTGATTTAAGCGGAGTATCGTTTATTTTAATAGAGCAAGACGGTCTTTATGCACTGGTTGAAATGCAGGGAACATATACAATTAGCGCCATCGATGCAGGGCAGCGTGTTATGCGCCAAGAAAGCACTCCTATCCGTATCGTGATGTACTATGAGGACGACTTTTGGCGCTTTGACGATTTCCTTAGTCCATAGCTCAAGTAGACAACTGTTTAATAACCTTAACAAATTGACAACCTAAAATCGTTTGCGCAGAGCGCTAAGGTGCTCTATATTGTAGATAGAGTAACACTATTATGTCGTTGCTAAAATTTATGCATAGTCAATATCAGCCACCAATGGTGGCTTTAGAACAAAATCATTATTTTTTAGCTTAAGGGCGTTTTTATATTAAAGGACGCGGATTTCATATGAATAGAAACATGCGTAGAAGAAGCCTTTTACTGTTGCTGATACTGACACTTGTCGTATCAGTGTCGGTTGTGCGAACCGAGCCCGAAACGGTTTATGCGGCAACATTTGTCGTCAACAACACAAATGATGCTGTAGATATTAATCCGGGTGATGGCGAGTGCCGTACTAATCCTTCTGGCACGGCACAATGTACTTTACGGGCTGCAATCCAAGAAGCCAATGCTTTTCCGGGTGCTGATGTCATTCAATTGCCATCAGGAACCTACACCCTAACGATCACAGGAAATGAAGATAATGCCACAGCAGGCGACCTAGATATTCCTGTTGGTTCTGTAACCATCGTAGGTGCAGGTGCAGGTACAACTACTATTGATGGAAATGGCATTGATCGGGTGTTCCATGTCATCGGTGGAACTCTTGAATTACGCGATCTCACCGTTACTGGAGGAAATATTACCGGTGATGGTGGGGCCATTTATAACGATGTTGGTAACGTTGTCTTACGTGGTACAAACATTGTGGGCAACACAGCAACACGAGGTGGTGGTATTTTCAATCGCTTCGGTAGCATTACGGTTCTTGATGCCAGCAACATCGGTGCTAGTGGTAATCCTAATACTGCAAGTGGTGATGGTGGCGGTATCTTCTCACAATATAATGCTGCTGCTACAGGTAATACAGTGACGATCGAGCGAAGTACTGTCGCTTTTAATACATCTGGTGGTGATGGCGGCGGTATCTATGTTACTGATGATGGCGATCTGATCATCACAAACAGTACCATTGCTAACAATAGCGCAACTGGTGATGGTGGCGGTATTTTTGTGGCTGATACAACAACAGATTCAACCACAGTCTTCACACTCACCGACTCCACTGTTGACAACAACAGCGCTGACGGTACAGGCGGTATTCATATCGAAGGTGTCTCAGCGCCTACCATCACTAATGCTACGATCTCCAACAACACATCCACCAATGGCGCTGGTGGTCTTTCCTACAATGCTCCATTAGCCAACTTTGGAACTATTACGCTTACCATCACAAACACTGTTTTTGATGACAACGACTCTACCAATGCAACAGGTGGTATTGTGAATGCAGCAGGCAATAATGCCAGCAATACCACAGTGATTGTCATGAACAATTCAACTATTCAAAACAGTGATGGTGCAGCGGTGGGTGCTATTTTTAATGAACAACGCGGCACGCTTAACATCACACGTAGTACGATCACAGCTAACAATGCTACTGGCACAGGTTCAAATGGCGTAGGTGGAGCCTTAAACAATCGCGGTCAAGTCACCATCCTTGAATCAACCTTAAGCAATAACAGCGCGACAGTTTATGGCGGTGCGATTGTTAACCGCCCCAATGCTACACTCACCATCAACCGCAGTACATTAAGTGGTAACACCAATAGCGGAGGTAGTGCTCTCGGTGGTGGTGCCATTATGAACAATGGCGGTACACTCAACATAGACACGAGCACTATTAGCGGCAATAGCACTTCTAGTGTGGGGGGTGGTATCGCAAACTTGGTGTTAAGCGCTGTTAATGGGCTTGTCACCATTCGTAGCTCTACGATTGCAAATAATGGGGCAGTCAATGGTGGTGGTGTATACAATGAAACATCCACAACCAGCCTACAAAACACGATCTTAGCTGATAATACTGCAAGCGGTTCTGGCGCTGAATGTTTAGCAAGCAGTGGTTCAATTAATTCACAAGGATGGGTATTAGTACAAACCTCAGCAGGTTGTAACATTACCCAAATCGTCACACTTGGAAATCGCTTTGACGTATCTGCAGGGTTGTTGCCTCTTGCGAACAATGGCGGCCCAACCTTCACCCATCGCTTAAACGCTGGCACTTCACAAGCCATTGATGCTGGTGCTAACTGCCAACTTGATCCCCCTGCTCCTAGCAGTGTTGATCAACGTGGTACAGGCTTTGTACGCCTTGTAGACATCCCCACCGTCATTAACCAACCAAGTAGTGATGGTTGTGATATTGGTGCTTTTGAAGTTCAATCCACTACCAATGCCATATTAGGGAATTTTGTATTTGATGACCTAAACGCGAATGGTCTTCAAGACATTGGCGAACCCGGCATTGCGAATTTCCCTGTCAACCTACTTGACAGCAGTGGAACAACCGTCCTTCAGTCAACCACAACAGATACCAACGGTTTCTATCGCTTCGATATTCCTATTCCACAGCCTCCCGGCACAGCTCAATATATTGTGGAGTTTGATCTAGCAGCAGCCATAACAGGCGGCATAGTTTCGCCTGATGCAGGCTTCACTTTGCAGAATGTAGGTGCAAACGATGAGATCGATAGCGATGCAGATCCAACAACTGGCCCTAATGGTGGACGTGCTAACACACCGCCTCTACAAGGTGGAGATACGAATCTCAGTATTGATGCTGGTATCGTTACTCCCGGTAGCATTGGTGATTTTGTTTGGGAAGATATAGACGGCGACGGTATTCAAGACCCCAGTGAGCCGGGGTTAGGTGGTGTCGTAGTCACGCTATACACTTCTAGCGGTGTACAAGTTGCCCAACAAGTTACCCTAGATAATACAAGCGGAACGCCCGGTTTTTACACTTTCACGGGTGTAACAGCAGGGTCATATTATATTGAATTCTCGATTCCATCCCCTGCTCTCGATGGCTATGTATTCACCCTAGCCAATCAGGGCAGCGATGATACTGTTGATAGTGATGCTGATCCATTGACCGGCCGTACAAATGTCTTTGTATTTAACTCAGGACAAGATATACAAGACTTTGATGCTGGTGTATATCAACTTGGCGCACTCAATGGCTTCGTTTGGGAAGATATTAACGGTGACGGTTTATATCAAATTGGGGTTGAAAATCCTGTTCAAAATGTACTCGTCGAACTTGTCAACACAACAACAGGGCTCGTAGACTATAGCGCCCTAACCGATGTCAATGGTCTCTACGTCTTTGACGAGACAGTCATGAGCGGAACGGGCATTCTTCCGGGAACATATGATGTCGTCTTTACGCCTCCTTCACCATATGACAGCTTCACTATTCAGGATGCAAACAGTAATGGCAATGACGACATTGATAGCGATGTGAACCCCACCACAGGTAGCTTCGACAACCTATTAATCCAATCGGGCACAACCGTTAATGATCTAAGTGCTGGTATTTACGAATCTGGAGTCATTGAAGGCTTCATTTTCAATGATGCAGATGTCAATGGTGTATATCAAAATCCACCTGATAGTATTTATACAGGGGGCTCAGCAGTTACTTTACGCCTAAGAGATGGCGACGGAAACTTGTTGACACCAACCACAACACCCGATTCAGTTAATGGAACATATTCATTCACTGGTTTGGTTCCGGGTGATTACATTGTAGAAATTGTCTTGCCAACAGGCACTGTATTAAGCCAAAAAGATGCTGGCCCAGACAACATTGACAGCGACTTCTACCAAAGTAATGGGTTTACAGATGTCATCACGGTTAATTCAGGACAAACTGTTAGTGATATTGATGCGGGCTTGCAACCAGCAGTAGCGCTATCTGGTACTGTTTGGAACGATTCAAACGTAAATGGTTTACAAGATGGCGTGGGCTCTGGTGGTGAAAGTGGCCAAGCAGGCGTTACTGTGCAAATCTACGCCGCAGATGGCTTCACTTTAATCACAAGCACCATAACTGATAGCAATGGTAATTACAGCTTCCCATCACTACCAGCAGGATTATTAGTTGTAGCGGTGCAACCACCGGCAGGGCGTGGATTTACCACCCAACAAGCAAACCCAACCTTGAACAGCGATGTCAATCAATATACAGGTCGCGCAACCGTAACCTTACAACAAGGTGTACCCAATGACGTAGACGCTGGCTTAGTTGATGCTTTCCAAATCGGAAACTTCATTTTTGAAGATACCAATGCCAACGGTTTGCAAGATTCTGGTGTTGATGTTGGGCTACAAGGGGTAACGATTCGCTTATTGAGTGCTGGCGAAGTACAACTCGCCCAAACACAATCATCACCAACAGGCAACTATGCTTTCTATCTAACACCGGGCTTAAGCTATATCATCGAACTTGATCTGCTACCCGGTTATACATTTACATTGCCAAATGTAGGTGCAGACGATACGCGCGACAGCGATGCTGTGCCCTATACTGCTACTACAGCACGCATTAACTTCACCGCTACAGCAGCCGACAATACACTTGATGGTGGTTTGTATCGGTTGAACAATATATCAGGGATCGTATTCACTGATGTAGATGAAAATGGTTTACGTGATCCGGGTGAGCCCGGCGTAAATGGTGTCACTGTTACTTTATTGGATGGTAATGGCCAACCACTAAGCCCCCCACTCTCTGTAACAACTTCTGGTTCAGGAGCCACAGCGGGCAGCTTTAGTTTCAGCAACCTAGAAGCTGGAAACTATATCCTAGCAGTAACACCACCTAGCAACACAACCTTCACATTCCAAGATGTGAATGGTAATGCTAACGATGATCGTGATAGCGACGTGAATGCCAACACAGGCCGCGTGAGTTTCACACTAACATCCAATCAAAACCTCACCTTTGGCGCTGGTTTAATCGATGGTGTCAGTATTAGTGGTACAGTTTGGGCAGACCTAGATGCTGATGGTCGCCAAGATGATGTGCCATTAGATGGTGTTCCCGGTGTGACGGTGAACTTATATCGCACAACAGGTGGTATTGCTCTGCTAGGCAGCACAATCACCGATGCTAACGGTAACTACATCTTCACGGTGAACACGAATGAGACCTACATCATTGAGGTTGTCCTCCCTGCAAGTTATCGACGTGTGCCACAAGACGTTGACCAATCAAATCCATTGGTCGATATACCAACCGATAGCGATACGAGCGAAACCGATGGGCGTGTAACCGTTGAGGTTTTGACTTCACCTGTTGATATTGATGCTGGTTTAGAGCCATTGTCTCTCATTGGTGATTTCGTCTTTGAAGACCTGAACGGCAACGGTACTCAAGACACAGGCGAGCCCGGTGCACCTAACATCACTGTAAACTTGCTTGATAGCACTGGAACAACCGTGCTAGACACTCAAACAACTGATCCGAACGGTTTATATGCCTTCGTAGATTTGGCGGCAGGGCAATACATCGTTGAATTCATTCCGCCACCCCAACGCTTCTTGACCGTACAAATTACTGGTGGAAGTCCGGGGGTTCCCAATGACAGCGATCCTGATCCATTGACAGGTCGTACACCTGTTATTGATCTATCTGCAGGCGAACGTGATGACACTATTGACGCAGGTCTCCAGCCCCCAGCACAAATAGGCGGTTTTGTTTGGGACGATGTCAATAGCAATGGTATTCAAGACAGTGGTGAAAATGGGCGTAGTGGTATCACCGTAAATCTACTCGACAGCGCTGGTGATCCGCTTGTTCCACCTGTGAGTACAACTACTGACGGCAGCGGCAACTACCTGTTTGATAACCTGCAAGCTGGTTCTTATATTGTTGAAGTTGTCGCTCCTAGTGGAGAGGCTTTCACCCTACAAGATCAAGGCGGCGATGATAATCTTGATAGCGATGTAAATGCGATTGGACGTACAGCAGTCTTGACCTTGACAACTGGCTCACTTCAATTTTTGAATATAGATGCTGGTTTGGTACAAGGCGGCAGCATCAGCGGCGTAGTGTGGAATGACCTCAATCAAGATGGTATCCGTGACAGTGGCGAGCCGTTTGTTGAAAATGTCACCGTGAATTTACTTGACGGTACAGGTACGCCATTCCCATCGCCAGTCACCATTACAACTAATAGTAGTGGGGCTTATAGTTTCCCAGCGCTCTTCCCACAAGATTACATTGTTGAGTTTGTCTTACCTGCGACTGCTAACACGTTCTCGCCACAAGACGTGGGTAGTGATGACACTGTTGATAGTGATGCAGGTGTTTCAACTGGACGAACCTCCGTCATTACCGTTACACAAGGTTCTTCAACTACGAATGTCGATGCTGGTATCATCTTCCCAATTCGTCTAGAAGTGTTTGTTTGGGAAGACCTCGATAGTGATGGCATTCAAGATGCAAGTGAAACAGGCTTGGCTGGGGCCACCGTAGAGCTATATCGTGTTGGCACACCTGATTTGCTGATTAACACTCAAACTTCAACAACTGGCCCAGCACCCAACGTTGTATTTGACAGCAACAGCATTTCAAGCCTCACATCAGGTGTTTACTATATCGTTGTCACACCACCATCTGGATATGCATTAAGTCCGGTGGATCAAGGTAGTGATGATACGCTCGATAGCGATCCAAACCCAACTACCCGACGTAGCCCCAACTTCACGCTCAATTCAGGCACGACTATCTCTAATATTGATGCTGGGGCCTTTACAGCAACCGTTATCGGCGGGCAAGCATTCATCGATACTAACGGGGACGGTATTCAAGATGTTGGTGAGATTGGTTACAACGGGCTCACTGTGAACATCTATCGCGTCACAGGTACAGAAACGCTCTTCTTGAGTACTGTAACAGTAGGTAGTGGCCTCTACACCATTGGTGTGCCAGATGGAACATACGTCATTGAGTTTGTTGATCCGGGCGCATCGATCAGCTTCTCGCCTGCCAATCAAGGCAGTGATGACAGCATCGATAGCGATGCGAGTATTATCAATGGACGCACTGCTCAATTCAACGTACCGGGTGGTGGTAGTACGGTGACCGATTTGAATAATATTGATGTCGGTCTCATTCAAACAGGCTTAGAGCCTCTCGCAGTCACTAAGCGTTATGAAACTGCTGCTACACCACCATTGCAAGCTGGTGATGAGCTGTATTGGGTCATTTGTGCACGCAACGTCAATCTCACTGCAGTAAATGGCGTTGTTGTGACAGACGATATTGATACTGACACTCAAATCATCCAAAGTGCAACATATGGTGTAGCATCCGCTTGCCCAAGTGGTATTCCTGTAGACCCAGACTTTGATATTTCCGGTCCTACAGCAGTACCCAGCAGCAACATCTCAGCAAGCGGGCAGGTAACAGTACCAACTATTAATGGATTGAATCCAAATGAAGTTGTTCTTCTTGTCATTCGGGTAACAATTGCAGAACCGGGGTCAGTATATATGCCGACTACCGAAACAGGAGCGCTAGCAATGTCCTCCATCTTGCTTTTACTCGGCGGACTTTTCCAACCATTACGCAAACGTCGTCGGTTGACAGTCTGGCTATGCGTGGTGTTAGCACTGATGATGGTGCTAGCGCCCTTCTCCCAAACATTTGCAGAAAATCTTGTGAATAAGACTCAACAACAAACCCAAGAAGCCCAATATGGGCGTTGGGTTCGCATTGATAGCGATGACCCCATTTTGCAACAAGTGGGGTCATGGCAAACCATCACAGATACAAATGCAGAGGGTAGTTCTTACCTCTATTCGGAGGATGTAAGCGCCGCCCTCACCTTACCGACATCAGGAACACAGGTGCGTTTACAATATGTAGCGATGGCCAACAGTGCAGCTGTTACGATTTTTGCCAACAGTCAGCAAATTGGCCTTGTTGAGGACTACAGCACAACAGGCACAAATGTCTTCCGTACCAGTAACGCTTTTAACATCCCCAACAGCGAGAATACTATATTGCGCGTCCAAAACGCGGGATATAGCTCCAATCCTGATGTGACATCGTTTGCAATAGCAATTGATGCCATTGATATTTGGATTCCTGAAACACCGAATCCTGAAAACCTGAGTAACCTCACGGGTATTGTTTGGCAGGACACCAATGGTAATGGTCAACTAGATAGTTCAGACCGTTTACTAGAAGGTATTGTCGTTGATTTATATCTCGATTATGGAACAAACGACACACTAGTCGCTTCTTCAACCACTGATGAGAACGGTCGTTACAGTTTTAGTGGATTGCGTCCAGATACTTATTTCGTCGTTGTAGACCGTGATAGTGTGCCCGCTGAACTTGACCCAACCAGTGTCAACTGGTCTCCGCTCACTATACAAGCACCTTATGAAGGCGGCGATATTATCATCCCCAGCGGAAGTGTCGCGCCTGTATATTATCAGCTCGGAGGCACAACCTACCTAGATAATGATAGAAGTCGTGATGTCAGTAGCGATGATACTCCTTTAGGTGGGGTTGAAATTAATCTGTATCTTGATGATGGAGATCGCGTCTTTGACCCCTCCACCAACGGCGATTTCATTGTGAGCACAACCACCTCTGACGAAAATGGTATCTATCTCTTCGACCAAATACTGAACGGTGTCTATTGGCTAGAAGTCAATATGAATAGCCTCCCAGCTGAGGCTGATCCTAATCAGGTTTGGCGCTTGTTGTGGGTAAACGTGCCCAATGTCACAGAAGCCAATTTACTGCTCTTGCCAGCTCCGGAATCATATACTGTAAGTGGTGGAGCATACCTAGATAACAACTTCAACCGTGCCGTAGATGAAAATGACACCCCATTAGGTGGATTAACACTCAATCTCTATTATGAAAATGGAGATGGAGTTTTCACAGAAGGTGCTGATCCGCTTGTTGGAACAGTCACAACTGCAGAAGATGGTTCATACAGCTTCAGTGACTTAATGGGAGGTGTCCATTGGCTAATTCCTGATATGGATAACTTGCCGCAAAGTGCATCTCCTGATCAAATTTGGCCACCGCTATGGATTCGCGTCCCTAATATTAATGAGACAAACGTTTTATTACTGCCCGCACCTCCCGCAGTTTCTGAACGCGGCAACGGTACTTTAACAGGTGTTGTCTTTAATGATGACAACGGTAACCGTCGCTATGATATACGCCGCGAGTCAGGTATTTCAGAAGTCGTGGTGCGCCTGTTCCTTGATGATGGCGACGGAAACTATAACGCTGCCGATCAAGAAATTGCTATCACTGAAACTGATGGCAATGGCGTATATACTTTTGAGGGGCTAATCGACGGTGTCTATTGGGTATTGGTTGAAGAAAACACCTTGCCCGAAAATTATATGGATACTGTCAGCTATGGAGGGCACGGCGAGCAAAATCCCGCTCAATTTACGCTCATTGGTGCGAATGAGTCACTGGGTCTTGCTGCAGATGGGCCGCGTTTTGCATATGCACTTGACACCGATTTAGACGGCTCACCCGATGGCCGTGAAGGTGCAGGTGACCGCGACAACGACAACATTCCCAACTATCTCGATGCCTATGACCCCACAGGCGTTATATATGGCGCTGATGTTTTGGGGAATACAGTTCCTTTAGTAGGTGTAGAAGTCAGTCTTGTTTACCGTGATGGTGATGAGATCATCCTTGCGGATACGATTCAACCCAACCCTCAACGCACAGGGTCTAATGGAGAATATCGTTTCGATCTCGTTGACTCTGAGACAGGTTTGCCACCAGATGGTAGTGAGCGCGTCTTTGAGCTTATCGTTGAAGGTATTAACGAACAGCAATTCTTGTTCCCATCTGAGATCAACCCACCTGCAGGTACACTGCGCCTAAGTCGTGGTAATGGTCAAGTTGCGCCCTTTAACACCCCAGACCCATCTGAAGAATACTATTTAGCATTTGCTGCTCAACTAGGTGATGATGACATTGTCAACAATAACCCTGTTGGACAGGCCCTAGAAATGCTCAATGCGGATATTGAAAACACAGCGTGTGCAAACTTCACTGGTGGAAGCCAATCCTGTGCAACATCCAACGTGAATTTTGAACTCACTGTTGAGTTTTCACTTGATCCACTGTCAGATTCAGCAACGGGATTAGCTAATCAACAAGTCACATTCACGCATACTCTCACGAATGATGGTCAACAGCCAGATTCTTACCGAATCACATTAGCCAGCACAGAATCATGGACGCAAACGTTGCGCATCCTTGATGGCTCCACAACATTAGGGACGATTAGCGTTGGTGGCAGTTTCGATACACCAGAGCTCAATCCCAATGAGTCATTAACTCTAGAGTTAGTTGTCACTGTTCCAGTCGGAGGTGTGACTGCTGGAGACTTTAACAACTCAACCATTACAGCCACAAGCATTGACTCAATCACGCTCGGTTCGCCTGTCAGTGAGGAAGCCGTCGATACAGTGACTGTTGGTGGTGGCTCAATTACGGGCGTGGTATACAACGATGCTAACAACAACGCCATATTTGACACGGGCGAAGGGCTGAGCAATGTTCGTATTATAATCAGAGATAGTAGCGGTGCAGTGCTACCCGGTGACATTCGTACAGCTAGCCCCTACTCTGTTGGCGGCTTAGCAGCTGGTAGCTATACAGTAAGCATTGATGAGACCACATTACCTGCTGGACAAGTGACCTTCCTTTCACCAACAACGAACAGCCAAACAGTCAATGTTGTGGAGGGGCAAACTGCTACTGCTGACTTCCGATTGCGGATAGAAGCTAACCCAGAAGTGATCAAGTCAGCCTCTACAACATCTGCCCTACCCGGTGAAGTTGTGACATTTAGTGTTCTGGTGCGCAATCCGGGCGCAACAACCATCGATGGTACAAGCCGCACCATTGCAATGGTTGACCCAGTCAATACTGTTGCATTCACAAATGTAACTGCTCAGATAACCGGACAATCCGGAGACGTGTTGGCGGGTCCAGTAACTGTGACGGCACCGTCCCAAATTGTCAATGTGCCAATTACACGTTTAGGGCCAAATGCGCAATTCACCGTTACAATAACCGCAACTGTTTTAGAAACAGTTACACGTGGACAATCCTACAGCAACACAGCACGCATTGACATTAACAGTGTTCAAGTTGCCCAAAGCACAGTATCCGTACTTATCCCCACAGATAGTGCTATTGATACTGATGGCGATGGCGTTCCTGATCGCGAAGACCCCGATCCCAATGATCCAAACGTCACAGGCACTGAAGATGACTTTGGTACAGGTGGGACAACAGAAGGTGATACTACGGCAACTGGTACAGGCGAAGCTGTAGCTGACCCTGATGCCGACACGTTACCGCAAACTGGTTATATGCCAATTGAATATTTCAACACGGCTGAAGATGACGGATACCAAACCACACGCCTATCAACGCTGGGACGTATCATCATCGGCGCTGTTGGTCTTCTGGCACTTGCTATGGCATTCATCATGTATCGCTTCTATAACGATAGTGAAATGCTATACGAGTGGATTCAGAAGCGCAAAGGTATGGGAGCAGCTATTTTGGCAATCATCATCCTTGCCTTCTTAATTGGCTCATTCAGTTTGCTGTATACTGCCAATGACATTGTAGGTGTAGTTGATGTGGACAATATATTAGGCATTAACGATTCTTCACCTGCACCAGAGGCCAACAACAGCGATGCTATTAACGTTGATGGGGGCAATACCGCCCCCTCTGATGCTGAAAGCCTAGAAGCACGCAACAGCGCTACGAGCACTGATCTCAATGGCATAACATGGGTCGATAATAATGTGGCAACACAATTGCCAACATTACCCCTTTTAAGCAACACAAGCCAATTTGTTATTCCAACACTCAATCTCTATACAAAACTAGTGAACGCGCCCCGCGTTGGAACAACGTGGGACGTTTCCCATTTTTTTGATGAAGTCGCATTTTTGGAAGGCACCGCCCCTCCGGGTGTAGAGGGAAATACCGTTATCGCGGGTCATGTTACTCACACACGTGGTCTCGGTCCCTTCCGTACGTTAGACAAAATACAAGTTGGGGATGTTGTTATCGTCAGAGACTATGACATTGAATATTCATACTTCGTAACCGACATTATGGAAGTAGCAGCAAGCGATATTTGGGTCACTAAAAACGTTGTGGATGATGCCATCCTCACGCTTGTTACATGCTCAGGCTGGAATCCTAACACGCGCACATATGCGACCCGTTTGATCGTAAAAGCGCGCTTGAATAAATGGCGTATCGTAAACGATGATGAAAACGCCTTCGAGCAACCTTCCGGCGAACGTCG
>RFGP01000091.1 GCA_003697365.1 Chloroflexota bacterium | reverse complement strand
TGGCTGAAGTGAAAGCAAAAGGCAAAATGCGGATGGAAGGAAAAGACTACATCGTTCAAGATGGGGATATTCTCAACATTCGCTTTAATGTCTAATGCTAGCGCGCTTCAATTTCGATAAATGCTGCATCTCCCGCCAAAGACCCGCGATAGGGCACAATCTCTAATAGATGTGTGCCCATTTGGCGAGGAATGTAGGTATAAGTTGTTTCAAAATTTGGGCTACTGCTAGGGTTCTCAATAATCTCAAGTACATAACCAAAACGTCGAATTTCAATTTTGGAGACGTTAATTGTATCTGTTGCACCAATACGAATCACAACTTCCTCACCAACACCAAAGACTTGACCATTTGCTGGCGAGAAAATAACTGCCTTTGGACGAATGCCGGGAATAGATGTTACTGTGGGTGCAGGTTGTTCATTTATGATAGGGAATCCCTGACGGGGCAAGTAAGCCTCTGGTCGACGCACAATCTCAAAAGCAAGTCCTCCTAATACTAGGATAACGAATACTATCAGCAAACAATTTTGTTTACGAAAAGTTGTACGTCGTTGACGAGCACGGCGCTTCTTGGCGATGGGCTGTACAGAAAGATTTTGCAAAATATTTGGATTATAAGGAGATGGGATTGATTGGTATATATCATCCTCTTTAGGTTTTGATAGCGAAGAGGGTGTGCGATAGCTATCAATTTGAACCGTATAAGAAGCCGTACTACGTTTAGGTTGTGATGGTGGATAACGCTGGGCAAGCGTTTCTAGACCATGCAAAGCACGTTGATAATCTTGAGAGAATTCCATAGCCGATTGATAACGCTCACTAGGTAACTTAGCAATGGCTTTGCGCACCACCGCATCTACTTCTGGTTTTACACCTTCAACAAAAACTGAAATTGGTGGAGGAGGCTCGTTTAAGTGCTTATACATCAATGCATGAGGTGTATCTGCCTTAAAGGGTGGGTGTCCTGTTAACATTAAGTACACCAAAATACCTAAGCCATAAATATCAGTTAAAGGTGTAGCCTCTTCGCCGCGCCATTGTTCAGGTGCCATATATGTTGGCGTACCAACAACGTTGCCTGTCATCGTCAATGAACTGGTCAAGTTTAGAAGTCGCGCGATTCCAAAATCTGTTAAAAATGCATGACCGCGATCATCCAATAAAATATTTGTCGGCTTCAAATCACGATGTATCACTCCTCGACTGTGCGCATGATCTAAAGCCATCGCAATTTGGTATAACCACCCCCCTGCATCCGTTTGTGAGAGCGGATGCTTGCGCAAAATATCGCCCAGTGTTCCACCAGTCATTAACGGCATTACCATATAGGGGTAGCCATTATGCAAGCCATAATCCAGCAGCGGCAGAATATTAGGATGATCCATCTCATTAACAATATGCGCTTCTTGCTCAAAACGCTTCAAAAATAATTCGCGCGTGTCAGGCGCAGTGTCCATGACTTTGATCGCTACATCAGGCGAGCCATCTTGCTTTGAAGCGCGATAAACCACAGACATTCCACCACGCCCAATGCGCTCATAGATGTGATAATCCCCTAATAATGTTCCAGTCAAATCATCCATTATTTTTATTCATCCGATGCTTCTGCAGTGTGTCGATCTATATCGATAAGCTGAACTGACGTAGCCAACTGACAAACTTCTTCAAATTTTGAATTTAATAGCAACGGAAATTGCCAAGTTGATACTGTTGTTTTACTAAACTTAGCGATTTTGTGAACTTCTGCTAAAAAGCCGTCTAGAATTGCTTGTTGCATCCACGCAACGGCTTTAGGGAGCGACGTAAAAGCCAAGACCAAGATCGGATATTGAGTTGTTTCAATAGCCACCATTGACCACTGAATCTCTGTATCTGTTGTCATACGCCAAGTCGGTAAGTTTGGCGTTTGGCGTATAAGTACGAATAAGAAACGACTTTTTACTTTTTCAACATCAGTGTTGCTTATAATTTTCGCATCATTAAACTCTTTTGCTACTACAGAGACACGCTCTAGAGTAGAAAGGGTTCCTATATACGGCTGCTCACCTCGATATAAAATACCATCTTCTAATCGTTCAGCTAAAACACGTTCAAACCCAGCATTTGTTAATTCATCAGCAGCTTTTTGAGGATCATTATAGGACTGGTTAAAGAGAATGATTCGTCCCCCTTGACGTAAGTATTGGCGCAATTGCAATAGCTGTGATTCAGACAATGATAAATTTACCGCCAATATTGCATCATAGACGCGGCTTGTTGCCGATAGTTCAGTAGCATGAATATCTATATCTGTACGTTGAAGAGCTAAAAATGCCCGAACTTCAGCGTCTGTGCTGAGGTCTAGTAATTGTAGAGTAGCATCGCTTGGGGGAAATTGTCTTGCGATTTCTTGTAAACTTGATGCTAGAATGGGCATAGTGTCATAAAACCTTCTATTTTTCAATACATTATCAGAAAGTGTTCTTTAAATTGCAAGGAGCTCACACTGCATGGCCAATATCAATGTTTCTGTTGAATCTATTATTGATTTTCTTGTTGGATTACTTAAAACGCCAAGCCCTACGGGTTACACTTCCGAAGCCATTGAGTATGTAGCAAACGCTTTTACCGATAACCGCGCCCAAAGCCCCTTGCTTTAGCAATGGGGATGTAGGGCGCTTGCTTATGGTATAATACAACCTAGACGCGCCTCAAAGAAGTAACCTAGTAATATTATGATAGAGCTACGCAAAACCTACAAATTCAGGCTGTATGAAAATGATGCCAATGTGTATTTGCATCAGCAGATTGATATAGCGGGTTTAATCTGGAATCACGCATTGGCTTTATCGCGTCGCTACTATCGGTTGTATGGGAAAAGTATCAACTTCAATCACTTGCAAAAGCACATT
>RFGP01000090.1 GCA_003697365.1 Chloroflexota bacterium | reverse complement strand
ATGGTTGGCGGGCATTTATAAAACCTAAAGATGCACCAGAAGATGATGAACAAGAAATAGAAATCCTGCGGGTCAATGGCAATCTACGCGGTATACGCCTAGAAAGCGGCGATTGGACAATACGTTACCGCTATAGCCCACGAAGTTTTCAACTGGGGGCCTTTTTGAGCTTTGTTAGTGGTATGCTTGCCATTTTTGTGATGATGGTATGGGCATGGCAGACTTTCGTCTCGCCTACAGTAGCCCAAGATGATAGCCGACGTTTAATCAAAAACAGCCTCGCGCCGATTGTACTCAATCTTTTTAATCGGGGGATTGATTTCGCATTCGCCTTTATCATGCTGCGCATCTTGGGGCCAAATGATGCCGGTATTTATTATTATGCGATTGTCGTTTTCGGCTGGTTCGATATTTTCACAAATTTTGGGCTTAATACACTACTGACACGTGATGTCGCGCGCGACAAAAACGCAGCTGGACGCTATTTATTCAATACAAGCATCCTAAGACTTGCCTTAGCAGCGCTTGGAATACCTATGCTATTTGCTGTTTTAGGGGTTCGTAATCTTACAGTAAACCCGTCGCTGGACTCAACCGCCATTGTTGCCATCATCTTACTTTATATCGGGCTAGTGCCAAACAGTATCAGCACAGGTTTAACGGCATTGTTCTATGCCTTTGAACAAGCTGAGTATCCTGCTGCTATGACAACCGTCTCAACCTTAGTGAAGGTAAGTTTGGGATTGGGAGCATTGCTTTTAGGGGCTGGCGTTGTCGGGCTTGCAGCGGCAAGTATTTTAACAAACTTTGTCACATTGGCTTTATTAATGGGTTTGGCTTGGCCACTCGTCCGTAATAATTGGCAACCCGCAGTTGATCGGCAACTACAGCGCACTATGCTGCGCGAGGCGTGGCCACTCATGATCAATCATTTATTAGCCACTATCTTCTTCAAAAGCGATGTCATTTTGATGGAAGCAATTAATGGCAATGAAATTGTCGGCGTTTATTCAACTGCCTATAAATGGCTAGATGCCCTAAACATTATTCCCGCATTTTTCACTATGGCCTTGCTGCCCCTTATGGCCCGCCAAGCACTCCAAGAACGGGAAAAATTACGCAAAAACTATCTACTGAGCTTAAAACTATTGTTGCTTATTGCCATCCCAACTGCTGTACTCACAACCAGCTTGGCATACTTTTTGATTGGCTTTTTAGGCGGCCCAGAATTTTTGCCAAATGGGGCCATTGCATTACAAATTATGATTTGGAGTATTCCGATAGGTTGGATGAATAGCTTAACTCAATATGTGCTTATTGCGCTTGACCGCCAACGCCGCATTACTGGTGCCTTTATTGTGGCAGTGAGTTTTAATGTAGTTGGCAATCTGATCTTCTTGCCGTTATACAGCTTTCGTGCAGCAGCAGTGACCACAATCTTATCAGAAATGATACTCTTCATTGGATTTTGGTGGCTAATGCGCGATGTAATTGGTGGGATACGCTGGCTTAGCGCGTTCATACCCATCATTAGTGCAGGAGCCTTAATGTTGTTGAGTGCTTATTGGCTATGGAAACTTTCGCCATTGGGCGCACTACTAGCAAGTCCAATAGTTTATATTGGAGTGCTCTTGGTATTGAATCCATTCAACCAAGAAGAGACCAATCGCTTAAGTAGTTTGCTGCCCACTCCCATAAAGCGCCTGATCTTTCGTCAGGCTATGATTGGTTAACGACTTCAAGATTATGCTCGCGAATAATGCGATGGACGACAGGGTTTGCACGAACAGGCAATTGCAACACATCACCATTTTGTGTTAGGGTAAATGTGTAAATATCAATTGTACGTCCGGGGCCATAATGGTGTTGTTGGCAAGTTGCCACCGGAGAGAGTTGCCACCCGTTTTGCAAACGATTGACAAGAATCTCAGCAGGAGCAATCGGTTGAGATTGACGAGACCAATGACGAAGCGGTACACCACTCTCTACGCGGTTTGTGATTTGTGTGTTCATTATAAAAGCTCCTAAAAACTCATGGGGCTTTCGATCATTTTTTCACAATTTCATTATACACGATTTTATGAAAAATGTGTGAAATATAGTTTAAATTATTTTGTTTTTGACATATTCTGCAATAAATCTCAAACAATTTTCGCTCATAAAGGGCTCATGATACAATGTAATAGCAAGGTTGAAAGGACATTGCTATGAGCACACGACCGCCATATCCATATGATGAAGATGCAGATGATAGCTATCCACCACGTGACAGCTATCCGCCGCAAGAGCCAATAGATTTAGATGATCCACGTTTTGGTGGTGGGGTGCCCACGCCTCCCCGTGAAACATATCCACCACAACCAAATTATCCACCTCAAAATCAACCTGCTGTGCCGCCAAATGCGCCGAGTGGAGGATATGCGCCGCCACCACCAACAGGCAGTTATCCACCAGCGCCGAGCTATCCGCCACAGGGTGGGCAAATTGATCTCAGTGATCCACGTTTTGGAGGACAACAACCGCCGCCGCCTCCCACTCAAGGAACAGGCTATCCGCCGCCACCAGCACCAAGCTATCCACCAGCTCAAGCGGGACAATATCCGCCAAGTGGCAACATTGATCTTGGTGCTCCTCCTAGACCATCGCCACAACGCCCACCATCTTATGAACCGAGTGAATATGATCGGCGTATCGATTTAGGTGACGTAGATGTCCCACGACGTGGTGGTAATAATCGTCCCCGTCCAGAACATACGGACGATGACGATAGCGTTGTAGAACGTATTGCTAGAGGGACTAGCTTACTCACAGAGCGACAAGTAGAATCTATCGCGTGGGGTTCAACTATCATGTTATTAGGCATTGTCTTAATTTTAACAGTCACTGGCTCGACCGTTTTTTTGACTCGTTTATTCCCCATGCTATCTGGATTCATTTTGTTATCGTCCTCAATCTATCAGCGTCTTGTGCGTGGGTGGCGTGTTTCGCCGCTAACATGGATGATCTCACTTATGTTGGTTTCCTATACCATCACACTGTTTGTAGATATTGATACTGGCGGATCTAACATTGGGTTATTTGATTGGATTACATATTTTATTGGTACATTGATCATCCTCACGGGAGTAACAATGCTACTACGAGCATTTCGCCGTTAGTGTAAAAGGTTAGCATTATGGTGCTCGAAGAATTACCCTCTGAATTTGATGGCGATCCATGGCGCGTAACATGGAGTTTAGGGGCTTATGCTTTACGTGATATAGCTTCTTATGCAGAAGATGTCGAGTATCTTGCTGGATCGATCATCTTTTCCGTTGGGGATGAATCAGATGCAATGTATTTGGTTTTAAAGGGCCAAGTGCAAGTTTGGCGCGAAGATGCTCAGAAGAATAAGCAAATGGTTAGCACAATTCATGAGGGGCAATCCTTTGGTGAAGTTGGTCTCCTCATTAATCAACAGCGTTTAGCAACAACAATTGCTAGCGTTGATACAAAACTGCTTAAGGTCACTTATGATGATCTTTTACGTTTAGAAGTTGAGAAACCAGAATTTATGGTTAAGCTCTATAAGCGACTAGCACAAACGCTTGCTGAACAATGGGTGTTATCTGCAACACGTTTTTCTGAAGAATGATACATAAACATAGCGATCTAAAGGGGTCAAAAGTTTCATGACAGATGCAATTCAACCACCGACACCAGCAACAGCACCGCCTGTAAATCCAATGGTGGAACTAATGCGCCCACCACAAAGCCTTGCTGAATTAGATGTACCAGCATCGATGCTGATCGATATGATTTTGAAAATTTTGTTTAATGAAGGAATCGTTAGCTTAAAGCGTATTTCCGAGATCACGCGCCTAGAGCCTCAGCTTATTGATGAGGTATTATCCAAACTACAAAATGAGAAGTTAGTGGAAGTGGCTCAGGCAGGACAGATGGGGCGCTTCACTTATTCTTACAATGCAACCGAAGAAGGGCTAAAGCGCGCTCGTGAGGCATTTGAACGTACACAATATGTGGGGCCAATGCCTGTACCTGTTCAAAAATACGTTCGAGCTATCGAGTTACAAACATCTCAAAAACTCAACTTAACACCAGAACAAGTCAAACAAGCGCTTTCGCATTTAATTTTGCCAGACGATTTCCACCGAAGCATTGGCCCAGCAATTAATGGTGGCACTTCTCTATTTCTATATGGCCCCCCCGGTAATGGTAAAACAACTGTTGCTGAAGCTGTCGGTAAGTTACTTGCTGGAAGTGCGCCGGGTATTTGGGTACCTTATGCAGTGACCTTAGCAGGCTATATCATCAGTATTTACGACCCATTATTGTTTGAGCCTTTGCCACTCACAGAAAATGAAGCGCGTTTTGTGGATAAACGTTGGGGAAAATGGAAGCGGCCTTCAGTTGTAGTGGGGGGCGAGCTCACAATGGAAGCATTAGAGCTACGTTATGATTCCATTTCCAAATTCTATGAAGCCCCATTGCAAATGAAAGCCAATGGTGGCATGTTTCTCATTGATGACTTTGGACGGCAAATGATGTCACCACAGTTGTTGTTAAATCGTTGGATTGTCCCTCTAGAAACTGGTATTGACTTTCTGCGACTGCGAACTGGGCAGGCATTGCAGATTCCCTTTCGGCAACTCATCGTTTTCAGTACCAACCTTGATCCTAATGAATTGGTAGATGGCGCATTTTTGCGACGTATCCAAATGAAAGTTGCGGTGACAAGTCCTGATGATCGAATGTTTTTCCAAATTTTCGTCAATATGGCAAAACAATATGGAATCATCATGGAAAAAGAGGGCTTTCAATACCTTGTCCAAAAATGGTATCGTGAGCCTAAGCGTAAAATGCAATCAGTACATCCGCGCGACTTGTGTAAGATCATTCGCCAAATTTGCGAATATACAGGAGAAGAACCTCGCCTAACGCCTGAATTAGTAGATGAAGCCTGTCGAAATTACTTTGTTGATTCCAACGCGGCCAAAGATTGGTAGAGTTAAGGGGGGGGCATTTCCCCCTTCTATTTTTATTGCTTATTGGGCAATTCAGCTGTTTCCGACTCAACTTCACTAAAAAAACCAAGCTGCCACCCATAGAATAAAGCCCACCCTAACATGGTGATGAATAACATCATTACGGCAAGTAATGTGGGCAACACTAGCTGATAACCTTTTCTCAAATTAGCTACCGTCTGTTCAGAATAAAGATCGTACCATGCATCTATGCTCAAATCACGCCATACCCAAATAGTGCTCAATATAATGAAGACGATACTTACAGCGCTATTTATTGCAAAAGCATAAGGCAATCGGTCAGTAAATACCATCACAGTTAAAAGAATGAGTATAAAGCAACCTAGCGGAATAATGCTTAAAAATAAATCAATACCACGACCAAAACCATTACTTGCCTCATCATTGCTAAAGATAATCTCTAGCGCGCTGTATCGAATTTGAGCGTTGGATAAACTGTACCAGTTTAAGATAGCAAAGATAATCAGCATTAAAAAAGCTAACACCGCAATTATTCCCATTATAAGGCGGCGCACAGAAGGCTCTTGAGTTTTAATGCCTAAGCGTCGTACTTGATCAGATTTTAGCCAGCGAACAAAATTATTCAGCAAGCGATTCATAATACTTGATCAATGTTTGAATACCTAGCCGAAACTGCTCAATAGAAAACTTCTCGTTTGGGCCATGCAGATTATCATCAGGTAAACCAAAGCCCATCAACACAACTGGAATATTGAAATCATCAACTAGCCATTTGACAATAGGAATTGAACCACCTACTAGGGTAAATAGAGGTTCTTCCCGATAAACAGCCTTAAAAGCATCAACTGCCTTTTGCATCGGTGCCACACGGGGATCAATTAACACAGCTTCATCTGCAGAATACTTTTTCAGCGTTACCTTCACTGAGGGTGGCGAGTGTCGTTCAATATGTTTTTGAAGTAATTCAAAAATTTTGTGAGGGTTTTGATAGGGAACAAGCCGACAAGTTAAATGCCCCCACGCTTTTTGAGGAATGATGTTTTTGATCCCATCTCCCAACAGCCCACCCTTAAAGCTAGTCATGTCGATAGTGGGGCGAGCTCCCATACGCTCCACGATGGTATATTGTGTATCTCCCCATGAAGCTGAAACACCTGTTTCTTTGCGTAATTCTTCCTCGCCATAAGGAATTCTAGCGAGTTGGGCGCGCTCATCTGAAGAAAGTTCTCGCACATCATCGTAAAACCCTTCAACAGTAACACGCCCATAATCATCATGCATAGAAGCTAGAATACGGCTAAGCACGTGTATGGGATTTGCTACTGCTCCGCCATACATGCCCGAATGCAAATCATTTTTAGGCCCTTCAACAATGAGTTCACATATGAGCAAGCCTCGCAAGCCATAAGGAATAGCTGGAATATTAGCATTGAACATAGCCGTATCAGAGATAAGGGCTAGATCAGCGTCCAGTAGCTCGCGATGTTGCTTAAGAAAAGCGGGCAGATTGCGTGAAGAATCTTCTTCTTCTCCTTCAAGTAATATCTTAATATTAACAGGAAAAGCCCCTGTTGTTTTCATGAAGGCTTCAAAAGCCTTTAGATGTAAGAATAATTGCCCCTTATCATCTGTAGCACCACGCGCAATAATATTCCCATCCCTAATTTCTGGCACAAAAGGATCATCTGTGTCCCATCCATCATCTTTTTGTGCTGGCTGCACATCATAGTGTCCATACACTAACACTGTTGGCTTATCAGCCCCAGCGCCTAGCCACTCAGCATAAACAATTGGATGTCCTTCTGTCTCAAAAAGCTCAACGCGACTCATCCCAACTTGTATGCAACGCTCACGTAACCATTCAGCAGCTTTTCGTACATCGTTTTTGCGCTCAGGTTGAGTACTTACACTAGGAATCTTTAAGAAACTTATCAGCTCTTGTAAAAACTGATCATGATGTTCAGTAGCATATTGGGATGGGTTGGCCATACAAGTTTACTCCTCAAGTATTGGGTTATAGAGAATTTAAAAGTTAGGCAAAAACTTTCAATGATGCTTCCCACATAGCGGCGCGTTCAGGATTATTATCATAAGGCATGTAGTATGCTACGCGATCTAGTAGACCTTCATAACGTTCTTGCACCTTATGGGGTAATTCATCAATGGGGGCAACCACACATACTTTTTCAAGAAAATCATCGCTGATCATCTCGTGCATTTCCATCCAACGCCCTTCACGAGACATTTTAGATAGACGTTCGCCCAAATCGCCAATACCATGATGCTCTAACACTGCGCGATATGTGGGGGTGCTTGCATAAAATGCCACTTGCGATTTTACGAGTACTTTTTGGTTCTCAATTTCTTCATCATTGGTTCCCGTAGCGACAAAGATAGCGCAAGTCATTTGCACATCATTTCGACTGCGGCCGTTGGCTTCAGCCCCTTCGCTGACATGTTTAATAACCACATCGCGCAGATACTCCACAGTGTGGAATGGGTGCACATGAAACCCTTCACATAATTCCCCAGCCAAGCGACACAGATATTCATTTACGCCAGCAATATAAACGGGGATATGCGGATGTTCAATGGGAGAAGGTTGGAAAAACGGAGTCATCAATGTATGCTTATAAAATTCTCCCTCATAGTTTAAGGAAGTGTTATTTTGCCATGCTTCCCAAATTGCGCGCATTGCAAGAATATAATCTCGTAGGCGCGGCCCGGGACTGCTCCATGTTGTGCTAAAACGGCGCGTAATATGAGCCTTAACTTGCGTGCCTAAACCTAAGATGAAACGCCCTTTGCTCTGGGCTGCTAAATCCCACGCAATATAAGCCGTTACCATCGGGCTACGTGGAAAAGCAACAGCAATCGCTGTTCCTAACTCAAGCTGTTGAGTTGCATAGGCGGCCAGCGGAAGCGGAAGAAAAGGATTATGGCTGGTCTCTGATGTCCATAAAGCCTTAAAGCCCATATCTTCAATTTGACGAGCCAGTTCAGGAACACTATTTAAATCTTCGGCAAGGATTGCTGCATCAAACTTAATCATTAGTTCTATCCTATTCCTTCAAGAAAAATTATACGTTTTGTAAGTATAGCTTAATCGCTGCTGTCAGGTTTTTCTTCATCCTCATCTGCAGCATTATCTTCAGGCAAAGACGGCAACTCAATGCTCTGGATAGAAGCATCATGCCGCACCATCGTAATTTTACCGTCAATGAATGCCCCTTCTTCCGTCGTAATGGAAGCAGCGCTAATATCTCCCCATACGCGACTCGTCCTCAGAAGCTGGACTTTATTACCACTGACATTGCCACGCACTGCGCCAGCAATAACGACATTCTTAGCGTGAATATCTGCCGTGATTTTGCCAGTTTCTCCAACCAAGACATTACCCTCGATCTCAAGCGTCCCTTCAAAAGTACCATCTAATCGTACATTTGCTTGACTGCGCAGCTCGCCACGCAGTGTACAATTAGCCCCTAACACCGTTTCAAACCCAACCGGTTGACGTACAACAGGGGGATCAGTACGCTTTGGATGAAGATCAGGGGTGGTGCGTACTACAGGCATATTTTGAGTTTGGCGGCGGCCACCACTAAAAAATGACATTTTGTGGCTATCCTTTCCTAAATTTTTAAGGATCATAACCTTCAATGGGCTTTTTCGTCAATGTTAGTCCAAAAGTTAGTGCTTCACTCAGCTAAGGTCTACAACCCTTTCACTTCAATGGTATACTTGAAAACAATGTACGCAGGGAAATATTAGGAACAATATTCATGACACAGCCACCCAATCGATCTATTGATGGCCGCCGTCTACCAACTGATAGTGGGCGGTTGGATGCTGCCTTGCGTCCTAAAACACTAGCGACTTACATCGGTCAAGATCGTGTTGTTGAGAATCTGAAAATACTCATAGAAGCAGCCAAACAACGTGGCGAATCCTTAGATCACGTGTTGTTTTATGGCCCACCGGGATTAGGGAAAACAACCCTAGCTCATGTATTAGCTAATGAAATGAATACTAACATCAAGACGACAGCGGGCCCAACGATTGAGCGCGCTGGCGATTTGGTAGCAATCTTAAGTAATCAACGAGCGGGTGATATTTTATTCATTGATGAGATACACCGTTTAAGTCGCCCTGTAGAAGAAGTGCTCTATTCAGCAATGGAAGATTTCGTACTAGACATTGTCGTGGGCAAAGGGCCTGTAGCGAAAAATATTCGACTAAACTTGCCACGCTTCACCATTGTAGGCGCAACAACACGCCTTGCATTACTAACCGCGCCGTTGCGTGATCGTTTTGGGGCCGTTTTTCGCATGGATTTCTACGATCAGGCAGCAATGGAACAAATTATTTTAAACGCTGCGCGTCAACTTGGTGTTGAAACTGAGCCTCAAGGAATCGCAGAAATAGCGCGCCGCTCACGTGGAACCCCTCGTGTAGCTTTGCGATTGCTGCGTCGCGTGCGAGATTATGCCGAAGTTCGTGCGAATAACATCATTACGGCAGAAGTTGCCGAAGAGTGTTTAAGTGGCTTACTTGAGATCGACGCACTAGGTCTAGATGATATTGATCGACGTGTATTAACCACCATTATCGAAAACTTCGATGGTGGCCCCGTTGGTCTAGAAACAATAGCCGCATCTATCAGCGAAGAAGCGGATACCATTATGGACGTTATCGAGCCGTTTTTATTACAGTTGGGGTTCTTAGAACGCACTTCAAGAGGACGAGTGGCAACTCGAAAAGCCTATGAGCATCTAGGATATGCCGATAAAATGCCACCGCGTCAAGATAGTTTGTTCTAAGGAGGGCTTCAAATGGAATTGGAACAACTAGGACGTGCAATACTTTTGATGGGCCTAAGCCTATTGGTATTGGGGCTACTTTTAATAGTGATCGGACGATCGTCTATTGCTTTTGGGCGCTTGCCCGGTGATATTCGTATTGAGGGCAATAATTTCACTTGTTTTGCCCCTATCACAAGCATGATTCTTATCAGTGTTATCTTAACGATAGTTTTAAATATTGTAGCGAGATTGCTCAATCGATGAAGTTAAGTGATTTTGACTATACACTTCCGCCTGAACTTATCGCACAAGAACCTATAGAGCCACGCGATGCCTCGCGCTTATTGGTGTTGCACCGCGACACTGGTCAACGTGAACACCGCATCTTTCGCGACATTAAAGGCTATTTACGTCCAAATGATGTTTTGGTTCTAAATCAAACGCGCGTCATTCCTGCACGCATTTATGCCAGAAAGCAAGAAACAGGCGGGAAGGCAGAAATTCTTCTTCTACGTCATTTGCAAGATAATCAGTGGGAAGCTGTCGTTGGTGGCAGGCGCATTGTAAAAGGAACAACTTTAGAGTTAGAAAACAGTCATATCACCGCTACAATTATTGGTGAGGGAGATGAGGCCTTACGAATTGTTGAATTTTCGGAGCCCATCACCGAATATCTCACACAAGCTGGTGATATACCATTGCCACCATACATTACAAAGCCACTCAACAATATCGAACGTTATCAAACAGTGTACGCTCATGCTGAAGGCTCAGCTGCAGCACCTACTGCGGGGCTTCATTTTACGCCTGAATTGTTGATTGATATTCAACGTATGGGCGTAAAAATCGCTTATTGTACACTACATGTTGGGCTAGATACTTTTGGCCCTGTGCGCGTTGAAAATATCAAAGAACACAAACTACACCGTGAATATGCCCAACTATCTGCTGATGACGCACGCCTCATTAACGAAGCAAAATTAGCGGGTGGCAGAGTGATTGCCGTAGGTACGACTAGCACTCGTACACTTGAAACTGCAGCCATTCGTTCTGCGGCCTTTAGCACGCCCCACAATGACCCATCAAGTGTACGCCGTACTCTGGAAAATATCGATGATAATATGTGCGGATGGCGGCCAGTGATAGCCATTGAAGAAGAAACTGATCTTTACATCACTCCCGGTTATCGTTTTCGGGTTGTTGATGCGCTGATCACTAATTTTCATCTACCCAAAACAACGCTACTGATGATGATTAGTGCTTTTGCAGGACGCGAGCTAATTCTGGAAACATATCAAGAAGCGATTGAACAACGTTATCGCTTCTATAGCTTTGGTGATGCTATGTTTATTTTATAAGAAGTGGTGAATAACGCTGATGACTCGACCGTTGGTTGAATGTATTCCTAATTTTAGCGAAGGTCGTCGCCCTGAAGTAATCCAAGCGATAGTGCAATCGATCCGACGCGCTGGAGCAGTGTACATGCTAGATGTTAGCAGCGACGCTGATCACAACAGAACAGTGGTCACTTTTGCCGGCCCGCCAGAAGAAGTTGAAAAAGCAGCTTTTGTCGGCATTAAGACCGCTGCTGAACTTATTAACATGAATGAACATCAGGGCGTACATCCACGCTTTGGTGCAGCTGATGTGATTCCCTTTGTCCCATTGAGAGATGTAAAGATGGCCGAATGCGTTCGCATTGCTCAGCGCTTAGGTGAACGAGTGGGAAATGAACTCAAAATTCCAGTGTATTTATACGAGTTCGCAGCAACTCGCGCAGATCGCCGCAATCTCGCCCAAATTCGCAGCCCCAAGTTTCAATATGAGCAGTTAAAAGACGCTATTCAAACAGACCCTAATCTTACTCCTGATTTTGGCCCAGCCATCGTCGGGGATGCTGGTGCCTGTATTATTGGTGCCAGAAAACCCCTCATCGCTTTCAATGTTTTCTTAAACACAGACAATGTCGAAATCGCGCAAAAAATCGCAAGGGCAATTCGTGCTTCTACGGGGGGATTTGCGCATCTTAAAGCTGCTGGCTTTTTGGTGAAAGGCCGTGCCCAAGTGAGCATGAACTTAACCGACTATCACCAAACGCCTCTCTTTAGAGTGATTGAAGCGATTCGACGTGAAGCTCAGCGCTATGGTGTATTTATTGAATCTAGTGAGTTGATTGGGTTGGCCCCCCAAGCTGCTTTTATCGATGCCGCAGAATGGTACATGCAATTAGAAGGCTTCACAGCAGATCAACTTCTTGAAGTGCGTATTGCAAAAGCCGAAGCCGAAGCAGCACAAGCGCCATTAGCACAAGAAGAACCGCCGTTGCCGCAAGAGGCAACAAGTGCCATGATCAACGTGAGCTCTCTTGATCAATCGCGCCGTCCTTCTGCGTTTGTAGAAGCTGTGGCAAAAGATAAAGCGCTACCCGGTGGTGGTTCTGTTGCAGCGCTTGCTGGTGCCCTAGCTGCAGCTTTAGTGCAAATGGTCGCTGGGCTTACGGTGAAGAAACCACGTTATGCCGAAAAGCATGAGCAAATGAAAACGATTGTGCAACGTGCAGAGTCGTTAAGAGAGCGATTACTTGACAATGTCGTTCGTGATGTTGACGCTTTTCGTGCGTTGATGGAGACTGTGCGGCTGCCACAAGATGACCCTGAACGCTTAACGTTATTGGTGCAACGAACATTTTCAGCAGCAGAGGTACCGCTTTCTGTATGCCAGCAAAGCCTAGAGGCCCTAGAATTATCTGCCGAAGTGGTTGAACATGGCAACGAAAATGCGGTCTCTGATGCTGTTGTTGGGGCACATATGGCTTATGCGGCTATTGCAGGCGCTGCCTTTACGATGAAGATAAACCTCATTGGGTTTGAAGAAAACGAACAAGCCATTGCGATGCAAGAGCAGGTAAACCGTATCTTGCGCTCTGCTCAGGAACTTCGGGATAATGTGCTACAAAAAGCAATGGTCAGAACGGGTTTGTCATCATCATGAGCAAACAAATTTATCTTTTAGTGGGTCTATTGTTGGGATTATTGAGTGCCTGCCAGTTTTGGAGCGAAACACAATCACCATCAGATGAAGTTATCTCAAATCATGCAAATACTCCTGAGGCTATTTTAGCAGCGCTAGAAGTTTTGCCCGAAGTTTCTACTCAAATTATTTCAGAGGAAGAAAATCTTTCTTCTTTGCAACTTTTACCTTCATGGACACCTAATGGCCCAACCGTAACCCCATTCCCTACGTCAACACCTTACAATACACCTGAGCCAAGCCCAACGCTGCGATTGATGCCAACCGCAGACATCACTTATGACTTGCAAAGTGAACATTTTTGGTTGGCACGTCCTTTTTTGAACAACAGTGGCATTCAAACCTCAGTAAATGCTTATGCTTATGGTACAACAACGTTTGGCTATCAACCCCATCATGGTGTTGATATTGAAAACCCAATAGGCACAAATGTGAGAGCAGTTGCACATGGGCGCGTTTTTTATGCAGGCGATGATCTAAATGATGCAATTTTTGGGCCACAAGCAAACTTCTATGGAAATTTAGTCGTTATTGAGCATGAGGTAGAACTCCCTGATAGCGGGAAGCCATTCACATTTTATACGCTCTATGGTCACTTGTCCCAATTCTTCGTGCGTGAAGGTATGGAAGTAGAACAATTTGATGAGATCGGTGCCGTAGGGCAAGAAGGCGTTGCTATTGGCCCACATCTTCACCTTGAAGTGCGCATTGGCGATCCTTATGATTATGGTGCGACGTATAACCCCAATTTGTGGCTACAACCTTACTTGGGATTTGGCGTTCTTGCCGGACGTGTGCTCTATCGAGATGGTGGATATGTGCCAGATGTCGAAATTGAAGTGCGTACACCGAACTCTGGGCGAGTGCTTAAAACAACGCTAACGTACCATTATGATCTAGTCAATAAAGACCCATACTTTCTTGAAAACTTTGTTGTACCTGATTTGCAAGCGGGGAATTATGAAGTGGTCGTTAAATATCAAGGGCGAGCCTATACACAACCCGTTGAAATTCTGCCCGGCCGTGTCACAATGGTAAATCAGGTGGTAAACTGAAAATTTTCCGTTAAAATGAGACGAATATTGCCCTTATTGCCTTTAATACAGATGAGCGCTTTATGGCAGAACAAAATTTGAGACCAAATACAACACCTGAACAAGATGTAGTATTAGAAGTTCGGAACGTCACCAAGACGTTTCCCGGCGTAATTGCAAATGCCGACGTGAACATTCAATTGCGACGTGGCGAGATTTTAGCCTTGTTGGGTGAAAATGGTGCTGGCAAAAGTACCTTGATGAATATCATCTATGGCTTGTACCATCAAGATCAAGGTGAGATATTCCTTAATGGGCGTGAAGTCCGCTTTGCCAGCCCCCGTGAAGCAATTCGTAGCGGCATTGGTATGGTACATCAACACTTCCAACTTGTGGATGTCATGACCGTAGCCGAAAACGTAATTTTGGGGGATGAGAAAGAATCGCCCACATGGTCTTCTCTTTTCAACGCCTTTTTCACCTTCATTTTTGGCATTTTATTTACCGTTTTATTGGTCGCCTATAACGATAATCCGTTGGTATACACTAGTTTAACATTCGCAATAGTAGGATTATTGTTGCCTTGGTATATCCAACGTTATCTTTTCACGAGATTAGGATTTGCTGTTATTGGCCTTGCTGCATTAACATTTGGGCTTTCTGCTGCCAATATCACTTATCCTGACCAATATTTGTTTGTCGACATCATGATTTTTGTTGGGTTATTGCTGTTGCTTTATATTGGCACAGGCTTCATACCTCGCATTGTTTTTGCATGGATTGACAAACAAAGGCGTTGGTTGACGATTGCTTTACAACTTATCACCTTATCTATCCTGTTAACAGCAGGAGCCGATAGTACAAACCCATTAGATGCATTTGGAGACTATTCCACTGCATTGGGGAATGCCTTCCAAGAACAAAATAGTCATGAATTTGAAGTGTTGATTAGCCTCATTGGTATGGGGATTTTTGGTGGAATAGGCGCGCTCATACCACATGTTTTATCTGATAAGAACCCTATTCAATCCCATTTAGCACAATTTGCTCCCCCCACAAAAGTTGAGGCTAAAGTTTGGTACACCAGCCTTTCTCTAATCTTATTAGGTGCAATTGGACTATTGGTAACAGCGCTAACAACGCTTCTGGCAATAGCCGTGTGGCCAGATACGAATGTGTTCTCGCGTTGGCGAGAATTCATGCTGTTTGCCAATGTAGGGCTTATGCTCAGCTCAATCATAGTAGCAGCGCTAAGCTATCTGGCAACGCTTGCTTTTAATAGCTGGGAGCAAGTGGTTGGTATTGGGCGTGTTGTGTGGGGAGCAACGTGGCGTATTGGACTTATTGCTGTTGTTGTATGGCTAGGCATCCAAGCACGCAATATCAGCGAAATGGCGATTATTACCTCTATTTTGCAAACTCCTGTTCAAGTAGAAACCGTCGTGAATACTCCCCGTGACCTTGAAGGTGTAACCCTAGAAGGTAAAGCACGTTCAGAAGAACTGATAGAACTAAGTTGGCGCACTATTGACCGTGAACCTAGTCGTGCCGGCCAAATCAAGATCATATTGGCTGAGATTGACGAGAATTTTTATAACGAAGCGACTGGTGAATATGAAGGCATTTCCAAAGAATGGCGTGACGCAGTAACTGAAGTGCCGCCTATTGTTGATGATATTACAGTCGGGCTATTACTCATTCTTTGTGGTGTGCTTTCAATCAGAACATGGCGCGGCACTAAGCTATTGCCCACTAAACTCAGCTCTATTGGGCTCGGAATTATGGGCATCTTTGTTGTTGTTTATGCCATCGCAATTATTGTTCTGCTGGATGAAATTAGCCTTGTAGCTGAACTTGCCCTATTTGTTATTGGCTTAGCAGCAATGGGGGCGGCTTTTTACTTCACTTATCAAGATCGCCAACGCGATCCTGATCGTATTCGCTCTATTACCCCTCTTGACACCGTTATTGATGCCATAACAGACTTGATCTATACCATCTTGAGCGTGCGCCGTACTCAAGAAGCAGCTGAGCGTGTGCGAGAACTCTCTAAACAATATGGGCTAGAAGTTGATCCATATGCTGTTATTGAAAAACTGCCAGTAGGCTTACAACAACGTGTTGAGATTGTAAAAGCGCTCTATCGTAAAGCTGATATTCTGATTTTGGACGAGCCCACTGCTGTTTTAACGCCTCAAGAAGGCGAAGAACTCTTCAAAATCATGCGAGAACTGTCAGCACAAGGGGTGTCCATCATCTTCATTACGCACAAACTCAAAGAAGTCTTCAAAGTGGCCACCAATATTGTGGTCATGCGTGGCGGGCGTGTGGTAGGGACAACAACTCCTGCTGAAGCTACAGAGGCTTCATTGGCAGCGATGATGGTTGGGCGCGATGTTATTCTACGTGTCGAGAAAGAGGATGCAAAGCCAGAAGCTCCTGTTCTGTGTGTTGAAGGCTTACAAGCAACAGATGATCGCGGCGCTAAAGCATTACAAGGCGTATCTTTTGAAGTCCGTGCAGGCGAAGTCTTAGGCATTGCGGGCGTACAAGGAAATGGGCAATCAGAGCTTGTTGAAGTCTTAACAGGTTTACGCCCAATGGATGAGGGTGAAGTTGAGTTATTAGGTCAAGCCTTGAAACCTAAACGCTATGCAGATGCAAGCATTTTAAGGCGTGGCGCGGCCGTGTTGTTCGATTTTGTAATCGAAGGCATGTTGGCGGCATTTATCAGCTATTTCTGGTCTTATTTTAGTGTTGGTGTAGAAGATTTTCGCCTACTTTCTAGACAGACCTTGAGCATTTTCCTCATCTTAGATGCTGTTTATACAATAAGCTCATGGATACTGCCGCTTGCGTTGGGCACTAGTAGTGCTACGAGCAATGAACTCGTAGATTTAGATGAACAGGCTATTACTCCTGTACGTCATACAGCAGGGCAAACACTCGGCAAGCTGGCAATGAATATACACATTACCCGACAAGATGATAGTGCCCCAACAATTTCTGCTCTATTGATTCGATATTTAGGGCAAACAATAAGCCGCTACTTTTTACCTGTATATCTTGTAATCACAGCGCTTCAAGCCTTCTTAGGGCAAAAAAGCGATCCATTCTTGAAGCGCTGGTCACAGCGCCTACAAAACGCATGGTATGATCAATTGCCATTAGTGCATTGTCGCGTCGCCTATCACGCCGCAATTACGCCACGTAAGATCAAAGACCTAGCGACTAGTCATGTGCCCGAAGATCGATTGCGCTTTGGCATGGTCAAGTCATTTAGTGTGGCTGAAAACTTGATCTTGAATGATTATTATGAAGCACCACATGCCAAACCGCCTTCTGTAGTACAACTACCTTTTGTGACCACCGTTTATACAGCGTTGTTTGCTAGTATCTTTGCATTTTTGGGCTATTTATGGCTCGACGCTTGGAACGATAGCCTTTGGACACGATTATTAGATGCTTTCGGTGTACCCGATACTCCCACTTTGCGCACTGTGCCTACGGAAGTAGCGATGACCGCAGCCCAACGAAATAATCTCAATGATCCTTTGTTGGTGTCATTAGTGACCCTGCTTGTTGTTGTAACAGTTTTTAGCATTATTTCGTATCTATTGATGCGTTTGTTGGTGAAGTATTTGGTTAATCCGTTAAGTATTATTCCTCCATTAACGTTCTTTGGCATTGCTTATGGCTTAATAGCGCTCATAGATCGTGGGCTTGGTGCTGTTGATCTGCAGGCTCTCTGGTTACCCATAATGGGATTGTTAAACACCTTATTAGATAGTTCCATATCGTTTGAGCCAGAAATTAACCAGATGATTATTGCAGGGCTTGGACTAGTGTTCTTGCTCATTAGTGGAATCTTGTATGATCAAATCCGCCCACAAATTTCTAGCCGAGCCAATGAGTTCTTACGTCATAACGCAATTGGTCAAACAATCCTACAATATGATCAACGTGGCTTGAGCTTGAATATCAAAGATGAAGCAGCTTACAGCCAGCGCCTTATTCAACAATATGATATTCGCACTCCTTCACCGTTTACTTCTGGTGGTTCGCTTTCCGGAGGTAATCAGCAAAAGGTCGTTGTAGCACGTGAATTTAGCCGTCAACCGCGCCTTCTGATTGCTTCACAGCCTACACGCGGTATTGACGTTGGTTCAATTGAATTCATTCATAAGCAAATAATCAATCAACGCGATCAAGGTGCTGCTGTGTTACTTGTCTCGGCAGAATTAGATGAAGTGATGTCACTTTCAGATCGCATTGCTGTGATGTATAAAGGCGAGATTATTAAGGTTGTGGATGCCAAAGACGCAACTCGTGAAGAACTAGGCTTGCTGATGGCGGGGATTGTTCAGCATTAGTGTTCTAACTAAAATCATCAAGGTCTAGCAGATCAGCCATGAGTAGTGCGCCTTCGTTTTCACGAGGAAGTTTTGAAAGATAATTTTGGGTCACAGCTAAATTAGCATGGCGTAGCAAGCGAGATATAGTCTCAATTGGTACGCCACTTTGCTCAAGATTCCCCGCCACAGATCGCCTTAGATCGTGGGGGGCAACTGTGCCCAGCCCTGCATGTTGAGCGGCCTCCTTCACAACACGCCAAATTGCATCTGTGCTCAATCCATTGGGTGCAATACGCCCACCTTTGTAAATACGGCGTAATAAGGGAGTATCAGGCTCAACATTCCCATCAGGAAAAACCATTGAAGCCCACTCTTCAATGGAGTGCAATACCACTCTAGGTATGTCTACTAACGCCGCTTTGCTGCCTTTACCATGTACAAGTAAAACAGGACGGCCAGCCTGCGTATGTAAATCTCGCCAATAGATGTCTGTAAGCTCTTCACGGCGTAATGCCATAATGCACAACAAACGAATAAGTACGGCATTACGTTGGCGTTGTGCGGGGCTAGTTGCAATGGCTTCAGCAGCTTGAATGATGTCGCGAACATCCTCAACTGCTAGCCAACGCCCTTGCCGTTGCCCTGCTTCAGCACGTGGTAAACGAACATTTGTCATTGCTGCTGAAGTATAGTCATCTAAAATTTCAGCTTCAGATAACAATGATGCTAAAGTGATGATTGCTGCACGCGCTTGCCCCAGAGATTGCTTGCCTTTTTCCTCAGCGGAAAGTTGCCCCAGCCATGCACGAAGCGTTGTCGCATTTAAAACCGACAGTAAAAGTTTGAGTGGCAAGGCCTGCATTCGTGCTACACGTGCTTTACCTTCAGTTGGTGCTAGGCCAGCTGTATCATGCAAATAACGATCTACCCATCGAAAATATGCCCGTAAGGTATGAGCACTGGTGGCTCGTCCTTTTAACACAGCGGCAAAATTAAATGTGTCTTCACTTTGAGCAAGCGGCTGCAAAGCATGGTTTTCGGAATGGGAAAGATTAGACGAAGACGAAGAATTTTTCATACAATGTTGTGGTTTTATTACACTCAATTTTAAACAAGATTAAGCCTGATGCTGCTAAGATAGTTTGTTCTTTTTTGATTTAATATAAAGTTATCGTATGATAAGACTACGTTCATTATAACAGAGGAATTGCACAATATGGATGCCAAGAGTCTTTTACAGTTCATGGAGCAGGTAGGGCGGATGAAAGTTATGCCTCGCACAGGTTGGCTTCTACGTGGCGTAAAGCACCCAGAAACCGTTGCCGAACATAGCTATCGCATGACGCTTTTAGCAATGGTGCTCTCAGATATGTTAAACGAACAAGGACTTGTGATAAACGTTGAGCGTGTTATGCGTATGGCACTTTTACATGATATTGCCGAATCTCAGACGGGTGATATTCCACAACCTGCAATGCGCCATTTTCCTGATGAGGTAAAAGAAAATGTAGAGCGCGGCATTATGACTGAGCTAACGCAAGATTTTGGACATTTAGGAAACTTGTATGTTGACTTATGGGAAGAATACGAACGTAGTGAAACACTAGAAGCCCAAATTGTGAAAACAGCAGATAAGCTCGAATTACTCATTCAGGCTTTTGAGTATGAAAAGCTCGGTTTTCAATCATTGGATGATTTTTGGGAAAACCTATTGAGTTATCCGCTTTTTCAAGATTACCCGCTAGTACAACAAGTATTGATATTATTAGCTGAAAGGCGGCTTCGTTTACCTTTTCGTCACCAATGATTATTTCGCTTTATATGAAAAACAGGCAGAATTCCTGCAGAATTCTACCTGTTGTGTACGTCGAAATTCGTGAAGTAGTCTATTCTGGCAACAACACGCCGCCAATGACGTGAATCACGCCATTCTTAGCTTGAATGTCGAATGCTTCTACTTGGATACCATTTACAAAAACATTACCTTCAGCATCGATGGTAATATCCAGTGATGCGCCTTCAAGCAAGGTCGGCACTGTTACTTGCCCATCGTCACCAGCAGCTGCTACAACATCAGAAGAAAGTAGCGCGCCATCAACTACATGATATAGCAAAATACTGGTAAGTTGCTCTTGATCAGCAAGAACAGCATTGAGAGTATCTTCACCCAGTGCTTCAAATGCTTCATTACTGGGGGCGAAAACTGTTAGACTTGCTTCTGGGTTACTCAATGCCTCTGCAACAGCGGGATCAGCAGCAGCAACAGCGGTCAAGAGCGTGTCAAAACCTGCTAGCTCAGCAATACCTGCAATGGTCGTATCGAAAGCATCTGTATCTACAAAACGTGAAGCAACATAACCGTATTCATCACCAATACGCACTTCATACCAAGCAAAGTCATCAGTGAGGTCAACAATTAATACTTCTTCACCTAGATCAAGCGGGCGAATGATCGTATCAGTGCTGGCTTCAGGAGCACTGCGGAAAAGGACACGGTCTTGATTGAGGGTTCCAGTACCGACAGCACGAGGTGCATCAACAGTAACATCAGCGCTAAAGGTATATCCTGTTGTGCCATCTTCTAAAATAACGAAGTCAAATAAGCCACCTTCGGTTGTGAATACCCGTAATAAGCGTGCTTGTGGCTCAACACTTGTGATCACTTCACTAGAAATGCTAGGCTCAGCATAGATCGCAAGGCCACTGCGCACATTTGCATATGCACCATCAACTAAGAAAGTATTGAATGTTGCGGGGTCTTCATCAACAACGAGATCGCCGGTGAATGTCCAACCTAAAACACCATCTGAAGTAAAGATATGAGACCAAACCCCTTCACTGCCCAAAACACCGACAAGAGTACCATTCGCTAAAGTTGTAATAACCTCTGACGAAAGACTCGGTTCGGCATAAACAGCAAGCGCACTACGTACGCTTACAGTAGCAGCGAAAAATTGTGGGCCTTCCTCTTCTCCACTATCTTGGGCAAGTGCCGTACCCATAGGCACAATAGTTACAATTAAAAGTACTGTAATTAAAAATAATGAACGAACTTTATTCATAGTAAGGAGCTCTCCTTGTATATAGATGCATTCAGAATGCCAGATACTTCTCGAAATTCCGAAACACCAACAAGTATACCGCAAAATTAAAATAGTACTAGCAATTTTTAGGATTTGTTTATGTTTGAACTCTTGTGTTCAAATAATATTTGAAACATCTTCATTAAAAATAAAATTAGATGAAAGATCATCAAAATGGTAGAAAAGTCAGATTTGCCTTCTACACAATCGAGTATAAAGCAAAACCAAGAACGTTCACGTCGCAATTTTTCGGGTTGGTTTATTGATTCGATTTTGCCCACATTAGCTATTTTTCTAGCAATTATGGCTTTGTGGCTTTGGTATTCTGAAACACAAGAGACAAGCTATGCGCAAATTACCAAAAGTGCGCCCAAAGCCCCTAGATTTATCTATGGGGATGTAGGGCGTTTGACACTTTGATGGCTTTATGTGAGAATACTTATAAGAATTCACTATAGGCAAAATCAGGAAGTCCTGAGAGTGTATAGTGAAGAAAACGGGTTGGGGCATCAACCCTGTCGGAGACGGTGT
>RFGP01000089.1 GCA_003697365.1 Chloroflexota bacterium | reverse complement strand
GAGAGAGAGAAGTGTGTTGAGGAGAGCTGAGGGACGCAGAAGTTGGTGGTCAAGGCGGCGAGGGTCCACCTAGTACCATCCCGAACCTAGTCGTTAAGCTCGCTAGCGCCGATGGTACTGCACGGGCGACTGTGTGGGAGAGTAGGTCACTGCCAACCGCTCGCGTCAGCAGCTCTGTTCAATGCACTTCTTGAGGTAAAGTGTCAACACATCATTCATATATCCCCCCAACGCCAACCACCACTACGGTGGTTTTTCGCATTTTAAAGCGTATAAAGTAGAGCATTTGTTAGTTTTAGCTTACTTTGAAAAGCTGGTTTGATGTTGTCGGACTAAACATGCCACTATCAGGTGTTTTGTGATAAACTTCACCGTGTAACTTGAATGCTTAAAAAGCATATATCGCGATAGATTTATCTAAGTGAAAATTCTTGGATAAGCGATAGCAATAAGTATCAAGCAAAGAAGAAATTTATTATTTACGTACTCTTCAAAGTTGTAGCCAGATGATTCGATTCCAATATAACGATACAATTCCATTTATTTTCTTGTGTACTGTAGTTTTATTTATACTTGCTTTCTTTGATGTGGATTATCTCCCCTTATTGGTGGTACGAACAACTTTGGGCTTTTTTTTTCTTATTTTTATTCCGGGTTTTTCACTTCAGGCTGCCCTTTTTCCAAAAGAGAACCAATTAACTTCTTTGGAAAGAATAGTGCTTTCTGTTGTGGGGAGCATAGCTTTTGTCCCTGTCGTGGCATACTTGCTTGAGTATGTTGCATCAGTAAACCTCTTAAATATTTTGATAGCACAAACAACACTAGTAGGGCTTATATCCTTAGCAGCTTTTGGGGTTAATTACCGCGTTCATCCTACACAACGCTTTGTGATTGTTCTTAGTTTTATACCTGCATATTCTCAAATTTCTAGATTTGAACGCTTTGCATTAGCTTTAGTGTTTATCTTTAGCATTATAGCTATTACTTCGGCTATTGTTTTATTGACGGGACCTTCAGCAAAAGACCAAATTACAGAATTTTTCGTTTTGAGTGAGTCTGGTTATCCAGATTCTTTCCCTAATAATGTTTTGCAAGGCGAAGAAATGCTGTTTACGATTGGCATCGTAAATCGAGAATCTCATACAAGAACTTATGAACTTCGTGTTAAATCGCCTCAAGGAATTTTGAAGACCTTCTCTGGAATTCGGTTGCGTCCTCAGGAAAATGTTCAATTTGACGTAACCTTCTCTCTTTCAGAGATTGGAGAACGTATTCCTATTGATTTTGAGCTTTATCTTGCTGAACGCCTAGAACAACCTTATCGTAAACTGCGAATTTATGTTACAGTGGCACATCCGACCCCACAGCCAACTATCGTTGTTGTTGATCCATCTTTGTTTCTACCTCATACTTTAACGAGTACTTCAGCTTTGATGACTACAGAAATCGTGACTACTGATGTTGTACCAAGTGCTACAATTACTTTAGTGAGGGAAGTAACAGAAACTCAATCAGCGCTTTTGTCAGCAACAGCTCCTTCGATAACCTATACACCGACTTCTATGCCTACACTTCTTACTCTTACAAGCACCCCAACATTGACTGCAAGCCCTACAGCTACATTGACTTTGATTAGAGATGTGACAGAGACCCAATCAGCATTTTTGACAGCAAATGCTCCTTCGTTAACTTATACACCTTCGCCAACTAATACGAACACTCGAACAAATACGCCAACCCCAACTTTTTCACCTACAAGGACGATTACTCCCTTTTTGACAAGTACGCCAACCAATACACCTACAGCAAGCCGTACATCAACACCTACAATGACACATACCAGAACACCAACACCTACAGCAACTTTTACTTTTACACCGACACCATCCATTGATCCTTTGAGTGTAGTTTGTCCAGAAGCCTTGTTGCCAAGACTACGTGTAAATCAGTCGGCTATTGTTATCATCATTATTGGTTTAAACATGAGAGTAGAACCTAACTTCTTGTCAGAACTACTCTTAACAATTCCTTTAGGCACAGAAGTGATGATTGTTGATGGTCCCGTTTGTGAGAACGGTCTATATTGGTGGAAGCTCAGATTACCTGATGGCACAGAAGGTTGGTCAGCAGAAGCTGATAGAGAAACATATTATCTAGAACCCTTGCCGTAGGGACAAATTATAAAGTCTGTTGATGATAGTTAAGCAATATTTCTACTGAATCTCGTAGCGTGTCAAGGTTGTGAGGCATTATCACACTGAAAATATTCGCTTGTTTAGTGATTTGACCAAGGACATTGAATAATCTATGTTTCATACGTGTTTCATAGAATGTGTAAAAATAACCGTGAACCATTAAATACATAAGCGCCTTTTGCTTAGAAAGTTGCTCAACACTAGGTTGCGTAAGTTCAGCGCTTCTTCCTTGTAATAAGAAAATGGTTTTTAGAGGCCGTGAATCCGTTTGGAAGCGCTCGATAGCTACGTAATGTTTAGGCACATCTTCAACAATGGGGGCGAGTATTTTTTGATTTAAGACTCTACTTGCGTCTTCCCATAGCTTCATACGAGTATAGCCGGGGGCAACTCTCCATAACTGTTCATCAGGGTTGTAAAATAACGGAATTAGATCATCATTCATGATCGGATAACCTAGTTGGGCAATAGATGTAGCAGTGGTTGATTTACCCGCAGTAGATTGTCCTACAAAAGCTATAGCATTTCCATCGACATCGACAACACTGCCATGTAAGGTTGGGATGTTTTTCATATAAAGCGTATAGCCAAGACCCGCACCTAAAAAGAATCCAAGATAAGTGTTTTGCTTTATATTTGGATCGACTGCTTCAACGTAGAGCTTTTGACCGTCGTTTGAAATAATAAAGTTAATGTAATCGCGATAGGCGAGCTTGCGATATTGACCATTTTCTGAAAGGTATATAGCTTGATATGGGATTCCTTCTTCATTATCATATTCTGGTTTTCCTCTAAGTAACGGAGTTGATTCCCACGTTATTTTTGGGCTTTGCCAAAAATAAATATAGGTATCAACAACGGAGGGTGGGGGGATTTGTGGAAGTGCTTCTATATATTCTTCAGTTGCTAGATTGATTCCATATACACGATAATAGTACATCGCTTCGCCTTGTTGTTGTTTCATTAATTACTTCATAAATATTATCATATCGCCAGATTTCAGAGAATACATCTTTAAAAATTCCTCCATTTGACCTGATTTTCATACAGCCTTTGTTCGATGCATAACCCTATGAAGCTCAAAGACGAGTTACTCGTGAGAAAACATTGCTTGTATTATTAGCCGCAGCTTGTGGCGTTGGTATTGGAACGATCATCGCTCTGATTTTTGCGCCGCAGAAGGGCGAAAATACCCGTGAACAAATAGGAGAGGCTGTTAGTGTAGTCGGACATGAATTTTCTGATGTTGTAGAACGGGTTAAAAGTGATGTGCAAGAGCGTGTGAATTCTGTGATGAATAGTTAATGCGTGAATGCTACATTGAAGGTTTCTCCAGATATTTCATCAAATAGGACTCATTAGCAGTCCTATTTTTATTTTATAGATAGTTTTAGATTTAGGAATTTAGTGGCTAATTGGTAGGTATAAGAATGCCCCATATGACCTATTCTAATTTGCTCCAGCTCTCTCAATGATAATTTCAATATAACTGTTATTGTAAAACTATCTTAGCTTGAGACAATGAAAGGATACTTTGCATGTTAAGTTGGGCTTTGATCTTTTTCATAATCGCTATCATTGCAGCTGTTCTTGGTTTTGGTGGTATTGCCGGCGCTGCATCAGGTATTGCACAATTGTTGTTCTTCGGATTTTTGATCTTGGCTGTAGTTGTATTGATTACTGGTCGTGGGCGTAACCTCTTAACCTAGATAGGATGCGCTAACTAGGTATCAGTAGCTACAAAAGACTAGACACTCTTCATCGAAACCTCTGTGCTGGAAACCACTCGTTAAAGTTGGGTGGTTTCCAGCACAATTGGTGTATGTGTGACTACCTGCACCTCAGACAAAATGTCGTGTGCAGTGTACTACCGCATCGAATACTGTACCGACTTCTCAAAATCAGGGGCAATCTACTTGCTTCAGTAGGTAATAATCGACAGTCAGTGCAGTCAGCCCAAGTTAGACTAGAGAACTTAATTTGTTTGGATTAACCACTAGTCTTATAGTTGTGATATATGTGGATTCTACCTCGAAAGTTGCAGCCATGATAATTTGCCCAGCCTCATTCCTCATAAGCATTCCTTCATAACCGTTTAATAGTGCTTTCTCGATTGTGAAGGAATGCTCTTGGTGTTGTGCTTTCTTATATAACCCGGAAATAAAAGCATAAATATTATTACGTCCATATACTGGGCGGATCGCTGCGCTGACTACACCACCACCATCGCTGTAAAGCACAGCATCTTCTGCTAATAAGTTTACTAATGTCTCAATGTTTCCCTTTTGGGTGGCTTCGATAAACTGATTGACGATTTGATTATGTGTTTCTTGCGATATATTAAAGCGTGGAGATTCTGCTTGTATATGTTTTTTTGCACGACTGAACAGCTTACGACATGCACTCTCTGAACGCTCAAGTGTATCTGCAATTTCTGCATATTCATAATCAAATACTTCACGTAAGATAAATACTGCACGTTCTAGTGGAGATAGTCGCTCTAATACAATTAGGAGTGCCATTGAAACTGACTCGGCACGCTGAAGGCTATCTACGGCATTGTCCTCAGAGGTAATAATAGGTTCTGGTAACCATTCTCCAATGTATTGTTCACGCTGAATTTTGGCAGATTTTAGTCGATCTAAACTGAGATTAACCACAATTTTGCGTAAATATGCTAATGGATATTCTGGAGATGTCTCTAATGCTTGATACCGCATCCATGCCTCTTGTAAAATGTCTTCAGCATCCATGACGCTACCGAGCATACGATATGCAATGCCAAACAATTGCGTGCGATAATTCTCGAAGTTCATATTATTTGATTCTCAGCTTTTCTTATGGAATTTGTAGCACGAATGCCTTTCGGATAATGGTAACTATTGGGTAGCCACTTTTCCATATGAAGTGAAAATATCGTGTATTCGCAGATTAGCTCTTTGACGATGCTTCCGACTAGTCCGGTCAATAGGTATGATTTGGGTGTGTCGTCAGCATTTACAAATTGTATTAGTGCATCACCTCGTCCTAAACTAATACATTGTGTTGTGTAACCAAAATTGAATGTTAGGAGTGGCTTTCCGTTTAAGAGGCGAGTGATATTATTAGCAACATGCACACCCATCGGCATTGCAGTAGCACATGCCATTCGTAGTGATTTGCCATTTTGCATTAAGACATAACCAGCATCCCCTACGGCAAAAACATGATCATCATCTACGGATTGTAAAGTATCACGAAGTAGCATTTGCCCTTGTTGGTTAACTTGAAACCCTGATTTAGCTGCTAACTGATTTGCTCGAAAACCACCTGCCCAAAGACAAAGATCAAAGTCTATGCGTCCGATTGTAGTATCTATATGATTATGATGAATTGTATGTACACGAGTGTTTTCTTGTAATGTTACTTTCTTTTGCAATAAGGATTTGCGTATATATCGTTTCGCTGCTTCTGGTAACCCTTCACCAAGAGTCCCTTGTGTTACAATCCAAGTGTCAAGTTTTCCTGCAAATTCTGCTGCTGCTTCAATGCCTGTAAAGCCTCCACCGATAACTAGTAATCTCTTATTTGGCGCAATTTGATTGCGTAATTGGTCTACTGAACTTACATCTAGCGTATAGGCATGTTCTTGAATACCTGATATAGCATTACAATCTACATGACTACCAGTTGCAACTACTAGAATATCGTAATTTATAATGTCGTTGTCTAGTACGACTTGTTTTTGCTTTGGACGAATCTCTCGAACATAACCTTGTACAAATTGAATTGGTGTTTTTGCTAAAAACTTATGTAGGTTTAATGAGCGAATTTGTTGCCCAGCAGCAATTTGGTGTAGACGTATTCGCTTGGTGAAAGCTGCATTTGCATTGATAAGCGTAATATGAACTGGCTGATGTTGTAGTCGTAACGCCGTCATTAGTCCACCGTAGCCAGCACCGATAATTACAATTTGGTACATGATTTGTTCTCCCGTCTTTTCGTAATGTTCTAAGAATTAAGACGAGAAAATCTTCTTCTTTGTGACATTAATTTGATGCAAAAATCTACTTTTTCCTTGAACACTGATGGGTGTTAATTCAAAAAATCTTTGAGTTGAAAAGATATTAAATAATCTTGAGCGAGGTTTAGAAGCCCTGCTAACTATATTGAGCTTAAAAAAGCTCGTAACATATGCCT
>RFGP01000088.1 GCA_003697365.1 Chloroflexota bacterium | reverse complement strand
GTGGCGCGCCCAATTTTGCAGGCTGTTGCGCTCACTTTGAGTGATTTTGATACGCTCACCAATTCTGAAGTCGGCTTGGCATTAGGATCGTTTGTGAGTGTATTATTGTTATTCTCAGCACCCATTACACTATTGGGGATGGTGTCACCTTTTGCTATTCGATTGGCGATTCAGCAAACACATAATGCCGGCCAAATTAGTGGTAATGTTTATGCTATCAGTACAGCGGGCAGTATTCTCGGCACATTTCTACCTGTTTTGGTCATTACACCTACGATTGGGACTATTCGTACCTTCCTCTTTTTCGCAAGTATATTGCTCACTTTAGGATTCTTAGGACTTTTTCTAAGCGAAGGACGCTCTGCGTGGCGCATGTTGTGGATGCCGACAGTATTATTGATCTTATCAATGATCGTCTTAAGCGGCCCTTTGCGCCCGGCCCCGCGTGGAATGCGAATTCTCTATGAGCGTGATTCTGCTTATAACTTGATTCAAATTGTTGAAGATCAAGATGGTATGCGTTATTTGTTACTCAATGAAGGTCAGGGGTATCACAGCCAATGGCATCCAGAGCAGCTGTATTACCGCCGAACATGGAGTTATTTTTTAGTTGGGCCTTATTTTAATACACCACCTTATACGCCTAATAACCTCAAACGTGTTGCTATTATCGGGTTAGCTGGTGGCACAATTGCGCGGCAGTATACAGCGGTATACGGAGATATTGCGATTGATGGCATTGAAATTGACGGGGCGATTGTTGATGCTGCACGACAATATTTGGGGATGAATTTTCCTAATTTGAATGTCATTGTGCAAGATGGGCGGTATGCTTTTAATCAATTAGAACATCAATATGATGTGGTTGGCATTGATGCTTATCGTGTGCCTTATGTGCCTTGGCATTTAACAACCGTTGAGTTCTTTGAAGAAATTCACGCGAAGCTAACGACAAACGGCGTGGTCATTATTAATGTTGGTCGGACACCTACGGATCGTAGTTTAGTAGAAGCGATGACCGCCACTATGCAAGTTGTGTTTCCTAGCGTGCATACAATGGATGTTCCAAACTCGCTCAATACAATTTTGGTAGCTACGCGCCAGCCAACCTCATCAGAGGCTTTAGCACAAAATTTGGCGTTGTTAAGCCGTGATATGCACCCTATGTTATTCCTTGCACTAGAAACCGCGCTTGAGACTATAGTGCCAACAGTGGCATCGGATACAATTTTTACTGATGACCATGCTCCTGTAGAGCAGATCGTAGATCGTATGGTGATCGAATATCTTCTTGGAGAACAATAACCCTTATGAAATCAGAAGTGCCCGCAAATTCGACATCACGCCCAGAATATACTGCTTTACCAGCACAAGAAGCGCCCATACGCGCAATGGCTTTGCCTATTCAGCGTTTACTCCAACTGTGTATTATTTTGGCGTTACCTCCCTTTTTTGTGTTGTTAAGCGTGCGCCTTGTTACCAATACTATTTTTTTGCAGCTTGAATACAATCGCCCTAATTTCCCAGAAGACCTTTATGGCTTTTCAACAGAAGATCGCTTGAAATATGGCTCGTATGGCGTGAATTATTTACTGAATGATGAAGACATCGATTATCTAGCAAACTTAGAGATCAACGGGCAACCTGCATTCAATCAACGCGAATTGAAACATATGGAAGATGTTAAGGTCGTTACACAGCGCGCGTTTCAAGTTTTGTGGATTGTGGGCGCATTTTGCTTAGGAAGCTCTGTTTTACTTGTACGCAGCCGAACAACGCATAAAGCATTGGCGAGCGCGTGGCGATTGGGGGGTATTTTGACACTCTTACTCATTGGAATAGGGTTAGTGGCGGTCGTTGTAAGTTGGAATTTTTTCTTTGATACTTTTCATGAGGTGTTTTTTGCTGATGGCACTTGGCAATTTCACCGTAGCGATACGCTTATTCGCCTGTACCCTGAGCAGTTTTGGTTTGATGCGGCAATTACAATAGGCATACTGACCATTAGCGGCGCTTTATTAGCTATTATCATTCCCACTTTATGGGAACGTCGGCAATATGGATAATTTGCTTCGCCATTTACCATCTACACATGAATTGTTACAACAGCTTCATAATGTAGAGGTGAGCCATAATGTTAAAGTGGATGCATGTCGCTATGCTCTTGAAAAAGCGCGCCGTATCATCCAAACCACGCAACAAATCCCTGATTTAGCCACTCTTTTATTATGGACACACGAACGGCTAGAAGCACAACAGCAACCCTCTTTACGTCCTGTTATTAATGCAAGCGGTGTGATCATTCATACGAATTTGGGACGTGCGCCGCTATCTGATGAAGCTATAACTGAAATGCAAGCTGTGGGGCGATATTATAATAACCTTGAATACGATATAGCATTGGGGCAACGAGGACAACGCCAAAAACATATTGATGATATTTTATGTGAATTAAGCGGTGCAGAAGCCTCGCTGGTCGTCAATAACAATGCTGCTGCTGTTTATCTAGTGCTTAGCGCGCTGGCTAGTGGACATGAGATTATTATCAGTCGTGGAGAATTGGTAGAAATTGGCGGCGGGTTTCGTATTCCAGATGTGATGCTCCAAAGTGGCGCAATTTTAGTTGAAGTGGGGACAACAAATCGCACACATCTTAAAGACTATCGTTCAGCTATTACAGAGCGAACTGTGGCGATCATGCGCGTTCATACATCTAATTTCAAGCAAATAGGATTTGTGAAACAAGTTGATCTGGCTGATGTCACAGCGCTTGCACACCAACATCGCTTAATCATGATTGATGACTTAGGGAGTGGGACATTCATCGATACCTCACAATTTGGACTAAGTCATGAGCCAATGATTCAGGAAAGCATCACCGCAGGAGTTGATGTGATTCTGTTTAGTGGAGATAAGTTATTAGGTGGGCCACAGGCTGGCATTGTATTAGGCAAGCGAGAACTTATTGAGAGAATGAGCCAACATCCTTTGATGCGCGCCTTACGTCCAGATAAAACCACACTTGTTGGGCTAGCAAGAACCCTTCAACATTATCGCGATGGAGATGCTCTGCAGAAAATCCCTATTTGGCAAATGATTAGTATGTCTTTGGAAACTATTAAAGCTCGTGCAATGCATTGGCAAAGCGTCGTTGGTGGTGATGTAGTGTTGTCTGATTCTACAGTAGGAGGGGGCAGTTTGCCTACTGACACATTGCCAACGTGGGCTTTACGTTTGAGCGTCCCACAGCTTGATGACTTCGCGGCACGCTTACGTCAATTTCCACATCCTGTTATCGCTCGCATTCAAGATCAGGCAATATGGTTTGATCCTCGAACGGTTTTTCCACAACAAGATCAGGATTTAATCGCTGCTATTCAATATGCCAGAGGTATATAAGATGCGAGTCGTTGGCACTGCGGGGCATGTTGATCATGGAAAATCTTCTCTGGTGAAGGCGCTTACAGGCATTGAACCCGATCGTCTGGCTGAAGAACAAGCGCGAAAGCTCACCATTGATTTAGGGTTTGCGTGGTTAACGCTACCAAATGGTGAAACTATAGGTATTGTAGATGTTCCCGGCCATGAAGATTTTATAGAAAATATGCTTGCTGGCGTAGGTGGGATAGATATTGGGCTGCTTGTGATTGCAGCAGATGAGGGCGTGATGCCACAAACGCGCGAACATTTTGCCATTCTTAAGCTACTTGAGATTCCACATATTATTGTCGTGCTCACTAAAATTGATCTTGTGGATGATGCAGAATGGCTAACTTTAGTTGAATTAGATATACATGAATTATTAGAGGCATCGCCTTATGCTGACGCACCGCTAGTAAGAGTTTCTGCACGCACAGGGGAGGGAATCGATGCCTTAGTACAGGCTCTGCTTTTAAGCCTTGAAACGTTACCGCCTAAGTTTATAGAAGGCACTCCTATACTTCCTATTGATCGCGTATTTACAAAAACTGGTTTTGGGACGATTGTCACTGGTACGCTTATTCGTGGCATATTACAAGTCGGCGATTATGTGGAAATCCAACCTAATGATATTCAAGGGCGCGTGCGAGGTCTTCAACAATACCAAAAAGATGTTGATGTAGCATATGCTGGTGGGCGCGTAGCTGTAAACATCAGCGGTATTGAACATAAATCTATTATGCGCGGCGATGTTTTAACATTTCCTGAAACTCTTCATTCAACAAAACTTGCTGATGTTGAGTTACACTGTCTATTGGATGCCCCTTATTCACTGAAGCATAATATGTCTGTCAAAGTTTTTGTGGGCACCGCCGAATGCATGGCGCGTGTACGTTTGCTCTTTGACGATGAGCTTAGGGTAGGGCAAAGCGGATATGCACAACTGCTTTTTGAAAGAAATGTCCCACTACTGCGTTATCAGCGCTTTATTATACGTATTCCATCACCTCCTACTACCATTGGAGGTGGCATTATTTTAGATGTTGGCCCACGTCGTAAATGGAAACGGCAACGTTCAGAGGTCAAGGCACGTTTTGAACGTTTATCAAGGGGGCAACCTATCGATCTACTTATTGAAACACTATCACAAGTGCGCTATCCAATAACAATACAAATGGCTTCAGCAAAAAGTGAACTCGCCGAAGAAATGATCTTGGCTTTAATAGACCATGATGACATTGTTTATATGCCTCCTTATTTAATACATTCTGAAGTTTTATTTCACTATCAAAAGCGCGCACTTCAAGCTCTCCAAGATTGGCACGCTGAACATCCAATGATGACAGGAATGCGTCCTGTTGTGTTACAAGAACGCTTAGGTTTGGAACATTCAGCCTTTGGGGTCATATTGGAATGGCTGATCTTAAAAGGATCAATTGTGCAAGAAGGTGATTTTTTGCGTTTACCAGATTTTCAGGTGACCTACACTAAAACGCAACAAAACGCACTTCGACAACTTGAAAAAATGCTATCACAAAATCTACATATGCCCCCATCTATAAAAGAGGCAACGGCACTTGTTGGTGAAGATGTTTTTGAATCGCTTCTTATGCAAGGAGTATTCATCCGATTAAACAATGATGTGTTTTTACCCAAGCAAATTTATCACACTTGGCTTCGTGCTGTATACCAAATTTTACAGACAGAAGGTCAAATTACGGTTGCATCTTTGAGAGACATTTTCCAAACTTCCAGAAAATATGCGATCGCCTTTTTAGAGCACCTTGATGCCCAAGGGCTCACTAAGCGTGTTGAAGATGTACGTGTATTGAAGCGATCAGATTGGGATGCATGGCTTTAAAATCTTGTTTTCGCTATGATAGATTAAAAATCTGTTATAGAGGAAACAGCAATGTCTGAACAAGATCGCTATCAAAGGGTATTATTACTTCTTAAACATGGGCAAACTTCTCAGGCTATTCCATTGTTAAAGCAGCATATTGAACAAAATCCATCTGATACTCGTGCATGGTGGTTGTTGGCGAATATTGTCACAAATGTTGATACGAAGCGAAAATGCTTGATGCGAGTATTACAGCTTCAGCCTGATCATCCTCAAGCGCAAAAGCTGCTCACTGACTTGGATAATCCGCAACAGTCATGGTTACAAGTAAAGGCAAAGCCAAGTGAAGCTCTGATGACCTTACGACAGCCAGATTCTTTGTCATTAAGTTCCTCTACTTCTGCTCAAGACTTCAATGCCGAACAGGCAGTAGTAACACCTAGAGATACACAATCCCCAATCTCCACAATTCCTAAAATAGAAGACTTACAAACCAAACGGGCCCAAACTCAAGCAAAACCTATTATCGTAAAGGGTAAGAAAAATCAACCAATTAATCCCCTTGTCGTAGCACTAGGCACAATAGCAGTTATCTTGCTAGCTGTACTTGGTGGGTTAATCTATCTAAGATTCTTTACTGGGCCTGATCTCGCTGAACAAGCAGAAAATGCAGTAGTGGCAATTCGTTATCCAAGAAATTGGATGCATGTTCAACATGAAGATTCATATCAAACTATCGTGATGACAACGTCTCAAATCCCCACTGATCGTATTAACCCGTGGCCCATATTAACCGATCAGTATCAACTACAATTTCAGCCATATAATGCTCGATATTCAGTTACTTATTGGACGCATTATTTTGAATGGGGGCGCAGGCTTTCTCCTGAACGGGTGCGCGCAAACGTAGAAGATTTTTCAGCAACGCTGATTTTTCAGCGCTACAAGTCTGATGTATACGTGTTGGCAGTGTTACAGTCAATTCCAACTTCTCCGCAATATAACGTGAATGATGTTGGGCGTGCCTTTGGACAATGGATGGCTAGTGGCATTCCCTTAAAAACTCAACTTCGTGAAGTAGAAGTAAAAACTGAGATTACTCCTCTGAAAATAGAGGGGTATCAGGGCCAATTTGTCGAAATATACTTCACAGAACGCTCGCCCTTAGGCGTTGTGAGAGATGCTCTTTATATTGGCAGTGTTCAAGCCGAAGACTATGGCTATTTACTATTGCTGTCATGTGTGGAAAGAGAAAGCGGAGAATGGCGTGAAGCTGCCTTAGCGATGACAAAATCTATTCGACCTAAAATTAGCTAACTCTAATCATCAGACAATATAGCTAACAGTTGGTTTGCCCGATTAAGAATGGTATACTGTCGCACGGAATTGTGAATTTTACACAAACTGGAGGCGACTTCGTGGACTTACACGAATATCAAGCAAAACGTCGATTTCATAAATTTGGCATTCCTGTGCCATTAGGCAAGGTAGCTTATACTCCTGATGAGGCAGCAACCATTGCGCAAGAATTGGGAGGCCTTGTTGTTGTAAAGGCACAGGTGTTCACTGGTGGGCGTGGGAAAGCTGGTGGAGTTAAGTTAGCCAAGAATCCTGACGAAGCCCGCACCCATGCAGAAGCTATTTTAGGGATGGATATTAAAGGACATAAAGTACATAAAGTCCTTATTGATCCCGGTGCGAATATTAAAAAAGAGTTGTATTTATCTATCACTAATGATCGAGCAGCACGTCGACCGTTGTTGATGTGCAGCGCTGAAGGTGGCATGGACATTGAAGAAGTTAATCGTACCATGCCAGAGAAAATTGTACGCATACACATCGACCCGCTGCTTGGTCTACGTGGCTATCAAATTGTGGAGGTAGCCTCCCAAATTGATCTTCCTCGTCATTTGTGGCGGCAATTCAACAAGATTTGTCGTGCACTTTATGAGTGTTTTACACAAAGCGATGCTACTTTATGTGAAATTAATCCACTTGCCATTGTCGAAGAAAATGGTGAAGAAATACTAAAAGCGCTGGACGGTAAGATGTCTATTGATGATAATGCGCTTTTCCGTCAAAAAGAGCTTGCCGATGAGCGCGATACTAGTGCAGAACCTCCTGAAGAAATCCAAGCCCGTGAAGCAGATTTGAGCTATGTGAAGCTCGACGGGCAAATTGGTTGCATGGTCAATGGGGCAGGTTTGGCAATGGCGACAATGGATATGACCGGGCACTTTGGTGAGGCTTATGGTATTGGCCCCGCAAATTTCTTAGATATTGGGGGCGGTGCAGGCCCTGAAAAAGTGGCAGCTGCTTTGCGCATTATCCTTGCTGATCCCAATGTGAAAGCAATTTTGATTAACATTTTCGGCGGTATCACGCGGTGCGATGATGTGGCAAGAGGGCTTTTGACAGCACTAGATGAGGTAAAGACTGATCTGCCGCTGGTGATTCGTTTAGTGGGCACAAATCAAGAAGAGGGCTTAAAGATCATTGAAGAAGCCAATCTGCCCAACACTCAAGGCGCTCGCACCTTATACGAAGCTGCTCAAAAAGCCGTTGAGATTGTACGCGAAGGGATGAACTAAAAATATGGCTATATTGATTGATAAGGATACACGCCTGCTTGTGCAAGGCATCACTGGTAAGCAGGGGATGTTTCATACACAGCAGATGATCGAGTATGGCACTAATGTTGTTGGTGGTGTTACGCCGGGCAAAGGTGGAGAGTGGGTATTGGGCAAGCCCGTATTTGATACGGTTGCCCGCGCTAAAGAAGCTACAGATGCAAATTGTTCTGTTATTTATGTACCACCACCATTCGCCGCTGATGCCATTCTAGAGGCTATTGATGCTGGCATTGAGCTGATTGTATGTATTACAGAAGGCATTCCTATCGCTGATATGATGGTGGTGCGTAAATACCTAGATCAAAGCAATTCTCGCTTGTTGGGCCCTAATTGTCCCGGCTTATTAACACCCGGCCAATCAAAGGTCGGCATTATGCCCGGTTTTATTGCTACACCGGGTAATGTTGGCGTAGTCTCTCGTAGTGGTACGTTAACATATGAAGCTGTATTTGCGCTTACTGAGCGTGGTATTGGACAAACAACATGTGTTGGAATTGGTGGCGACCCCATTAATGGTACAAGTTTTATCGATGTGCTTGAAATGTTTGAAGCCGACCCGCTAACAGAAAAAGTTGTGCTCATTGGCGAAATTGGCGGTGATGGTGAAGAGCGCGCTGCTGAATACATCCAAAAGCACATGACAAAGCCAGTGGTAGCCTTTATCGCGGGGCAACGCGCTCCTGAAGGTCGTACAATGGGCCATGCAGGTGCTCTCATTGAAGGGGGTTCTGGTACGGCGGCAGGTAAAATTGCTGCTTTTGAGAAAGCTGGCGTACGAGTTGCTGAATATCCGGAGCAAATTCCTGATTTGTTGAGTTAAATGGAATTTTCAGGTTTTTGAATCATGATGTTAGGGTATCTGTTGGAGAACGGATACCCTATTTTGTTAAGTAATATTGGGCTAAATAGCTCACAGAATCAAGGACAAACATCAGCCGACAAGCACAGCATCATTCGTTAAAATAAGATCAAGTGCGCTGGCAGTTTAGCTTTGTGCAGTATAAGGAGGCTATGATTATTATGGATAAGCGTTTAAAGGCGAGTGTTGAAAATTGGGAAAAAAATGTATTGAACCCAGCGCTCAGCCGTTTTCCAGAACGCCGCGAAAAGTTTGTGACTTCTTCAGATATTCCTGTAGAGCGCATTTATTTGCCTCAATATGAAGATGCAAGTGAATATCTTGAAAAATTGGGATTACCCGGTGAGTATCCTTTTACTCGTGGGGTGCAACCAACAATGTATCGTTCACGTTTTTGGACGATGCGTCAATATGCTGGCTATGCCACTGCAGAAGAATCTAACCAACGCTATCACCTGTTGCTTAAGAGCGGAGCACGCGGCTTAAGTGTTGCCTTCGACTTGCCGACACAGATCGGTTACGATGCAGATGATCCTATGGCAGTTGGTGAAGTTGGCAAGGTAGGGGTGTCAATCTGTAGCATTCGTGATATGGAACGGCTTTTTGAAGGCATTCCACTTGATCAAGTATCTACTAGCATGACAATTAATGCACCCGCTACAATCTTATTGGCACTTTATATCGCTGTTGCAAAACGACAAGGAGTCTCTCCTGAAAAGTTGCGGGGTACGGTGCAAAACGACATATTGAAAGAATATATTGCACGCGGTACTTATATCTTTCCGCCAAAACCGAGTATGCGCCTCATTACTGATTTGTTTGCGTATTGTAATCAATATGTGCCCAAGTGGAATACAATCAGCATTAGTGGCTATCATATCCGAGAGGCTGGTTGTACTGCTGTGCAAGAAGTGGCCTTTACATTAGCCAATGGCATTGCTTATGTTCAGGCGGCAATTGATGCGGGTTTGAAAGTCGATGAATTTGGCTCGCAGCTTTCCTTCTTCTTCAACGCACATAACCAATTTTTAGAAGAAGTAGCCAAATTCCGTGCTGCACGCCGTTTATGGGCCAAAATTATGCGTGAACGATTTGGTGCTACAAATGAGAAAAGTATGGCATTGCGCTTTCATACGCAAACAGGTGGCAGCACTTTAACAGCCCAACAGCCAGAAAACAATATTGTTCGTGTCACAATTCAAGCATTAGCAGCAGTTTTTGGGGGAACACAATCACTTCATACTAATAGCATGGATGAAGCATTGGCATTGCCCACAGAACACGCAGTCCAGATTGCGCTGCGCACACAACAAATTATCGCTTATGAAAGTGGCGTAGCTGACACAGTCGATCCTTTAGCTGGTAGTTATGTAATTGAAGCGCTTACTGATGAAATTGAAAAGCGCGCCACAGCTTATATTCAACAGATTGACGATATGGGCGGAGCTCTAGCAGCGATTGAGAGTGGCTTCATTAATGATGAAATTAACAATGCGGCCTATGAATACCAACGCGCTCTGGAACGTAAAGAACAGATTGTCGTTGGTGTAAATGAATTCCGAACAGAAGGCACCGATGAATCATCAATGGAAATTTTACGGGTTGATCCTGCTATCGAACAAGAACGCCGTCAACAGCTAGCCCAATTGCGTGCTGAACGTGACAATGAGCGTGTTGTAGAAATTTTGGGACGTATTGAATCTGCTGCCCGAACTAATGAAAACCTGATGCCGCTATTTATTGAAGCCGTTGAGCGTGAAGTCACAGTAGGTGAAATTTGCCGTGTGTTGCGTGATGTTTTTGGCGAATATCAGCCAAACGTCAGCATCTAGCGGGTGAATCATTTTATTGAAGCTGCTATAATACTGCCTCAAAACGCTTTTAATATCTGAGAATATTTTTGAGGCAGTATGGCATTTCCTTCAGAACCATCACCCCAACTTGAAGATACCCAACCCCGTCAACCGACCCAAGCGCTGATTCCTGATCCTAGCTGGTCGGTTCCTTTAGATACTGGTCCCCTTATTGTTGATGATGAAATCACAACCCCATCTCGTTTACCATGTTTATTGAGTGGCATCATTATATTTGTCAGTATACTGATGTGTGGCGTGATTGTCTTGCTGAGTGCAGTTGCTGGTTATCGTGACGAATTAAAAGCAATTCAAACAAAAGAAACACGGGGCATACAAGCAACGAGTGCCATACAATATCAACTAGCACTTGAGAATATCAACAATGGTCAATATGAATTTGCTTATGAACGTTTGAGTTGGATAGCAACACGGCAACCAAGTTATATGGATGTTCAACAGCAACTTGCCCAGATTGAGATAGTACTCTCTTATACCCCTACATTAGCTATAACGAACACGCCTATATATACGCCAACTTCAACACTTACGCCTACGCCCGAAGTTTCACCTACACCAACCACAAGTGAAGTTGAGTTGTATTTTAATCAGGCAAAAAGTTTCTATAGCTTCAATCGATGGGAAGATACTATCGCTGCGTTAGAGGTCGTTATTTCCTTAGACCCTACTTATCGGCGTAATGAAGTTGATCAGATGCTTTTTGATGCATATAACAAGCAAGCGCGCATCTACTTCAATGGTACAAACCCATTAAATGAGGACGGCCCGAATGGTTTTGCTGGAAACCAATTATCACGTGGTTTAGTGCTTTATAACTTAGCCTACCAAATGGTTGAAGAAGGAAAACCTGTTGGAACATTCAATGACTTACCATCATTTGAAGCGTTTATTGTAGAAGGCTTTTTAGCCGCAAAGCGTTATTTAGATGCTGGCCAACCTCAACTAGCTTTACCTATTCTTGAAGAGATCTATGCACTTAGTCCTGCATGGGGTTATCGCGGGCTAACAATTGAACAATTGCTCATCCAAGCACGTGGAAGTTAAGTAAATTTTGAACCTTTTTCTACATTGTTGTGTATAACGCACAAAGCGATACTATATAAATATCACACGTATACATCAAAAAATTAATTGAAAGGAGTGGTGTGCGTTTTCTTAATTGATTAGGAAACGCCTTTTAAAATGACTACAGATCAAGAACTTATATGGCGGTTAAGAGAGCGGGACTTAAGCGCACTGGGTGAATTATTTGAGCGTTATCGAAATCAAGTATATCGTGTTGCACTGGCTATTGTGAGAGACCCTCAAGTGGCCGAAGATATATTACAAGATTGTTTTTTGAAGTTACATGTTTATGCACACCGTGTTGACCCTGAACGTCCCTTGATGCCATGGCTCTATCGTGTGACAGCTAATTTAAGTTATACATATGTTTCTCGCCATCAAAAACGTAACACTGACCTTGATCTTGTTGCTGAACAACTTTCCACCTCCAGCGCTCAAGCGCCAGATCGGGTTACAGAACATACAGAACTGCAAAATAGCGTGCGGGCAGCTATTGAAAAATTGGCAACTAATCAACGAATTGTCATCATCTTACATTATTTAGCAAATATGAGTTTACAGGATATAGCAGAAATATTGGACTGTCCTGTAGGTACGGTGAAATCACGATTACATTATGCTCGCGAAAAATTGCGTCATGAATTAGGCGCTATCGAAAATCTATCTACGGAGTATGCACATGGATACGCTTAGCTTACCTATAATTCCTGATGAAGAAAACGATGAGCAATTCAAACGTCAGGTTCAAGAGGCATTTCCTGTTGAAAAAATGCCTACAGCACCTGAAATATTACTAGAGCGCATACTTATTAAGGCTGAAGCATTACCTCAAGTGTCTTCAGAAGATGCTGTTGCTGAAGAGACTGAATCAGCATCTGATGTATCACCAAGCGTTAGGATACAGCAGCAACGCGCAGCACAATCTAAAGTTACTCCCTCCATACGTCAAGTGCGTCAACTACAACAGTTTAATTGGCAACTCTATCATCAATATCTTGAGCGTTCTTGGAATAAAGCTAATGTAGGGTCTGGTATTCAGTTTTAGATAAACCTCCTCAATACCCACTTTATTGTTATATTTTCTAAAACGGGGCAGGCTGAATTGCCAGTTCTGCCAATATGCCTACAATGGGAATTGTAAACGGTTTACAATGAATGAAGGGCAATGCCGTGAACAATCCCGAATCCACATATCTTACCACTCAGTTAAAGCGAATATGCTTTATATGTAAAAGTGCTTTAGTTGATGATGCTATTTACTGCCATCGTTGTGGTACTAAGCAACCTCCTCCAAAGCTGATTTTGCGCTCAGAAGAGCAAGTATTTGAACTGCAAGATGCAAGTAAAGTATGGATAGTTGGCCGCACCATTCCAGCCACAGGGCATATTGTTGATGTTGACTTGGGGGAAGCTGGAGGAAAGTTAGGAGTTTCTCGTCGTCACGCAGAATTAGCCTTTGATGAACAAAATTATCAGTGGACATTAAGGGATGCAAGTAGCCAGTATGGCACTTTTGTTGATGATCAACAAGTACAACCAGAAGTATTCATACCGCTTCAAGCGGGGCAAAGAGTGCGATTTGGCGGCATTGAATTCAGCATTGAACTACAGTATTAGAGTTGAGTGGACATTTTAAGGAAAATAACTATGGATAACCAAAAACCTGTACCTAATCCCGAAGAGCAAGGAAATGAAGAGCAGCCTTCGCGTTCAGAAGATATGATGCAAACCTCAGCGAGTGCTTCACCTGTACCTGAATCTTCTGATGATCCAATGAAAACTGTGATTGATGTTTCACCATCTTCAGCCACACCAGAACCTAGTACACCTAAGTCTCCGCCTTATGATCCGTATGCAACGCAATATGTTGCTGCTGGCGATGAGCAAGCTGTAAGTTACGATCCATATGCAACACAGTTTGAAGCCATTAGTGAGGAACAAAAAACAGAGGCTATTGCCCAAGCGAGCGAGCAACAAAAGCGAAAAACCCAAGAGAAGCCACCTGTACCCTCTGAAAAACAGGAAGGTGAACGCCGTTTCCCGCCTTTGAGCTTTGATATTCCATCGGCTTCGATTGTGTCTCAACTTGGACTAGTTCCTTTATGGGGAATTTACGCTCTTATTGCCCTTTTGACTTCATTAGGGCTTGCATGGTTTATGCGATTTTTGGGAATACTCTTGCTCTATGGCGACATCTCTATTATGCGCACACTCTTGGGGGTTGTTGGTGGTGGCTTAGCTGTAGGTGCTTTGGCAGCTTTGAAATATGTTCCACAACTGGCAGGACTTCAAGAGCGCACCGACACATTAGACAAAGAACTTCCGCCTTCACTGGTAAATACATCTGTACCAAAAGTTAGTTTTGATTTTTGGTTTTTGTTGTTTGCTGGAATTTTCATCCTATCATCGTTTTTGATTGCTGCGCTATCCACCGAACAACATCCTATTGTTATATTTAGTGGCGATGATAAAGAACGAATTGAAAACCTTCAAGAAGATATGGAATCAACCTATGATTCAAGAGCGTATCACGATCTAACGCCTGTTACTGGCGAGATGAAGTTGTTTGGAGATGAAGTCACAATTGAATATAAAAATATGTTCAATGTGAGCCGATTCTTGTTTGGTATTGCTGGGGCCGCAATTTTAGTGGGACTTTTAGCTTATTCTTTCCGCAAACCACTGTCTGAAGTGTCATCTAAACGTGATATGTCGCCCATACAAATAGGTCTAGCCTTAGCTAGTGGCATCGGGTTGATTATGTTAGTGTGGTCTACGAAATTGATTAATCATCAAAGTGGAGACTTCGTCTATTTCTTCTTATTGGCTTTTGTGGGTGTTTTTGGTATGGGTGGTACTCATCTTACGCTCTTCCCGCTACGTTTCATAAAAAGCGTTAATCAGCTTCAATTGGCTTTTTATGTCGCTATATTAACCATTCTTTTGATGAGTGTTGTAACTATTTTCCTTGATGCCTCTAGTGTAGAAGGGGTTGATTTAAACGAGTTAAGAGCCGCTGCTGAACAAACACAATCTGGCCTACCTGATGATAATGAACAAGCGCGCTTTGATGGCAGTTTTGATTACACTTGGCGATTCTCTTATAGTCCTGCTTATTTTGTATATATGCTGACAGAGCGAGGCTTTTTCAAAACCGTAGTCATCAGCATTCTTCTAGTGTTCTTCGGCATATTGGGAATGTTCTTCACTTTTCAAGGATTTGGGTATCATTGGGTGGAAAATCGTACAGAGGGGCGTAACATTGTCGCAATAGCTACTAGTATGCTGTTTCTACTCGTTGTGCCGATGATAGCACTCATGGCGATCCTTCGAGTTTTGTCTATGAGCAGAATCATTGAAGGAACTCTGCTTTGGTTAGTTCCGTTTTTGCTACTGTTAGGTGATGTGTGGATAATCCACAACCGAACTTCTACCGTTGATCGAGCACTTAATTGGGTGAAAAACCTTGCCGCTCGTGTAAAAGTTCCGGCCTTAGTGTTCTTGACAAAGCCGATAAATCAACTTGCAAGTGTGCGCGGAGAAGATTTGAAGGCTTTTCTTAGTTGGCCAACGGGCATTGCATTGGCTGTTGGTTTGTCAATAATCGCTGCTCCTTTTACGCTGTCGTTTTGGTTCTATTTGTTGTTATTGGTTGGAGCACTCTTTTTGTTGAATAGTTCTCGTTCTCAACCAAAGCAACCAGTATCGCCAACGACTACACCATCTTCGTCAGCATCAGAGCCTGAATCTCAAGAGTAATACTATGCAACGTGAAAATGTAAATGGGCCAACAATTTTGCTCTTTAATCCTATAAGCACTTCCCGTGGGAAGCAACGATTACCAATGTCTTTGTTGGCTATCGCAGCGGTCATTGATCATGACTATAATCCCGAAATTATCGATGGGAATTTAATAGATGATCCTGCAACTTACATTATTGAACGTGCAATTGCAACAAAAGCAAAAATTTTGGGGGTAACGGCAATGCCCGGCCCCCAGCTACGTCAGGCAATTGAGGTCTGTAAGATTGTAAAAGCTCGCTTACCTGAACTCATTATTGTGTGGGGGGGCTATTTTGCAACACATCATGGGGAAGTATGTTTACAGAGCAACATTGTTGACTATGTTATAGAGGGGCAAGGTGAAGCCCCTTTCCGCAAATTTGTTGACACTATTCATCATGGCGGGGCATTATCTGATGTGCCCAGCCTAGTCTGGAAAGATAACGGCATAGTGCGTATTAATTCGCGTGCCCCAATGGTACCGCTCGATAACTTACCCCTTTATCCTTATCATCGTGTGAATATTGCTGATTATCGCGGTAAGAGCTATTTGGGTGATGCTGTTTTATCACACCATAGTAGTTTTGGTTGCCCATTTGCTTGCAGCTTTTGTGCTGTTGTTAAGCTAGTAAATCAACGTTGGTTACCAGAAAGCCCTGCACGAGTAGAGCGCGTTATTCGCATGATGGTTGAGGACTATGGCGCTGATAGTATCGAATTTCACGATATGGATTTTTTCGTTAGTGAAACACGTGCAGCAGAAATAGCTGAAAGACTCACCCCTTTAAACATTCATTGGTGGGCACTAGGACGAGTTGACACACTCAGTAGCTATGATGATACTTCTTGGCAAAAAATTAAAAATTCAGGTTGCAAAATGATCTTTATGGGGGCCGAAAGTGGTTCTCCAGAGACATTACAATTGATGAATAAAGGTGGCAAGAGTAATCCTGAAAAAACATTATACATTGCCGAACGAATGAAACATCTTGGCATTGTGCCAGAATTTAGTTTTGTAATGGGGAATCCTCCAGACCCTATAGCAGATATTGAGAATACAATTCAATTTATTCGTAAACTAAAGAAGATTAATCCTGCCAGCGAGCTTATTCTGTATATTTATACACCAGTTCCTCACGATCGCAGTGAACTCCTACGGGTCGCTGAGACATTGGGATTTCGCTTTCCACAAACACTCGAAGAGTGGGCAAGCCCAGAATGGGAGAATTTTGCCCATCGACGTGATCCAAATACGCCATTTTTTAAGGATAAAGCGCGTCGAAAAGTACGAGATTTTGAAACAGTGATCAACGCCTATTATCCAACAGTAACCGACATACGATTGCGTGGCCCTATGCGCGCACTCTTAAAAACGCTTTCGGGATGGCGCTATCGCTTGGAGTGGTATAGTTGGCCTTATGAATTGAAGGCTTTGCAACGTTTAATTCACTATCGTCGACCTGAAACGATGGGTTTTTAGTTAATTACCATCCTCTAAAGTTAGATTGTTTCCAGCACAGAAATTTCGATGAAAAAGCCACCTTATGAGGTGGCTCTTCACTAAGCTAAGTGACGTATTATCTCCTCGCGCCAAAAATATTCTCTGGTACATCCAATATTTGTATAGATTCAAGAATGGGCTGGAAGATACGACGATCTGCTTCCTCAAAATCTTCAGGATTAGCTGCTGTACTGATAAATATCCAATCACCATCAGCAATTGCAATGATGATGCCTTGTTGTATATTGGCGCGTTCATTGATGGCTTCTACACGCCATGCTGGATAAGGAACAAAGTCTCGTATGAAGCGCGGTTCTTCACCAGAGAGATCGCGTAACGCAGATGTGACAGCTATCGTTTGTCGAACTATGCCCAACGCTTGCAATTCTTCTGGTGTGCCTCGCGCTATGAAAATCGAGCCATCCACTCCATCATCACGTACAGATATGCTTACAGTGTTTTCTGTTTCAAGTATCTCGGCATTGGCGGGATAACTAAAACTTACGCCGAATTGTTCGCCTTCAAACTCTATGTAGGGAAGAGGTGTGGGCGTGTTGGTGGGCGTATTGGTGGCCGTAGGTGTGTCAGTCGGCGTATTGGTGGCGGTAGGTGTGTCAGTCGGCGTGTTGGTGGCCGTGGGTGTGTCAGTGGGCGTATTGGTGGCGGTAGGCGTGTCAGTCGGCGTGTTAGTGGCCGTGGGTGTGTCAGTCGGCGTGTTGGTGGCCGTGGGCGTGTCAGTCGGCGTGTTGGTGGCGGTAGGCGTGTCAGTCGGCGTATTGGTGGCGGTAGGCGTGTCAGTCGGCGTGTTAGTGGCCGTGGGTGTGTCAGTCGGCGTGTTAGTGGCCGTAGGCGTGTCAGTCGGCGTGTTGGTGGCGGTAGGCGTGTCAGTCGGTGTATAGGTAGGCGTAGGCGTGTCAGTCGGCGTGTTAGTGGCGGTGGGCGTGTCAGTCGGCGTATTGGTGGCCGTAGGCGTATCAGTCGGCGTGTTGGTAGGCGTAGGTGTGTCAGTCGGCGTGTTGGTGGCGGTGGGTGTGTCAGTCGGCGTGTTGGTGGCGGTAGGCGTGTCAGTTGGCGTGTTGGTGGCGGTAGGCGTGTCAGTCGGCGTGTTGGTGGCCGTGGGTGTGTCAGTCGGCGTATTGGTGGCGGTAGGTGTGTCAGTCGGCGTGTTAGTGGCGGTGGGTGTATCAGTCGGCGTGTTGGTAGGCGTAGGTGTGTCAGTCGGCGTATTGGTGGCGGTAGGTGTGTCAGTCGGCGTGTTGGTGGCCGTGGGTGTGTCAGTCGGCGTATTGGTGGCGGTATTGGTCATTGTTGCGGTGTGAGTTGGTTCATCCGTAGGGGTTTCAGTAGGAATGTCTGTGCTTGTTGCCATTGTAACAGGTGTATCG
>RFGP01000087.1 GCA_003697365.1 Chloroflexota bacterium | reverse complement strand
CCCGCATGATTTTCGCCGTACTTTTGTGAGCGATCTACTCGATCAAGGCGTAGACATTGCTACTGTTTCACGAATGGCTGGTCATGCAAATATTCAAACTACTGCGCGCTACGATAGACGCGGCGAAGAGACTAAGCGTGATGCCGCTGAAAAACTCCAACTTCCCACCAAAGATTCTTCTCAATGGTCTGATGATTAAGAAAAGATGCGAACTTTTACGTGGAAACTTGTTTCAACTATTGACATCACCATCTGCCTTCTGTATACTGCTGTTCACATTTAAGGAGTCGTGGTGTAGTGGTTAACATGCTACCCTGTCAAGGTAGAGATCGCGGGTTCGATCCCCGTCGGCTCCGAAAAAATATGAGCACTTGCCAATATTCAGCAAGTGCTCATTGTGTTTTAGAGTAGCCCAATGACATGCCTAGTCAATTATTCCTCTGGCGCTTTCACAATGATCTCAACTAAATCACGCCCTACAGTGACAGTACATAGTCCCACAAAAGTTTGTTCTTCATAAAATTGCTTGGCGACAGTTTCTTTCGGCGCAACCCAAATGCCACCTACAAGATAATCAGTATCATCATGGTTTTCGATAACTAAAATATCTTGCACGCCCAATGTTAAGTTAATCTCTAGGGGGATGATGCCCGGGTCTTGTCCTAAGCGGATAAGATTGCCTGTCCCTTCAGGAATGACAATGCGGTATTCTCTGGATGGATCAACATCACTAACGTATTTTGCGATAATGTTTGCATCATTAATAGGTATGATGTAATCAGATAATACGCCAATGTCATTGGCAATTTCAGTATAAGAAACCCCAAACGGAAATTGTGAGATCAAACGACCATCAGGGCCAAGCATAAAGACTGTAGCGCTATGATCAACCAAGTATCCTACAGCGGAATCAACTTCACGAATTTGTCTTGATACGCCAAAACTATTCATTAGCATCTGTAGCTGTTCTTCGCTTTCAGGACGTAAGCCGATGAAATCCTCATTGAAGCCTTCCACATAGCGCTTCATAACATCAAGCGTATCACGTTCAGGATCAATTGTGATAAACACCACAACGACCTTATCTTCAGGTTCCCCTAATGAAAGATAAGCACGACGAATATCCACCATTGTCATCGGACAAACATCTGGACATGTCATATAACCAAAATAAACGAGGACTGTACGCCCTCGATAATCGCTGAGCGTAAAGTCCTCACCTTTTGTAGAGGGTAGAGTGAAATCAGGAATTGGACGATGTGGAAATACAACAGAGCCTTGTAAACGCCCTATATAAGAGACGTTTTGTTCAGTGCGTTGTTGTGTGTGATAAGGAACAGCTGAAGTCTCTGGTGCTGGTTCTTCAGCAAGAGTGTATAGATAGTCTACTAAGTCCTCAATGTCTTGATCGCTAAAAAGCAGTGTGCCACCACGTTGAGGAATGTAAATGTCTGAAGGAATACTGCTATCAAAAGGTGAAGAACCGTTTTTTAGCAAATCAACAATACGTTCTCGTGTTGCGCCTTCTTTGATGAGCTCAACTAAAAAATCACACATAGCTTGTGTACTGGCATCTACGGTACACAATTCAAGATACAACACCGCACCATGATCGCTTGTAACAGCTTCTTCTTGAGGTACGTCAGTAGAACCATATCCAGCTTCGAGGAATAGGTAATCAACCATGTTCAGAATTTCATTATCAGAGAGAAGCAGTGCTCCACCGCGCGCAGGTAAGACTAAATTCTCAGGTAATGAGCGATCAAAGGGAGATGGGCCATTTTTAAGAAGATCAACTATCTTATCGTAGTTTGCGAAGTCTTCAGTGACTAAACTTTGCAAATATTCGCAGCCACTTTGTGCAGTTGAATCTTCTCCACACAATGCTGCAAAAACTGTTTCACCATCTCGGCCAACACGATCGATTTTTAGCACTCTGGTTGTTTCTTCTTCAGAAGCTATATCTTCATCGGCATTAGTTGGCATTGCTTGCTCATCGCCTAATAAATAATTCACAATTGCATCAATCTGTGCATCGCTGAAAAGCAGCATACCACCACGTGCGGGCACATACACATCAGCAGGGATACTAGAGTCAAAAGGTGATGAGCCATTTATAAGGAGATCGCGCAAGCGTTCTTTATCCTCTATGGTTTGCAAAAAGCCACAAACGGTACCACTTGCATCGGTTGCGCATAAAGTGTTGAAAAGCGCTTCGCCGTCTATGTTACTAGTGCTCGAATTTTCAGTTGTATCAGATGTTGATGAGTCATCAGTAGATTGCGAGGAGGTGCCTCCGGTTGGCGCAAGTCCACTGGTATCAATCGGAGTGAACACCACGGGTTCATCAGACGAGGAGACATCACTTGTTTGCTCTTCTTGAGGTTGTGCTGAGACAGTTTCTTCGCCCCCACCACTTCCTAATATTGGGCCTGTGTAGCCGTCTTTCACACGAATGTAGGCAACGATATTTGCAATATCTTGATCAGTAAGTCCCGGGTTGCCACCACGTGCTGGCATTTGTACACCTGTTGTGTTTGCTGGGTCCCAAATGTCGCGCCCAACAATGATGAAGTTGAGTAATTCTTCATCGGTGTGGCTACGAATAAAATCGCTGTTGACAAGTGGTTTTCCTAAGCCAGATACACCCTGTAGATTTGTACCATGACATGAAGCACAAACCGCAAGGTAGTTTGCTTCTCCTACATTAACTGTTGTTTCATCATATGCTGCAGGATCAATCATAGTCGCATCAACTGATTCATTGCTGGCATTAGTGTCAGTTGATGCATTGCTCACCTCGACCACAAAATCCACTGGCCCCGGATTCTCAATCTCTTCACGGGCTTTAGCTACACGAGTGCTGAAAGAAGCCGAATGTACTTCACTGCTTTGGGCAGCACCACCTGTACTACCTCCTCCATCAACATCCATCACGACAAGATAGAGAAATATAGGAAAAATAACCAAAATACCAAGAAGCGTAGAAACAATACCAAGTAATGTGAAATCAGGCAGAAGTGCGTTGTTTTTCATAGTAATGATGACCTGTCCTTGTTGTTAACGATGTTCTGTTTTCTACTGTACATGAACAACGGCAATTCGTTGATATGTCAACTCACCTTAAAGTGTGTGACAAAACTCACAAAATACACACAACAATAAAAATTTCGCGTAATGTATAAACATGACCAATGATCAAACATTCATAACAATTGCACAGTAGGAGTCATAGAAATATGTTTAAGAAAATGTTCTCGGAAAAAATGGGCCGCCGCAATTTTCTAGGGGTTGCTGGAGTTGCAGGCTTATCCGCAATGAGCGGCGCAATACCCGGAGGTGTACTCAGTGGAAAAGGTCGCTGGGAACCCGGCTTGCCACCCATTGGCCCTCATCAAGATGGTGGTGAAACAGATTGGCGTGAGATTGACCGTCTTCACAAACTACAAGTAGATACTTTTCTCGCTAATATTGGCCAAGATGATTTATTCTGGAATCGTGACTTAGAATACACCATTTCAGATGATGGCTATAAGGAATTTCGTATCACCATCGAGGAAGTAGAATGGGAAACTTCACCCGGTAATGTTTTCCCTGCGTTTGCATATAATGGTATTGTTCCCGGCCCGACGCTTCGTTGCAAGCAAAATGAAAAAGTTCGCGTTATTGTCACCAACAATATGAGCGAGAGCTCTGGTATTCACTTTCATGGTGTAGATGTCCCCAATGAAGTTGATGGCGTACCTTTTATTACTCAACCACCTATTGAACCGGGACAAACTTATACTTATGAATTTGTTCCGCGCAACTATGGTTCGCATATGTATCACTCTCATCACAACGCCGCCGAACAAGTTGTTCGTGGGCTGTTAGGCGCTTTTGTGATAGAGCCAGAGGATACTTCTCGTGAGCCAGAAGTGACCGCTGATTATGTTATGATCCTCAACGACTCTGGTCTTGGTTATACCATTAATGGTAAGAGTTTCCCCTACACTCAACCCATCGTTGCAAAAGTTGGTGATCGCATACGCATTCGTTATATGAACGAAGGTTTGATGATTCATCCAATGCACCTACATGGTATGCCACAGTTGGTCTTTGCAAAAGACGGGTATCCACTACCACAACCTTATATGGCGGATACTGTTAACATTGCTCCCGGTGAGCGTATTGACGTGCTAGTTGATGCTTATAATCCCGGCTTGTGGGCCTTCCACTGCCATATTCTAACTCATGCTGAATCACGGCAAGGTCTATTCGGAATGACTACTGTTTTTGTAGTTAACGAATAATTTTGATGATTGGATCATGTTTTCATGCCCCGCTGTATAAAGTGGGGCATTTTATTTTTTTACCGATAACCGCGCCCAAAGCCCCTTGCTTTAGCGATGGGGATGTAGGGCGCTTGCTTATGGTATAACACAACCTAGACGCGCCTCAAAGAAGTGACCTAGTAATATTATGATAATAGAGCGACTCAGCGTTTCTCTGCAGGAAAAGGTGGTTTTCCTCACTTCAAGAAAGTGAGGAAATATCGCTCTTTCACCCTGAAGCAAGCGGGCTGGAAGCTGCTTGATAGTCATAAAAT
>RFGP01000086.1 GCA_003697365.1 Chloroflexota bacterium | reverse complement strand
CAACTACAGCTTTTGTGTTGATGCTCATGACTAATTTCTTTTGGCGATCATTTACCTCTTCAACGCGACGTGTTATCCCTGCAGTAACTGCTAAGGGGCCATCAATGGGGTGATCTTCAACAATAGCACTTGTGGGGCCAGTTGTGATGTTGCCGCTGGTGGGGTCAATTTGCCAACGTTCAGTTTGGCTCATGTTTGCATTGTGTGTTTCCCAACCAGTGCCAATGATACGCCCAATTGAAGTGAAACGGCGGAATCTAGCATTTGCTTGAATATCTACAGTCGCATCTGTTGTTGAATGACTTTTTCGCGCTGTTGCGTTGTAAGAGAGGGTAGCTCTAGCGGGCATAATGAGTCCTAAGAACCGTTGAGTGAAGGCTTCAACTTCAATGCCGCTACGATCCACATTTAAGTCTTGCCCCTGCGCGCTTGTCCACTCCCACGTACCATCATCTTCGCGTTGGACTTGGGCAGGCTTGCGCTGGAGCCCGGCCCTGTTGGCATGGCCTTGTTGTACAACATGAGTCAACTCATGTGCGAGTAAATGGCGACCTGCTGAAGTGCCGGGCTGATAAGCACCTGCATCAAAGGCAATATTATTCCCGACCGTAAACGCTTTAGCTTGAATATCACGAGAGGCTTGGACGGCGTTGGCATCAGTATGAATCCGAACGCCGCTAAAATCGTATCCCATGCGTTGGGCGAAAAAGTTGACTTCGCTATCGGGCAGTGCTTGACCACCCCCCTGCATTCGTTGGATTCGCGCTTCGACTTCTGCGGGTGCTTCAAAGCCTCCATTGGCTAGACCACTGGCTTGAATACGTGAAATATTAGGCGGTGTGAAGTTGCTAATGGCTGTTGTATCGCTGTTTGCGGCACTCATTACACGGCTAGCGACGGCATCGGCTTCTTGTTCATAAGCATCACCGGGCGCATTCACCGTCAAGGTAGACTGAATAATTTGATTATTTGTTGTGCGCATCAAATGCCGTGGCCTTGTGTGCTGTCGTTGAAGGATACTGCTTGAGGTACTGCTGGGAAGGCTGCTTTGGGCACTTTGAGGCGTTTGAAAGGTTGGGGACAAACTGCTTTCTGTAACATCAGGCGTTTTTTGACGCACTGACTTATCAGGTACAGTTTGTTTAGGGGCTTTGGTATTGGTCATGATTTTGTCCTAGCACTTTACATAGAATGTTTACCCACTTTGATTTGTTGCTTAAAACTCATCACTAAATCCAAAATGTGAATTTTATAATGTAAGCATAACATTAATTGAACAACGATGTCAACTAGGCAAAAAATGAGCCATTATGAACTGTTGAAAAATATAGAAACTGTGATACAATCTCTAAACAACTTTGAAACGGTTTAATATTATAAGGAGGCGCGAAAGATGCAAGTGATGGTCTTCACATTCAATGGGAATAAGATTGGCTCCTTGTGGAGTGGGCAACAGAATCAATAGCAATATACCTCATCATTGCCACACACGGGGAGGTCGCAGCATCAGGATTTAATATCTCTACTGATGCCAAGTGAGTGTATTGCTGAATAGCTTAAACAGGAGACCCAACCCGTGACACCACGTGGTTTTCATGAATTTGACTCAGACGATTATGAAGAATATGCGGCAGCATTTGATCCGCTGAAAACAGATCGGCAAGCGCGCCGCAAACGTAAACTCAAACCTCATCACACGCCCAAAAAATCTCGTGAACAACAGCTTGCCGAGTTGGCTGATGTAGACGCAATTGAAGCTGGCTTGAATATCACTTATACGCCAGCACGCCATGAAGCCGAATGGTTGGCTTCATCATTGCAGACATTTTTCTTGCAAGATTATATCCGAGATGTTTTAGCAAAAGTGAAAGGCGGCAAAGAAGCCAACGTTTATCGTTGTGAAGCTGCCCCACATATTGGGATGCCATTCTTAGCGGCGAAAGTGTATCGACCGCGCATGTTCCGCAACTTGCGCCAAGATCACCGCTACCGTGAAGGTCGGCAAATGTTGGATGAGGCCGGCAAGTTCATTAAAAATAATGAACAGCGCATCCTGCGCGCCTTGCATAAAAAGACAAGTTTCGGAGAACAGGTGTCCCATACTTCTTGGCTGATGTATGAATATCGCTTGTTGCAAGAACTTTATGCCGCAGGGGGAGCTGTGCCCAAACCTGTTGCCATTGATACAAACGCGGTGTTGATGGCATATATTGGTGATGCTGATATGCCTGCGCCTACACTTAATAACATTGAGCTTTCCTCTGCTGAAGCACAACGATTATTTAATGTGGTATTGTTGAATATTGAGTTGATGTTGCAGCGTGGTTGGGTGCATGGCGATCTTTCGGCGTACAATATCTTGTATTGGGAAGACACGATTACAATCATTGATTTTCCGCAAGTGGTAGAAGTGGTAACGAATACACAAGCGGATCACATTTTTAAGCGCGACGTTGAGCGCGTATGTGACTACTTTTCAGCACAAGGGGTGGGGTGTGATTTTCTAGAGATTGCTGCAGAGCTTTGGGATAAACACGTAGGTTTTAGCCCCAACGAGCGGCTT
>RFGP01000001.1 GCA_003697365.1 Chloroflexota bacterium | reverse complement strand
CCCATTGCAATGCCTGCTACGGGGGATTTGATAGGCACGCCCGCATCCATGAGCGCTAGTGTACTGGCGCAAACAGAGGCCATGCTAGTGCTGCCATTAGAAGACATGACTTCGCTAACAACGCGAATGGTATACGGAAAATCATCTTGTGATGGTAGCACAGCTAATAGCGCATTTTCGGCTAATGCACCATGACCGATTTCTCTACGCTTAGGGCCACGTAGCATAGCGGTTTCCCCAGTGCTATATGGGGGGAAGTTATAATGGTGCAAGAAGTTCTTCTCTTCTTCAGGATGTAGTCCATCCAACAGTTGAGAATCACGCCCCGTACCAAGCGTAGCAATACTTAGTACTTGCGTTTGTCCCCGTTTAAATAAACCGGAGCCATGTACACGTGGCAAAAGCCCAACTTCGGCAGCAAGAGGACGAATTTCAGCAGGTGTGCGTCCATCAGGGCGGATGCCTTCTTCTACGATGCGACGGCGCACTTCTATTTTTAGGGCTTCAGAAATGGCGGCTTGAATCTCTGATGCAATTTGAACTTCGCCATTTTCATCTGCAGTAGCTTTTAATTCTGGCTCATAGTCCGCCACAATGCGCTCACGTAAGTCTTCCATTGCTACGTTGCGATCATCGCGGTCGATACGAGTTGCTACAATATTCGCAATATCAGTTTGGATACGATTTAAAATCTGATTGCGAAATTGTTTGGCTTCATCTTCTTCGTCCGTAACTAATACTTCAGTACGTTTGGGTTTGCCCAACTCGGCTTGCATTTGAAGCTGTACTTTAATGATGTCTTGAATGCTGCTGTGCGCTAATTCCATCGCCTCAATCATCGTTGATTCTTTGATTTCTTTAGCAGCACATTCAACCATTAAGATAGCTTCAGAAGTGCCAGCTACTCGTAGGTCGAGAAGGCTTCGCTCCATATCAGGAATGATAGGATTTACTACGAGTTTATTATCAATTAAGCCGATACGCGCAGCGCCAACAGGGCCATTAAACGGTATATCGCTAATCATCAAAGCTGTGCTTGCTGCGATGATACTTAGCATATCGATGTCATTTTCTTGATCGTGACATAACGACATCAAAATGATCTGAACTTCATGGCGCAAATTCTTCGGGAACAAAGGGCGTAGTGGGCGATCTGTAACGCGAGCCGTTAAAATACTACGATCACTTGGGCGACCTTCGCGGCGCATAAATGATCCCGGAATACGTCCAACTGCATATAAGCGTTCTTCATAGTCTACGCTTAAGGGCAAAAAGTCTATGCCTTCGCGGGCGTTTTTGCTCATCGTTGCAGCACAAAAGATGACACTTTCACCCATTTGTGCAACAACAGCCCCTCCGGCCTGTTCAGCTAACTTACCTGTTTTTAAGATAATTTCTTTATCACCAACCATGCCACGATAGACATGATCTGGCGGCATTACATTGTTTGTCATAGAACATTCCTTGCCAAACTAAAAAGAGAAGCGCCCCAACACCTGCTCAATCACCAGATGCTTAAGGCGCATAACTAACCTTGGCTGTTCAAAATTGATGCAACAACCTTCGGTTGACTTGTTTCTGATTGTATCTGAGCTCATACATTATCCGCACAACTATTTGCGGCGTAAATTTAAGCGTTCCGTTACATCTAGATAAGCATCAGGGTTTGTACGCTTAAGATAACGTAGCAAACGGCGGCGTTGCCCAACCATTTGCAGCAAACCTCGACGACTGTGCTCATCGTGTTTATGTTCTTTGAGATGCTCCGTCAACTGCAAAATGCGATTGGTCAACAAGGCGATTTGCACCTGTGGTGACCCAGTGTCATTTTCGTGTGTACCAAACTGACTAATGATTTCAGCTTTGTTTTCTTTGGTTAATGCCATAGCTTTCCAACTTCGAGATATTCTATAATTATCCGATCTTCTTAGCCAATGCATTATAGCAAATGCTTATCCTGTTTGTATAGGGCTAGAAGCCTTCTGAGGTTTATAAATCGTCCATGAATGACATATTGTTACAGGGCGCAACTTTAATAATAGTGCTGTTGACCTATGCTGCCATTGCAATAGGACGTGTGCCACACTTAAGGATGAATCGCGCTACTATTGCCTTAGTGGGGGCGGCAAGTCTAATAGCCATTGGAGCGCTTTCTGAAGATGAGGCCTTTGCTGCTATTGATATTGGGACGATCTTATTGTTAGCGGCAATGATGGTTATTAACGTTAATTTACGTTTGGCCGGTTTCTTTGATGTTATAGGTAGGCAAGTACTCAGTATTGCGCAAGGCCCTCAGATGCTCTTGGCAATTATTATTCTGATGTCTGGCATTTTATCTGCAATATTTTTGAACGATACAATTTGCTTAATGTTTACTCCTCTTGTCATTGATGTTACCAAGCAGCTTAAACGCAATCCTATTCCCTACTTGATAGGTTTAGCTACAGCGACGAATATAGGTTCAACGGCAACCATTACGGGAAATCCGCAAAACGTTATTATTGGTCAAGCGAGTGATGTTTCTTATCTTCAATTTTTATTATATCTTAGCCCAGTGGCCTTGTTGGGGCTTTTTATTTGTTGGGTCATTATCATCTTCACTTATCGAGAAGAATTTCGGGGGAGTTTTTCGCCAATTGTTCTTCCTGAGCCACGAGTTTATCGTCCATTATTACACCGCACTTCTTTAGTCGTTATCATCTTGATGTTCGCTTTTCTGGTAGGTTTTCCGATTGTTTCATCCGCGTGTGTGGCAGCTGGTTTTTTACTAATTTCGCGTTTACGACCGACTAAGTTATTAAACCTAGATTGGGACTTGTTAGCTTTCTTTGGTGGTTTATTTGTCGTTACAAGTGCACTGGAATATAGTGGATTTAGCGAGAACCTCTTTCGTTTGATACATCCTATTATTGCTGGCGGCGTTGCTTCAATGAGTGTTACAACAGCTGTTTTAAGCAACATTATTTCTAATGTGCCCGCAGTGCTTCTACTTCGTCCAGAGATGCAAACCCAGCAAGATTGGCTTGTTTTGGCGATGTCCTCTACACTAGCGGGTAATTTCACATTGCTAGGTTCGGCAGCAAATCTAATAGTTGCTGAACTTTCTGCTGAACGAGGGATTCATTTAGGGTTCGTAGAATATTTGAAAATAGGGGTTCCTCTAACAATTGCAACATTACTCGTTGGGATTATTTGGTTATCATATATTGCTTAACAACACATCTCATTTTGTATGTTAGAATAATATTTGTGGTTGGCTCGAAATCCAATATCCGTATGGAGCTTTAGAATGCGGCAACCGACATTTATATTGACATGGACAATCGCTATCTTAATTATTGCAAGCCTTGCTTGTAATCTGACACGTAGCAATGATACTAGTAACACAGGGAATGTAGTTAATGTTGGTTCAGGTGCTATCCCAACAGTTACAATCCTTAATCGTCCCACGACTGCTGTTGTGAATGTCCCACTAGAATTAGAAGTAGAGGCTCAAACCAGTAGTGGTTCGATCACAAGTGTAGAATTATATGTTAACCAAGTCTTCGTTAATCGCGCTATTTCATCTGGTGCGAATCCCTTTCGTGCAACGCTAACATGGACACCACGTATTCCCGGCACTGTGGAGCTGTCCGTGATTGCTACTAGCAACAATGGCGTTAATAGCGCTCCTCAGACTCTCACTGTTACGATTACAACCAACACGACCGCTACACAACCCGCTGGCTCAGGTGGTGCCGGAAATGCTACTGTCAGCGTGCCGCCATCCTCCACTGGCCCTTGCCGTGCTCGGATGACAACGAACCTACGGTTTCGCAGTGTCCCTGATACAAGTAGCAGCGATACAATTATTCGCGTTTTCAATATCAATGAAGAGGCTGCTGTACAAGGACGTTTAGGAGATAATAGTTGGTTCCAAGTGCTTGATAGTCAAACAGGCCAATTGGGATGGATATTTTATAATAACAGTGATGGTGATTACTTTACTCTTGTGGGCTCTTGCATCAATGTGCCTGTAGTGAGCGCACCAGTGACTCAAACCCCCATCCCTACCCCAACCACAGCCCCCACATTAGCAGCTTCACCTGCTGATATTGTGGCGCTACCTATTACTGGCAACACAGAGCTTCAATTAGTCAATGGCTCTGCAACTGGCTCATACAGTTTACGTATTAGAAATGATGGGGGGGCTAATACTGGCCCGTTCAAAGTTTTGATCGTGTTACCCGGTGGTGAGGAAATTGTTCGCGAAATCAGTAATCTTGCTCCAAACCAAACAATAAGCGTTGCGGATGGTGAACAACAGAATATTACATTTACGACAGCGGGCTTAACACAAATCTCTGTTTTTGCTGATTTTGAGGATACTGTCCCTGAATTGAATGAAGGTAACAATTTTACCTTACGCGAAATTAATGTAAGTGAAGGTCAATAGGCATCAATTTTGTTTTTTTATGTGGGAATCGTACAAAACTATTGCATCATTAAGCGATTCCCACTATCATTGATCTGAAAATAAATTTGTAAATATAAATAAGTTAAGTAGGATAATTCCTGTCAGGTGGTTTTAATTTATTTTAGGTGTATTTGTTTTTATTCAACTACACATAACCGCTCTGTATAGTAGAAAACTCATTGACAGGATCATATGCATACACAATCACCTTCAATCCAACATTGGTCAGAAGTCACAGAAACGGTACTTGTCCCGCTTCTCCAAGCCGAACGCCTTGGCTTAATTACGGATATGGACGGTACTATTAGCCATGTTGCTGATACTCCAGAAGCTGCTGTGGTTACGCCTAAAAATCGGAAAATCCTTAGTACAATGGTTTTGATGTTGCCCTTAGTTGCAACAATTTCAGGGCGTTCAGCGCGCGATTTACATTCCAGAGTGGCAATTCCCGGCATGGTCTATGTAGGTAATCATGGGTTAGAACGATGGCAAAATGGCGGTCGTGTGCTTAATGATTATGTGCGCCGTTATCGAAAAGCCCTCGTATCTGCTTTGGATGAATTGCGCCCACATCTGACAATTGGTATGTGGATTGAAGATAAATATGCAACAGCCTCAGTACATTATCGTTTAACACCAAATCCAGATGAGGCCGCAAAAACCCTAGAGCCAATAATTCAAGAAATTGTTCAAAAATATGGCTTGCGTGCTAATGCTGGACGACGACTTTTTGAAATCCGTCCCCCTATTGATGCTAATAAGGGAACAGCATTACTTGATCTATTCAATGAGTATAAACTTGATGCTGTGATCTATTTAGGCGATGACATCACTGATATTGATGCGATGAAAATGAACCGCCGTCTGCGCGATACAACTGGCTGTCATACTTTGAATGTAGCAGTTATTTCTGATAATGGTGATCAAGAGCAGCAAAATATTTCAGAAAAATTGCGTGAATATGCGGACATTTACGTTCGTGATGTCAATGATGTTGAGCAGTTTCTTGATTGGCTGCTAGAAGCGTTATGCAAACAACGCAATTAGGCTAAAAGTATCAGCCCGACAACAAAAACAGAGAAGCCAACCCGCCCTCCTAAGATATTAGGATGAGGCGGGTTTTCCAAAATATATTCATTGATCCAGACCCCTAAATTCATAGAAATTACCCCAACCGCTGTAGCAATGAAGCCAATGTCTATGTTGGCAAGTGCAAAAAACAATCCGCTTAAACAGTTCACTAGCCCTAAACCTACCAACCCAAGCGTCAATGGTAAAACTTGTTGGTGTTGGTAATGTTGCCACAACCAAGCAGCAAAATAGCCACTAAGCCCTAGTACGCTGACGATTGCAAGCCCAATCATTCGAGCAATCCTTGGATAACTTCATCGGTGTCATTATCAACTTCTGTCTGAGAAGCATCTTCGTTGTCATGTATTTTATCTAGCATTTTGCTAATGAGATGGGCGACATGACTTACAGCAGGGATAGCCTTCCCATAGGGCATCCTCGTTGGTCCCATCACGCCAACGGCACCTACGAATTGGCGTGTACCATAGCGCCCTAAAACCATACTCAAATTGCTTAAAGACTCCCAGCGTCCTTCTCCAGCAATGATAACGCGCACAGTACCTGCTTTTTCATGAACGAGATCGCTCATAATTTCATTGAGTGGGGCCTCACCTTCTAAAATTTTTAAGGCTTGTTTTACCCCTTGCTCTTCTAGGTAAGGCAGTAATTCGCTAAAGCCTGTCTGATAAGCAATTTTACTGTTCCAATCGTCCATTTGTTGCAAAGCATCCGCTGCTAACATACAGAGCTCACGTGCCAAAACACTTGTCTGCGTGCGAGCAAGCTCATATAAACCATGACTATCCTTATCATAAGCATAGCGATTAATGTGCTCGCAGGCTTGTGATAACACTGCTTGCGTGACAGGCTCAGCCATAATCAACATTTGTTGATGCACATGCCCACTCGTCAACACTAATACCATCAATACCATACGCCCTTGTACACTAATTACTTGCATTTGTTTAAAGCGATTAGGAGCTAAGAGGCGTGGTTCAGTGACAATGGCCGCAACTTGTGTTTCTTGAGAGAGCATCATCGCTGCCATTTGCATCCAACTATCAAGTTCTAGAGGATTGTCGGCAATTTGTAACTTAAGATTTTCAACAGGTTGAAGGTCTTCTTCATGCTCTATAAGGTATTTGACAAAAAAGCGATACCCTTCTTCTGTGGGCACCCGACCAGATGAAGTGTGTAAGGAACGGATATATCCCTTTTCCTCAAGTACAGCCATTTCATTCCGAATGGTCGCACTACTAATGCGCAGGTCAGTTTTTTGAGCTAGCAATCCGGAGCTGACACTTTCAGAAGTAGCGATATGCTCACGAACAAGCAAGATCAATAGAGCTTGTTGTCGTTCTGTAAGGTTGTCTGTCAATGGCATGTCGCTCATAGATGTGTCTCCTTATGCTAAGTAAACTTTGCTTGACAAATGTTGTCCAATAATTTTAGCATAGACCATCATCTAAATAGAGAATGATTGGAGAACAAACCACATGGCAAATACTATAGAAATTACAACAGAAAATTTTCAAGCTGAAGTGCTAGATGCTGATACCCCTGTCCTAATTGATTTTTGGGCAGAATGGTGTGGCCCTTGTAAAGCAATTGCGCCGATTATTGATCAATTATCAGAAGAATATGCTGGCAAACTTAAAGTTGGGAAATTGGACGCAGACGAGCACCAAGAGGTTTTACAACAATATGGTGTCATGGCATTGCCAACACTTATGCTATTTGTTGATGGTCAACCGGTAGCGCGTATTCAGGGGGCAAGACCAAAGGGCGAAATTTTAGAGCGTATTCAACCACATCTCAGTTCGTAAATTATTATCTCTAGCAAAAAGCAAAAACTCATCATGTACAATTTGTGCATGATGGGCGCTTATTCGATAGACAAACATTTTAAGGATGTGTAACACAAGGTATTGTGAAATAAAATGTAGAACCCACTCCGCGCTGGCTTTCTACCCAAATTTCACCCCCATGCCGTGTTACAAGCTCGCGGCAAATCGCCAACCCTAATCCTGTTCCTAAATGCTTATGAAGTTGTGTATGTGCTTGGTGGAAACGTTCAAAAATGTAAGGTAAATCTTCTGACGGAATGCCTTCGCCTGTATCTTCAATTTCAAATTGCACAAAATTTGCCGAAGCCGCTAAATAAACTCTTAGAATGACGTGTCCTTGCTGAGTAAACTTGAATGCATTTGAAAACAAATTAATTAAAATTTGTTGTAAACGATCAGGATCAGCCAAAATAGGGAGAAGCTGAGGCTCAATTTGGGCTTCTAGATGAACGTGTTCATGACGATTTAGTCCTTCAGCTATTTTCATGGTTTGCTTTATAAATGGCTCAACGGCAATAACTTCAGTAAAAAGCTCTAATTCTCCTTGTTCTAATTTTGATAAATCAAAAATATCATTCACAAGCCGTAAAACTTGCTGGGTTGCATTTAACGAGCGTTCAATCCATTCACGTTGGAGCGGTGTAGTAGGGCCAAATTCTTCTTTGCGCATCATATTCAGGGTATTGATGACAATTGTGAGTGGCGAACGCAGATCATGAGTAATATTGCTCAATAAAGCTGTTCGCAGGCGATTGGTTTCTAGTGCGGTTTGCCACCCAATTTCTGCCTCAATCCGAAGTTGATCGATCTCACGAGTTCGTTCTTGTACAATCAACTCTAACTCATCTTGAATTTTTTGCTGCCGTTCGTTCAGCTGAGCATTTTTGATAGCAATAGCAGCTTGGCTAGCTAGCGTTTCCATTAGATTTTGAGCACTGCTATCAAAAGCGTTGACCATTTTCCGATTTTCAAGGTAAATCACGCCAAGTACTTCGGTTTGAGCAATAAGCGGGACACATAATACTGAGCGTAATCTTAATTGAATAATGCTTTTATATTGTTGCCATTCATCCTCTTCGCCCGCGTTTTTGAGGATAAGTGTTTTTTGACGCTGAACAGTTTCACGGATTATGGAATG
>RFGP01000085.1 GCA_003697365.1 Chloroflexota bacterium | reverse complement strand
GGCACATCAAAATAGGAAAGATGATTAGCCGTCATTAAAAACTGCTCATCACGCGGGATATTGTGCTTGCCAATCACGTGATAGCGCGACACCGCCATCATCAATAGTCTAGAAATTAGGGGTGCGCCGGGTATGGGGTGTGGGAACTTTACTTCGTTAGAAGGCTGTGCTACTGTCATCATTGCTCCTTGTTTAGCCAACGATTAGAAGCGGTGGACATTGTAGCACAAAAGGTATTGATAGCATACACTCACACGCTATGCATCGCTTAGGTTAGTGTTGAGGATACACTGCTATCATTTTTTTGTTTAGCAATGCATCCTCTGTGTAGATTTACTAGGATTTAGGGAAACGAGTTAAAATTGTCGCTAATTCAGGCACAACAGTCCGATCTCCGATGCTTAAATCTGCTAGTGCTTTTCCTTGCACTGCACGAGCGGCATTGCTATATATCATCACTTGAGTATCTGGCTGTGCAAATTCCAATTTGAGAAGCGCCTGCCCTGTTTGATAGCCTTCTGTATCACGACTGCACGAGGTCACAACGCCGATCACACGCCCACGCCGATCTACAATAGGATCACCAACGTGCGCCGGACGACCGCCTTTTTGATCAATCCGAAAACGTGTGCAAACTTGATCACGTTCTGCTTCATGAGCAATATAAGCTGCTTTTCCTACAAAGAAAGGTTTCCAGAGTTTGACATAGCTTGCAAAACCTGCATCTGCTGGATTCATGTTATATGGCCCAGCAAGCTCATGTCCATATAATGGCAAGCCAGCTTCAATACGCAAACTATCGCGTGCTGCAAGCCCACATGGCACCACTCCAGCATCCACTAAGCGTTTAAACAGCGCTGAGGCTTGCTCTGGATGAACAAAGATTTCATAGGCGATGCGTTCTCCAGTATACCCTGTACGCGAAATGTATACATCAAAGCCATCTATAGTAGCAGATACAATTGAAGACCAAGCCAAATTTTTAATGGCCGCAGCATCTTCTTTGCTCATGGGTAAGCTCAATAAAATATCACGGCTAGCAGGCCCTTGTAAGGCAAGATCAACTCGCTGGTCAGCACCACTTTCTGGGGCACGCAAATCACGTAAATTCACATGCTCTCGCCCCACAGCCTCTGCCCATGGGCGGCGTTCATCAATACAAACCTCGCCATTACGCACCGCATTAAGCCACGCCCAATTCTTATCATTGTTTGAAGCATTGACCACCACCATAAATCGATCATCTGCCAAACGATAGATAAAAATATCATCTAGTGGCAGGCCATCAACACCTAAGAGATAGCTGTAATGTGCTTTGCCGGGCTTGAGCTTAGCAACATCATTCGTGGTCAGTATGTCTAAAAATGACTCTGCACCCAAACCTGATACTTCAAAGACCCCCATATGGGTTACATCAAAAATACCAGCATGTGTTCGCACAGCAAGATGTTCTTCGCTCACAGAGCTATACCATACAGGCATATCATAGCCCGCGAACTCAACCATCTTAGCCCCTAATGACTTGTGCAAATCATAAAGATGAGTCTTCAATAATTCATTGCGCGTGGGTTCTTGCCAACTAAATAAGGGTTTGGGCTCCAATCCATCAACAACGAGATGCTCGCCATAACACCCCACGAAATAACCTTTATGGCGATTAATGCCATAACCATTATTGGGAGATGGCGCAATTTCTAAACCTTCAAAACGATGAACAGCTACGGCATGTGGCAACACACTTACTGATACAGGGCCGGGCACTTTCGCAAAGACATCATGAGGATCGATTTGGACATATCCATCAGAAAAACTCGTCAACCATTGCGCAACAGCATCTACATTGCGGGCAACATGCAGAAGATACACGTCTTCTGTTAGACGTTCTAATACTGCTTGTGATAGTACTTGACCATCAGGCTGTAGAACCCATGTGGGCTGCCACTCGCCATAACCTAAGACAAGCACATCATTGGTTGTCACAGTTTCTAAGAAGCGAAGGGCATTTTTGCCTTTAATTTCAATTGTGTGCCATTTTTCAGAAGGTTCATCATCAGGAATAACACGAAAATGTTCAGCCGCTGCGTCGGACATACGATAATACCCTGCTAAGGTAGGAACTTCATAATCAATGCCCGCTTCATTAGCCAATTGACGCACACGTTGCTGAACATCAAATAATACATGGGTATCTACTTTTGCTCGCCAATCTTTACCTTTATAGCTTTTAGCATAGCCAAAAGGAATTGCTGATAACAACAAATCAGCAATAGCATCAGCAAGGCGATCAATTTCTGGTTCACGGAAGCCGCGTTGCGTAATCCAAGGCGTACCAAAACGTACCCCCGTTGCCTTAAAGGGGCTTTTATCGCCCGGAATAGTATTTCGATTTGCCACAATGCCAGCAATATCTAAAATACGAGCGGCCATATCGCCTGAAAAAGGTGTGCCATCTGCCCCCTTAATACTTCCCACATCAACCAACAACATGTGAGAATCTGTACCACCATAAGGAATACGTAGGCCGCGCTCTGCCAATTTTTGTGCCAGCCGTTTTGCGTTATAAACTATTTGTTGTTGAAGCGCAACAAACTTCGGAGACTCTGCCAATTTCATCGCTACTGCTAGGCCAGCAATAGCGTTTACATGCGGGCCACCCTGTTCGCCGGGAAAAACACCACGATCTAGTTTTCGAGCTATAGATGCCTTATGTGTAACAAGCACCGCTCCACGTGGGCCTGCTAAAGTCTTATGCGTGGTAAACATGGTTACATCAGCAATACCAACAGGCGAAGGAAACACACCTGCAATAATAAGCCCTGCAATATGTGAGACATCTGCTAGCAAATAAGCGCCGACTTCATCCGCAATCTCTCGCAATTTTTCCCAATCAGGTGCCCACGGATAAGAAGTATAGCCCCCTACAATGATTTTAGGCTGATGTTCTTTTGCCAGCGCTAGTATATGATCATAATCTAAACGCTCCGTTTCTGGATGTACGCCGTAGCCAACAGCATTGTATTGAATACCACTACGTGCAACTGGGCTACCATGTGTGAGATGCCCCCCATGCAACAAATCCATGCCGAGAATAGTGTCACCAACATTGATGAGAGCAGTATAGACTGCGCTGTTAGCAGGCGCTCCTGAAAGTGGTTGAACATTCACATACAACTGATCTGCGCTGACGCGCTCGTTGGCAAGGCGTTCAGCAGTACGACGACGCGCAAGGCTTTCTAAAATATCAACAATTTCAGCACCTTGATAATAACGTGCCCCACCATTGCGTCGTAAATCAGCAAGACGCATATCAACATCCATGAGCTCTTCTATCGATTTATTACGCCAATGCTCTGGAGGATACCCTTCTGCATATAGATTGTGAAATACTGAGCTGAGCGCTTCGCGGACGGCAAAAGGCACAGTAGATTCTGATGGGATCATAATCAGCTTGCGCGCTTGACGTACCGCTTCTAAGTCAATGAGAGCCGCTACATCTGGATCATACTCGGCTAAATGTCCACGAAATAGAAAGTCTTCCAAGTTTATCGCCCCTTTCAAAAATTATCTTTAATGATGCCATTATACCCAAATAAAAATCCCTTAGCAGCAAAGATATGCAACTAAGGGATTTAAATTTGTGGGCGCTGAGGGACTCGAACCCCCGACCTCTCGCTTGTAAGGCGAGCGCTCTAACCAGCTGAGCTAAGTGCCCGAAATCAGCCATATTATAAGGTTAAAACCCCGCATCCAATTGAACGCGGGATTTTCGCTTATGGGTCTAGAGGGACTCGAACCCCCAACCCTGTGCTTAAAAGGCACCTGCTCTGCCATTGAGCTATAGACCCATATTGCGGGCTATAGTATAAAGAACTTTTCCACTAAGATCAAGGTGCAATCACCCAGATTAGTTCAATGCGAATGTCCTGATTGATTTAGAGTAAGCAAATAGGCCACAATATGGTAAATATCTTCATCAGACAAAACCTGCGACCAAGTTTGCGGCATTACCCCCGCACTCCAAACTTTATCCCCCTGTGGCGGGGCAATATGCTCATTCGGATACTTAATTGAAGTAAAAAGATACTCAACAGCAGTTAGACCTTCGGCATGTTCAGCAGCATGGTTTGCAATTCCATATAAGTAGGGGCCAGTTCCGGGAATTGGTTCTTCAACATTATGGCAAGTCGTACAATTTTGCCCCGTGTCCGGAGCGACAATATTATGAAAGAGTAAATCCCCAACAGTTGGATCAGCGCTTCTAGGCAAATCAGGGAATAATGTATATATATCATCAGCCTGTGTATTCTCATCAGTTGCCTCTTCAACCACTTCGGTTGGTTCCTATGTAGGTGTAGGTGGCACAGGCGTTGTAGTTGGTGGAAGTGGCGTTGCAGTTGGCACAAGTGTAGGTTCTATAGTTTCGTTATCGTCCGCTTGTGCAACTTCAACCGATGATTCTGACGATTGCCGTGCAGTACGTGTTTGTTCAAGTGCAACACGTGTTCCAAAGTTAAATGTTGGAGTTGGCTCAAATGTGGGGCGAAGCGCATCCGCAGTTGTTCCACAAGCTACTAAAATACCTCCGCAAAGCATTAAGAAAAAGCTAACGACTACCGAACGTCGCATATTTGCTCATCATCCTTTCCAATACACCTAAGCAGCCACTTTAGTTTACCAGAGTTGTTCTATTTTTCACACAGCTAAAGCAAACATCCCCTCATATCTCATCACGTCGAAAAGCATCAATAATACATTGCGCAGTCGCTGCATTCGTAGCAAGAGGCACATCATGCACATTACAAATACGCAACAACATTTGAATATCGGGATCGTGTGGGTGCTTCCCTAATGGATCAACAAAGAAAAAGACTGCAAGTACTTCATGTTGCGCTACCCGTGCAGCAATTTGAGCATCTCCGCCAATGGGACCTGAAAGCATTCGTTCAACCTCTAGATTTGCTTTACTAATTAGCATTTGCCCGGTTGTTCCTGTCGCCAAGATGTGATATTGGCGTAAAATTTCGTAATTATCGATGGCAAAAGCGACCATGTCGGCCTTTTTACCATCATGAGCAATAAGCGCTATTATTCCTTTTTTTTCTGTCATTCAAGAAACCTTCGCATGTTCAATTTCTCAATTAAAGCCTGTACGCCACCTTGATGGTAAAAATCAAGAGATTCATCAGCAGTACAACGCTGCTGTTGTAGACGTTCTTGAACAATATCTAAATAAGACTCTTCACCAAAACCTCTTTTTTGAAGCCCTTTCTGCGCAATCTCCACTAATTCTTGCGCTTTAGCTCGAATATCAACTTCGGGATGTTCAGCCGCGAGGCCATATTTCGCGGTTGCTAATCTTAAGACATTGGCCAAGTCATGTGAAAATTGATCAGCAAAAGTACTCAATTCTTGATGATTTTCAACGAGCCCTAACGCTAGAGCTGAAGCGCTAAGATGCGCATAAGGTGGTTGATTGCCCGGACATCGATCTTCTACTGTTCCATGCGCAGATTGTAGGCGTGCCGTAAACCATGCCACACCACATTGAAAATGAATATCATCTAGGCGAGGCTCAACGCTGACATCATCACCACGAAGTGTTTTCATCTTCTGAGCTGAAGAAGTAAAGAAATGTCTAAATGGACGTGATGAATCCATTTTATAATACTGATCACCGCGTTGTATCATAAATCCTCGAAAATCAAATAAGTAATCAAGATAATGATCAAGGCTTTGAAAACGAGGAGGTATTCCTGTTTGGTTTTCGCGCCCACGCCATCCCCATTCCCAAAACAATTCTCGATTCGCTTTATAGGATGAAATCTCATTTTTCCAAACCGGAGAATTCGCAAATAAGGCAATCCGCAGGCCCGAAGTCAAATTAAGAGCATTCACTACTGATATGGCTTCATGTCGTGCCACGTCAACATGAGTTTGACCAGCCGCACTTAGTGTAAAAATGCCGTATTCTGCTATTTCTTCAGGGCCATATTCACCATTAGGCGCAGCGTATAATACAAGATCATTCATATATGCTGCCCCTTGTGTATACTCTTCTGCCAAAAAGCTATATCTGCCACGCGCTGCTAATTTCTCTCGCGTAGGCAATGTAACGGGTTGAATGCCGTATCCTAGTAATGTTGCCCCCATTGGCTCAATAATATCAAGCACCAACTCAATTAGACGCTTAAGCTCAACTTCAGATTCTTGTAGCGTTAGGGATGGTGCAAGTCCAATCTCTAGAGTATGAATGCCAGCATCTGTGGTGATAGTATGATGCCCTTTAATGCGTCCGTCTTGACTTTGATACGGATGATGTGCTTCAATGACAACTTGTGTTGTCCCATCTCGTTTTAACTGCCACCCTTTTTCGGCAAGACGATCATATAATGACAAGACCACTTCATAAGGTGTACCTTCTCCATTGGCAAGCTGTACCATTGGATATTCATATTCAATACCCACCAAACGTTGCGATACATGTTTAACAAAAGATGTTTTAAAGAACTGACGTGCTGATTGAATCGTTAACATAAATTTTATTGACTTTCGCTATAGTTGCGGTGGGTTACCTGTAAGAGCGTACAAAAACAACAAAATGCGCTCACTGATCTTTAAGCGATCGGCGGCATTCTTAGGCATTTCAAAATCTTCAACATGTTCATGAAGATATTCCATAATCTTAGCAAGTTCGCCACTATCAAGCCAAACACCTTTGGTACTTAGGTCTTGTTCAATTTTGATACCGCTATCAGCAAATTCGTATTCCACGAGTTCTATGCCGCTTTCTGGTGAAAAACGGCCGCTGTGATGCATAGACTTCTCATCTATTTCTAAAATAGGTGGCAACTCTTTATCAAAATGGCGTTCGGCTAATTTTGCTAGCTCGCCATGCGGCAACCAATGCCCACCTGTTTCAGGATCACGATAAACTGTACATCCTTCAAATTGAATTGGCACCATTGGTTGACCACTAACGGGTGAGAGTAATGGTTCTGAACTCATTAATGTTTTACCTTTACTTTATAAACTATGTAATATTAGCGCCCACAAATCACTGCTTAATATTGAGTTTAACGGGGTTGCGTTCTGACCACAAGTGAGTAGCATTAACTAGCATTATTCCGTCTTTGAATTTATGAGGTGAACATCAACTATGCCTAATACTTCTCAAAACGATGTTCCTAAAAAAGATGTGCTCGATCATGCTGCGCCCCTTTCGCCGCGCCGTATCCTGCGATCTGTGTTAGTCGTTATGTTTGGTTTTGGACTAACGAAGCTCATCAGCTTAGGTCAAGTACTCATTATCGCCAATCGTTTTGGAGCAAGAGCAGATTATGATAGCTTTGTCGCAGCAAACACCGCACCTGCCCGCCTTGTAACCCTCATTGCTGGTGGTGCGCTAACGGTGGCATTTATTCCTGTGTTCAGTGGCTTACTCAATCGACGTGATGGTGAAGGTGCTTGGCGCTTAGCTAGCCAAGTGTTCAATACATTACTTGTCATTACTATCACATTAAGCATTTTAATTGCGCTTTTCGCCCACCCACTCATCGAGTATGTAATTGCACCGGGTTTTACTGATGCTGCCCAAATCGAGCAATCTGCTAACCTAATGCGTATTCTAACTATTAGCACGGTGTTATTTGCGCTTAGCGGCCTCATCTCAGGGACACTCAATGGGCACAACCATTTTTTCCTTCCTGTGCTGGCCCCTATTTTTCAAGACATAGGTCTGCTTCTAGGGGTGATTTTCCTAACAGGAGAAGAACAGCTAGGTATTTATGGACTCGCTTGGGGCACAGTATTAGGGGCGGTTTTACACCTCTCTATTCAAATTCCCGGTCTGTTTATGTTCAAAGCACGTTGGTTCCCCACTCTCGGTTGGAAAGACCCGCGTTTACACGAAGTCATCCGACTTATGTTACCCCGAATGTTAGCCAGCGGCGTTTTTATTATTAACATTCTGGCAATCAATAACATTGCTTCGCGTTTGGGTGAAGGAGCATTGAGTGCATTTGACTGGGGCCTTCGCATTATGGATATTCCCGAAGCGTTGATTGGCACAGCAATTGGTTTTGTCATTTTCCCTACGCTTGCTGCAATGACTGAATTAAAACAAGAGAACGAACGCCGTCAACTCTTTTCGGAAGCTGTACGCTTCATTTTTGTAGCAACGATTCCCGCCGCTGCAGGAATGTTGCTCATTGGTCGTCCAGCAACAGATATACTATTTGTTGATAACCAAGAAGCTGATCTCGTCTATGCTTCTGTACAGGTTTTTGCGTTGGCGCTTGTGTTCCAAGCTGTGCACGAAGTCGTGGCACGAGCCTTTTACGCTCAAAAAGATACTTTCATTCCCTTGCTAGTTTCAATTGCGGGAATGATAGGCGCTGTCTTAGGTATGGTTATTGCCTATAATGTCTATTTACAATCCGATTGGCCCTTAGCGAGTCCTTTTGTGGTCGGTATACCTGCAATGGGGTATCTGATCAGTTTCATCATCGAATTAGGATTGCTCACTTACATCTTAAAGCAAAGATGGCAAGATTTAGATGAAGCTCGCGTTATACAAGCCATTCTTCGGACACTAGCCGCAACAGTGCTTATGGCTATTCCTGTTCTCATCATAGATAACCTCCTCACAGAAATGTGGTTAGGAGAGAGAACGCGCCTTACAGGGCTCATTAGAGTCGGCATTGGTAGCACTGCGGGCTTAATTTTCTTCTTTATTGGTGCGATGCTCTTCAATTTGCAAGAGGTAAAACGCCTCCCCAAACTTTTCCGACATCGGCATGAATCTACACTTGCCATCGAAGGGGCAGGTGTATAATAGAATTAACGAAGTTGATCATAAAATTATAAGGATGGCAAGAATGCGGCGACCTCTAATATTCACAATGATAATGTTGCTATTCATAGCAGCATGTGGTAGTGGAAGTAATGATACACCACAGGTCGTGCAATCATCGCCTATCCGAAATTTTCCAACAACAGCACCTGTTTCGCCAAGCCCACTACCAAGCCCAACCAACAGCTTTGGTAGCGTCAATCCAACTACAGGATGCCCAATACCCACTGGGTGGCAAGCCTATATTGTTCGTTTTGGTGACACGCTGGGCACATTAGCAGATAGTATCGGCAGCACAGTTGCCAATATCCAACAAGGCAACTGTCTTTCCACTGAAACGATTTTCACAGATCAGCTTATATTCCTGCCAAGTTTACCAATAGGCATTCCAACGGTTGATGCTGCGCTATATATTGGAACAACAGCCAATACGACAATCCCCACAGCAACAACCAGCATAAGTGTGCCAATCAACTGTAGTCCCCCACCCGGCTGGGTTGCGTATATTGTTCAACCCGGTGACACCTTAGGGGATTTAGCCACACGAACCAATACAACCGTAGGCAATCTACAAAATGGCAACTGTCTTCTAGGAACTGAACTTATCTATGTTGGTCAAATACTTTATTTGCCACGAACCCCTAGCATCGTTCCGACAAGTGCAGGGGCTGGTGTCTCTATCACACCAACAACAAATACGACTTGTGCAATCCCCACGGGTTGGATTCCTTATGTTGTTCGTGCGGGTGATACACTAGGGCTTATAGCACAAACTTACAATACAACAGTAGCCATGTTGCAAAACGGCAACTGTCTTGCGAATACTGAGCTTATTTATGTCGGGCAGACATTATATGTTCCTAGCAGCGTGGGTGTCGTCGTCACTGCAGCACCAACGCTCACACCTTCTACCGCAATACTTGCTACTGCCACAGCCACCCAAAGCATCAGCTCACAAGCACCTCAACTTTCGACACTAACCGTTCGGCCAACCTTGCCGCGCGACGATGGTGCGCTCGTCACGTTGCAAAGTGAAATAGCCCTTGATGTGGGGGTTGTAGTTGATGCTGACATTGTACGTTATTATGCTGGGATTTCTGCTAGTGACCCATCCCCTGTTCAAATTGGACAGGATACAGACCCCTTTGATGGCACACAGATCACCTACACCTTCAATAGTTTTGATGCTGAATTATATTTCTTTGCCATCGCTCAAAACGAGTTCGGCACATCAAAATCACCTACAGTACATGTTGTTTATGATCCAACATATACGCTTGGCTCAGGTGCACCTGATGTTTTCCCGTTTTTAGGTTTTGATGGCACTATCTATACACTACAACTTGGGGCAACTGTTACCATTCGTTGGCTGAACTATCCCGCAAATGCTGTTCGCGTTGATTTTCTGTTGTTACAAGGCACACAGGCAAGAATCATTGCCTCTGATACCAATTTAAATGATGGAGCGCGTAGTTCATGGACTATCACAGAGCCATTAACAGGTCAACTATATGCGCTTGCGACCCTATCAAGTGGACAAACTATTGAAAGTGATCGTGTATTCGTATTTGTGCAAGGAACAAATTAAATTATGCGCTTTATTTGGGTTGTTATCTCATACGAATTTCGACGACAATTTGCTCGTCGTGCATATTTATTCACCACTTTTGGCATTCCTTTGCTTGCGATCATCGCATTTAGCATCTATCTGGGAGTAACTCAATTAGACAACCAAGACACAAACAAAGAAGCTGATGCAAAAACACCTGAGCAACAGCTTGCCGAACTCTATAAAGATTATGATCCGGTTGGATATGTTGATTTTTCAGGGTTGTTTCCTGAGCCAACAACACCACCTTTCAATGAAAAAGTCCATCGCTATGAAACAGAAGCAGAAGCACAGCGTGCTCTAAAAGATGGTGAAATTGCTAGTTATTATGTTATCCCATCAGATTATGCTGAAACAGGTAAAGTAGAAGCATTTGCTCAAACCTTTAGCATTAATCTCTCCGAACAATCTGACTTAATAGAATCTTTTATACTTGCTAGCCTTATCCAAGACGAAGCTACAGCATCGGTGTATATTCGTTTACAGTTTCCATCCACCATTATTCGGCATACACTTGAAGAAAATGGCGAAAGCCTCACACGTAACGAGTCAGATGAGCTAAGAGATTTTTGGTTAGTATATGTTTTTTCCATCATCCTCTTTGTTTCCACGATGACTAGCAGTAGTTACCTCATGCAAAGCGTCGTAGAGGAAAGAGAAACGCGCATGATAGAGATTATTTTATCTAGTGTACGGCCGTTGCGTTTACTGTCTGGTAAGGTTATAGCGATGGGAAGTTTGGGCATTCTTCAGATTGTTGTCTGGCTGGGAACAGCGGTTTTTCTTGGAACATTAGCCGTTGATAATCTTGAGCTATTTAATAACTTCGAGATACGCCCCTATAGCCTCATCATTAGTTTGATTTATTTTCTAGGCGCGTTCTTGATGATCGGCGCAGGTTCTGCAGCTATTGGTGCAATTACTGGCAACCTGCGCGATGCCTCACAATTATTAACAGTTATAGTTTTGCCATCCGTTGCCCCATTATGGTTATTGGCTGTTATTGCAGAAGACCCTAATGGAACAGTGGCAAGAGTCTTGAGTCTAATCCCCATCACGGCTCCTTTAACCATCGTCATGCGAGCCACCATTACAGATATACCAATCATTGAACTCATATTGAGCTTTGTTTCAGTCGTATTGGGATCATTATTTTTTATATGGATTGCCAGTCGCTTATTCCGTGTTGGCGTGCTTTTAAGTGGATCAAGCATTCCTGTTCGTCAAGCAATACGTTACATATTTGAGCGTAATCCGCTTGTTATAGAAACGAAAAATAACGAATGAAAATTATTATGCATTCCATAACTCCGCTCTTTCCTAATCATGATTTGGGCGGAGCACAGAAACATTTGCGCTACATCTCACAACATTTAGGCGAATGTGGACATCAAGTTATTATTTTATCTACACGCCGAGACGATACTAAAGAGCCCTTTCAATGGCACCCAAACGTTACTGTGAAGCCTATACTGCGCTATAAGCAACCCTTTCCGGGGCCTTATGATACAGGGGCACACAATATCGCTAGTATTATCCAAGATTTTAGCGAGCACTTACAAGATGCTGACCGTTGTTATATTCATGATGGCGAGCTTCTTTTCCCCTTTGTTTATGAACATGTGCCCACAGTTGTTTCTTTGCGAGATAATGTCTATCCAGAAACCATTCAAGGTGCATTTATACACCAACCACATAGCATGATCCTCATTTCAGAATATAGTCGTAAGTTTGTCTTAGCAACCGCAGGGCGCTTTTTCCCAGAGCTAGCAAATCGCATTCAGCTTATCCCCAATGGAATTGATTGGCATCATTTTAAACCAAGCCCTACAAAAAACATTCAACAGCTTATCCCGATTGATCCTAGCCAACATCCTATCATCTTACATCCACACCGTCCTGAAGAAACAAAAGGAATGCAACAAACTATTGGCATTGTTGATCAACTAGTGCATCAATACAAACACCATAATTTGCGCGTACTAGTGCCTAAGTGGCTTGGCACAGAGACCGATACAGGCGTAACTGAATTTTATAAACAAATGTCAACAGATATTCAGGAACGAGGTTTAAGCGAGCATTTCATTTTCCATGATTGGATACCTTACAGCTTGCTGAATGAATATTATAGTTTAGGCACGCTTACATTATCGCAGGGGAGTTTTGTGGAGTCATTTGGTAATGCGGTTTATGAATCGCTTGGTTGTGGCACGCCTTCTGTAGTAGCGCGTGTTGCCACCCATCGCGAGCTGTTGCCTGAATCTCTCATTGATAAGAACGATTATAACGATCTAGATACAGCGGCAGCCATTTGCGATGAGATCATTCGCTCCAAAAGGCGAACTTCTGCTGAAACCATACATTACTTACACGAACACTATAGCCAACAGCAACAGCTTTTAAGGTATCGAGAAGTCATTGAGCAAGCAACGCTTACACCTAAGATGAAATATACGCCAAAGCCCATCACTAAAGATACTTTCTTCGCGCTTGCGCCATGGTGTTATCGCTCCGCATCCAATGGGTATTATCATGACTTTAAAGCTGCTTATCGTGACCTACCGGAATTGGACGAGCTGCTCACAGAAACTCCTGCAGGTTTTGTGTACAAGCAAGCCTTAAATAACGGCTTATCAGCAAATGTCGTCGAAGAATGGTATCGTGAAGGATATATCGTTCCTGTACCTCATTTTAGAGGATAGGCACACACATTGCCTTGTACTTGTATATCCACTGGCATATCAGGGATTAGTTCTATATGCGAACGAACACGCGCATATATCTCTGTTTTATCTGGTAGCGGAATCGTCACAAATTGATCAAAACCTAAAAATTGAACATGTTTAATGCGAAAAGCTCCATCTGCCTTAGGGTGTAACATAAGCGATTCTGGGCGGATCAAGACTTCAACCCTACCATGCTGATGATGATGCAATGGCAAGTTACCTAAAGCCGTTTGCACATATTGCCCTAAAGCCTTACCCTCCACAAAATTTGCTTCGCCAATAAAAGCCGCTACAGCCTTCTGATTAGGCTGGTTGTATAATTCACGTGGCGTACCTATTTGTAATAAGCAACCTTCGCGTAAAACAGCAACCTGATCGGCGATAGCAAGCGCCTCTTCTTGATCGTGGGTTACAAAAACTGTAGTTGTGTTAGCTGATTTAAGAATTTGGCGTACTTCTTCACGGGTGCTACGCCGCAATGCCGCATCTAAATTAGAAAATGGTTCATCAAGCAATACAATATC
>RFGP01000084.1 GCA_003697365.1 Chloroflexota bacterium | reverse complement strand
TCATTACGAATATGGCGCTCTAGGGGGCCTGTATGGCGCGCTGTAGGCATCTTCTTCACACCAAAAATCTTCAGCGGGCAGCCAATATACTCTGCTAGAATACGTCCACTTTCTTGAGCTTCATTTGCATAGCGGGTATTAGCAGCGCGTGGCCATGCTACTAATTGCACCCAACTAGGTTTTGCATCTACATCAATGGCAACGTGCAGCCCTAATAACCAGCGAGATTCTTTAGATTGAAACCCAACTACTACAGCTTGTACATGGCCTGTTGCAAGCTGTGTGCCCGGCAAGCCAATAGCCTCACCATACTCAGCGACATACTGAATCACGCCACTGCCATTTTTCATCTCAAACAAAACAGTTGGCAAAACAAGGTTTACATCGTCAACTATCTGCCAAGTACCAGATTCAATGCAAACATCAACACCATCAGCATTAAAAGTTTTCATTGAGATTGCACGACCAAATCACTATTTTGAGCAGTGATTAAAGTCGTTACTCCTTTCTCCTAGCTTTCTGTTTTTCAGTTTGTCTTCCAAATAGCAAATGTAAGTTACCTTTGATAGACTCTGATCAATCTCACCCATACTTCTAATGGCAAAGATAACATAAGATTCTTTACTCTAATATAAAGGATTGTCATTAAATGTAAAATGTAAACGATAAGCAAACCTTTGAAGCGATTGTATGCTTAAGAACAGAATGCTAAACTACATTTAGGCTATAGACATATGGAGATATAGATTATGAAAGTCTTAATTATTGACGACGAGGAACCCATTCGCGATTCAGTCTATCAGATTTTAACTCGTGAAGGTTTTAATGTCTTTACTGCTTCCAATGGCATTGAAGGGTTGCGCACTTTTCATAACGAACGTCCAGATATAGTTATTATTGATATTGTTATGCCAGAAATGGATGGACTAACGGTTTGTCAACGTATTCGTGAAATCGCAGAAACACCCATTATGATGCTCAGCGCACAAGCCATTAAAGAAGAAGATATTGTGGAAGGCCTAAGTGCAGGTGCCGATGAATACATCATCAAGCCTATTCGCAAGCAAGAATTCATTGCGCGCCTAAAAGCCTTGTTGCGACGTTCACAAATGTCTGCTATCGAGATTGATATGGGGTATGACGATGGTTATTTAAATGTTGATCTTCAGCGTCGTCAAGTTTATGTTAATGGCGAAAAACGCCATTTAACGCCCACCGAGTTTAAATTACTAGCCGTACTCATTGAACAGGCCGGCGAGGTTGTCTCTCAAAGAGAGTTACTTGAAAAGGTTTGGGGACGTGAATATGTAGATGATATTTATTATCCTCGTGTTTATGTAAGCCAACTACGCCGCAAGATAGAACCTGACCCAGCAAACCCAACTTATATCCAGACAGAGCATCGTGTTGGCTATCGTTTTGAAAAACAAAAACCCTTACGTCAAATTTTGTAGTCATTAGCTAAGCATAGCATGATTACCTTAACGACAATAACACTGTTGATACATGGGCTTATGATTGTATTGGTGATGGGCGCGCTGCTCGTTATCACAGTGTTCTTGTATGAGTCCTCACGTCCGCTTAGTGGCTATTTCAGCCTCTTTATGCTTGGAATGCTTATTTGGACTTCGGGGTCATTTTTAGCGCGTGCTACTGCACAAATTGCCGTAGATACTGATGTTACGGCTATTGGAATTTGGCTTATTGAAATAGGTTTTGGGATAGTATGTGGTGTGGCCCCTCTTATGGCTGCTCATATGGTACAAATGCGCTCACGCCTATTCCTAATAGCTGTCGTGGGAGTGGTAGCAATGATGATTTTTTACCGCATACTCCTGATAAACCTCGACATTGGTATAAAATACGAACTTTTAGAACGTGGGCGCATCAACTATAACTTTCCACTTTTGAACCGCTGGATTCAAGTAGGCTTGTCTTTAGGGTTAATGACCCTTGTGTGGCGTTATTTTGTCAAATTTCAAATGCCTATCATCGGAATTGGTTTCTTTCTTTTAGGGAGTGGGCAACTCATATCGCTAATTAGCCCGCGCCTACGTGAACTTGCTATAGCAGAAAATTTATCGGCCATAGCAACTGTACTAATTATGTATGGAATTGTTCAAGCAGAAGTGATTCGTCCTTTTCTACATCGTACGCGGCAAGTCGAAATTGTCCAAGATGTTGGTGTGGCAATTACCAATCTTCGCGAGGATAAAGTTCTAGAAACTATCGCAGCACGTGCAGCAAACTTACTAGATGCCAAAGGAGCAGCCATTTATCTTGTCGAAGATGATGGAACATTACTGCTTTCCGCTGTGCATCAATTGCCAGAACAACATGTAGGAACATGTCGCATACAACCGAGTCAAGGATTTGTTGGCCGTGCTTTCTCTGAACAAAAACGGGTTGTTACAGCACAATATTGGCGAGAGCTACAAAATCAAAGCCACGAAGGATTTCCCATTGAACCTATTGGTGCTGCTGTGGCTGTGCCTTTAGTTTTTGGTGAACAAGTATTGGGGGTATTGCTTGTAGTAGAAGAACGCGATGGACATCTCTTTTCAGAAGAGCATGTAACACGACTGCAACTGATTGCACCACAAGCAGCCGTAACTATTCGCAACCATCGCCTTTTAGAGCATGAGCGCGATCTAAAGTCTCGGTTGCTCGCACAGCAAACACAACTGAAGACAGTGCTCAGTAGCACCTCTAACCCCGTGCTTGCCATTGATTGGCGAGGGCGAATCTTGTTTGCCAATGAGGCAGCTATCGCTTTATTAGGTGCAATCGATCATCCTGAACCCATTGAAATGCACAATATTGCAGAGTTCATAAAACCTGAATGGTTACCCTCTGATTTGCGACGCTTACGTCAAGATATTCGGCAACATCAAGCACATATATATGAACTACATATTGAACGGACAGATTATCTATGCCATATCACACGATTACACACAGCAACGCGCGGTTGGGTCATCGTGCTAAATGATGTAACAACGCTGAAAGAATTAGATCGGCTTAAAAGTCAGACTATTCGTATGACAAGCCATGATCTCAAAAATCCTTTATTTGCTTTGACGACGTACCTTGAACTTATAGAAGAAGATGCTTCTCCATACTTCGATGAAATTACCCGCCAAAACATGGCTACAGTTTGGACCCAGATTAACCGCATGTCGCAATTAATAAATAATATCCTCAACCTAGAGCGCGTACAAATTGGGAATCATTCCATTACAATTGTAGAAATTCGCGACATATTGACGAGTTCATTGAACAATCTAGAGCCTATTGCACGTCGTAAGTCGTTAACGTTGTCTCTAGATGTTGCTAATGAAGCGCTTTTGGTCGCTGGTGATCAACAATTGCTGGTGCAAGCGGTCAATAATCTTGTTGATAATGCTATCAAATTTACACCGGAAGGGGGAACAGTTAGTTTACGTGGCTATTTAAACGACCATCAAGTTATTATAGAGGTAAGTGATAGTGGCATTGGAATTGCTCCTGAAGATCAAGAACGTGTTTTTGAACGCTTTTTCCGCGTGAAACAGGGGCGCACAAAAGACGATATAGGCTCAGGCTTAGGGCTTAGTCTGGTGAAAGCTATCGTAGAACAACACAACGGTTTTATCACACTTGAGAGTGAACTAAACAAAGGAACAACTTTTCGGATAGCCTTACCTTTTGCAAAAACTTTAGCGCTTCATACGCAGGGAGTTGATAACAGCTACAAATAACTGAGCATCAAGGCGGTCTTGATCTGCTAAGTGCTCTATAAAATGTGTGTCGTTGAATTCCAATGTCCAAGTATTATTCTTGTAAGTAGCACTACGTATTGCATTCCATTCATAAATCCAAGGCCGTTCTTGTCCCCAAAAATGCAATCGTCTGTTGGTAACAACTAGAGTTCCTGAATCTACAGGGGCTATGGTCGTGTTGTTTTGTTCTTCAGCTGTAATGCGTCGCCCCAACTGGCATCCCTTAATGTTGAGCAGAGCTTCTTCGTCACTATGGATAGTTTCAATGGCTTCTGTTAACACAATTGGTGTTAGCCATGTGAGGTTGCCAGCCTCTACTTGTTGGAGACGATGCCTTTGAATATAAGCCTGACGGCTGAATTCTAGCGCTTCTTCCTCATTTATCCAGCGCTTTTGACGAAATAGATAGGCAGCATAATGATAATGTGGCGCTGAATTGATGTGTTTGTATTGAATACGCCATTGTTCAGGTGAGGCATCAAAGTATGCTGCAGAGCCACAGTGGCTGCACTTCAGTAGTGGAAAAGTAGAACGCCACCATCTTTGGGGGCTAAATTCTGTAATGGTGCCTTCGGTATGACATACTAGGCAACCAATAAGTGGTGGCGCTAACTCACTATAATGTAGATTCATGATTTCTTTAGTAGGCCCATTGCCTCGCGAACTGCTTGTAAGGTTGGTTGTGCAACGGCGCGTGCCTTATCAGCATTTTGCCGCAGAAGGTTGTCAAGTTCACCCATATCACTTGTTAATTCGCGATAACGTTCTTGAATAGGTCTCAGCGTTTCAATAACAATCTCGGCTACTTCTTTTTTCAGATCACCATAGCCCCGCGCTGTCGCAAAATGGGCTTCAATAGCTTCGCGACTTTGTCCTGTTAATGCTTGATAAATATTGAGGAGATTATTAACGCCAGCACGCTCAGGATCATCGCTGAATCGAATTTCTCGCCCAGAATCTGTGACTGCACGCATAATTTTCTTGCGAGCCATGTCAGGCTCATCAAGCAGATAAACTGCATGATATTGGCTAGTTTCGCTTTTACTCATCTTAGCTGTTGGATTATCTAAACCCATGACACGTGCACCCGCTAATGGGATCATTGGCTCTGGTATAGTGAAGACTTCTTGGCCAAATCGGTGATTAAAACGTTGGGCAAGATCACGTGTAAATTCTAGATGTTGTTTTTGATCTTCTCCAACAGGCACTACTTCAGCATGATAAAGTAAGATGTCAGCCGCCATTAGAATTGGATAGGTTAATAACCCCGCAGAAACTGATCCCTCTTCTTGCTTAGCAGCTTTATCTTTAAATTGGGTCATACGTTGTAACCAGCCTAATGGGGTATTACATGTCAATAGCCATGCCAACTCAGCATGTTCAGTAAGGTGAGATTGTACAAAGATCACATTTCGGTGTGGGTCTAGCCCACAAGCAATATACAGGGCAGCAACTTCTCGTGTTTTCGCGGCGAGCGCCGTTTGATCATAATCAACCGTAATGGCGTGTAGATCAACGACGCAATAATATGCATCAAATTGATCTTGATATTGCACCCACTGACGAATGGCACCAATATAATTTCCAATGGTTAAATTCCCAGAGGGTTGAATACCAGAAAGTACACGCTTGCGCTTGCTATCGGTCATCCTATTGTCCTAATCATCAATGCTAAAAGAGTAATAAAGTAGGCAAATTGTATCATCCCAACTTATTGAATGGCAATTCTTTTGTATCTGTTGAGAATAGTGATACTTTGTAGCAATGCAGTATATACACTGTACAATTTTATATGCATTATAATAATTGATAAGAACACGATAAATGAGAACTTGGTATGATCGTTAATATTCCGACGCGATATTGGTTATTCTTAACATTTTTTACAGGGTGCATCTCGCTTGTGGTGTTGATGGGAGTTGGTATCTTTTTATTTGGTGAAGATTTATTAACAGAACTCAATCTAAATACAGGGAAGACTCCTACGCCTGTTGCTAATAATCCACTGCCTCCTCGCCCCGGCCCCATCATTGATCTGTCTGCTTTACCTGTTGAGGCTGAACTAGAAAAAGTTGTCCCTTTACGCATACGCGCTACGGATACAATCTCCGGATTGCGTTCTGTCGAGGTATATATAGATGGTAAATTAGTACAAGCACCTCAGTTACTCGCTGGACAACAAACAGCACAAGTAAACTTTGGTTATATCCCAACTGTGTTCCAGAGCGTTACCGTTACAGTGAGAGCTGTTGCAAATGACAATAACGATGATCCATCTGATGATCGTATTTCGGAAGCGGTTCATGTATTCAATGTAGTTGAACCACGAGATGATGGGACTGAAGCGGTTGAGGGTTTTGACCTATTAATAGTTGAAAATGATGATCCTTTTGAGCTAGCTCTAGAATTTGGAGTTTGCCCCACTCGACTTGTGCAAGCAAACCCAAGCCTTGCAGCTATTCAACCGGGCCAATCTATCTTTATACCTACTGATGGCGATCTAAGACCAACCACTTATGAAGAATGCCAAGCAATAGGGCAAGATACTATTGATGTCATTAACTTTTTTAACAATCCAACATTGGGTATTAGACGTACCTTTTTAACAGCTCTATACCCCATTGATCAGCGTTATGGAATTACACCCGGGCGTGCATTTGAATGCTCATCATTTTTTACGGGCGTTGATGGATCAAATCGTGGATGTTCGTCGGATAAGCCGTGGTTCCACACTGGTATCGACATTGGTGCTCCTAAGGGTACAGAACTTTACTCAGTAAGTTCGGGCACTGTTACATGGGCGGGTTCTTTCAAAGATTGGATATTTGCAACTAGCGGCAGAGATTATACAGACGAGTGTTTCAAATTCGCTGGCTCGGAAGAGCCACACGAGGGCTATGGGTATATGGTTGTTATCGAAACAACTTTAAACGGTATCAAATATGAATTTTTGTATGCGCATCTCAGCGTCATCAGTGTTGAAATTGGCGATAAAATTCAGGGAGAAGGTTTTGTAATTGGACGTGTTGGTTCTACAGGATGTTCTACAGCACCACATCTGCACTTTGAAGTACGCGAACGTGGCAGTGTTATCGATCCTGTTAAGTTTTTAGAAGAAATGACAGCAAATGCAGGATAAGCGTTTGTGGCTATTGTTACTCCCCATATCAATTACACTACTTGCGATGATATGGGGAGGTTTTAGCATTCAAATTGAAAACAAAAACTATACATCTGTACCTACATTAACGTTAGAACCTTTAGCCGTTCAATCTTCGTGTCCAAATGTCACACAATGGCCAACTATTGATTCTGTTCGCGTCGATAAAAATTTGACTATCAATGTGAGTATGCTAGACGGACGGCCGCTAAAGGGATTATGTATTACAGCGCTACTAGATAATATGCCCTTTGAGCCTATTCAATATGTCAGCACCTGTATTACTGGTAATTTGGGACAGTGTACTTTTCGCGTACCAACTAATTTAATACGACTTTATTTTGGTACAGCAATCATCGATGGCTTACCATTAGCAGAAAGTTTGAATGTAATTCAATCTTATGCAAATCCTTCCCAAGATGGTATTGTTTATTTTATAGGTGAGGAAGAGACCGCCGCTATTAGTTACCTCGTTGCTGTGCCAAGATATGAACAAAAAGAGATAGTTCTTAAAATTGCGCATCGCACTGAATCCGGCCTTGTGATAACTCGCCCAGAGGTTCCTTCTTGGGCACTTACAACGGTAGATAATTCAGAGAATTAGCCTAGCGCTGTAACAATGCCTGCAAGAATATATCAGCAATTGTTGCGGCAATGTCTGCACCACTTAGACGACCTTCAGGACGATACCAAACGCCGATCCAGTTGTGTGCACCAAGTAATGTCTTGGTGAAAATGTCAACATCAACAGGTTTGAATACGCCACTATCAATACCATCTTGGATTACCTGTTGGTATAGATTCTCGAAAATATCGCGCCGTTTAAGATATGCATCACGGCCCTCTTGATCATTTAAGATATTGCGAGTTTCAAAGACTAGAGCAGCAGCTACAGATGGATTTTCAGTTAGCGCTGTCACATGGGCGTAGATAGCTTTTTTCAACTTTTCTGGTGGCGAGAGATCAGGGTCTTCAACAATCTTGCGGACATGTTCAGTTACCATATCAAGTCCATTATTGAGCACTTCTCGCAATATTTGTTGTTTGCCAGCTGGAAAGTGATGGTAAAGACTACCAGCTGTAAGATCAACTTCACTAGCAATATCAGCCATTTTAGCACCATGATAGCCTTGTGCTCGAAACACATCAGCAGCAGCTAATAAAATATCCTCTCGGCTTACAGCTTGTTCAGCGGGTTTTCTAGCCACGTAATTTTTCCTTATAGGTTCGTTTTAATAATCAAACAAGAGTTTAATTAACAATCATTTTAATCAGCATATTGTGATAGAACAAGTATGCGATGAATTCACCAAGTCATACAAGTGCTATGAAAGCGCCTAAACTCGATAGCATTTTCGGGTTAAAATACCAAGCATCGCATTTTCATGTGGAGTGATTTTATGATAAGGCGACGAATTTTCGTTTGCACTATACTTTTATTGCTTTCAATGTGTTGGCAATTAAGCAATCTACAAGGTGCTAGCCAAGCTCAAGATGAGAAAACTTGGCTACTCAATCAAATCAATAACCTGCGCGCCACTGTTGGTATTCATGCCTATGTGTGGAATGATCAATTGGCGGCGGCTGCTCAGCAACACAGTGAATATATGGCATCTACAGGAGACATTAGCCACACCCAAGCCAACGGTTCTACGCCAGCTACACGAGCAGCAGCAAATGGTTATGGAGGCAGTTGGGTTATTGAGAACATTTATGGTGGTGGATTGGCAACTGCTGCTGATGCATGGAACTTTTGGATTAACTCAAGCATCCACTACTCGGGGTTGGTGAACACTAATACTAACGAAATTGGCATTGGCATAGCAAGCGGCGTGCATGGAAATTTTTATACGCTAGTATTTGGCAAAGGGAACATCAATCCTCCACCAGCACAACCAATTGTTGATACATCTTCAATAGCTAATAATTCGTCGGCAGTTGAAGAACCAGCGCCTAATACTTCTAATGATGTAATTGTTCCTACACGCCGTCCGCCTCCAACTCGCACATTTACCCCTTCACCAACTGTGCCAACATTCACGCCTTCTCCCACATGGACATTTACCCCTGTCTGGACGGCAACCTTTACACCAACGAATATTCCGCCTTCGGCAACACCGATTGTTTTACCGACAGTTGTTGCTGTAATGCCAACATTTACTCCTACCATTTATGTTGAACGTTCGGCCACAGTTGAAACAAACCAAAAACAAGTTAAACTTTCTTCAGGGCAGGAAAATGAAAGTGTGCTAAGACGTTTTTTACCTTATTTAATCGTTGGACAAATAGTGCTGATTGGTCTAGGTTTGGGTTCAATGATGTTTCGTAGAGAGTGATTTTTATGACACAACCAATTAATGTTGTTGTTACATTGGGGATAATGCGGCTTGATGAAGAAACTCAAGCGCGGATTCGAGCGGTTGATCCACGTATTAAGCTCAAAGTATTTGATGCAGAGAAAGAAAAAGACATTCCTAATAAAGCATGGACTAACGCTGAAATTATCTTCACAGGCGGCTTCTTGCCTCCTACCACTATTAACACTAACGTGAAGTGGATACATAGCATTTTTTCTGGTGTAGAAAATATACTGAAAGACCCTTTCATGCTAGCAAATCCCCAAATCATTTTAACAAATAGCGGAGGTATTCATGCTGCAAAAATTGGAGAATATGTTATTGGTATGATGTTAGCGTTAGGACATCGCATACCCCTTCTCCTGCAGCATCAAGCACGCCAAGAATGGTCAGATCAACGTTATTCTTTATTTATGGCACAAGAGTTAGGGCAATCTACTGTTGGCATTTTAGGTTATGGGCGTATAGGGCAAGAAATAGCACGTTTATGTAAGGCATTTGGTGCTACTGTCTTAGCGACAAAACGAGACGTGAGGCATCCGACAGATGAGCGCTATCATATAGAAGGGCGTGGGGACCCTGCGGCTGAAATGGTTGATCGATTATATCCTCCAGAAGCAACGGGGTTTATGATAAAAGAGTGCGATTTTGTCGTTATTACACTACCACTTACTGACCAAACTCGTGGCTTTTTTGGCGAACAACTTATTCAGAAGATGAAATCTACAGCGTTCTTGATTAATGTAGGGCGTGGTGGCATTGTTGATGAAGTAGCTCTAGCGAAAGCATTGCAAGAAGGACGTTTAGGCGGGGCTGCTTTTGATGTCTTTGAACACGAGCCACTGCCTGTAGATAGTCCTCTCTGGAAAGCGCCTAATATAATCATTAGTCCTCATATCTCTGGCAATATGGTCAATTACACTAAGCGCGCTGCAGATATTTTTATTGAAAACTTACAGCGTTATCTTCACGGGCAGCCTTTACTTAATGTTGTCAATCGAGAAAAGGGATACTAGTTTGCAACTTTTACATAATTTTGACGTAAATCGTATATAGTGAGAAGTAAATCCTATCGTCAAATTACCGTTCTAGAGAAAAGGACGATACCAATGACAGATCATTCGCTAGACCCACAAGACAACCTAGAGTTAGAAGTCTCTCCTGAAACTTCAGAAAATGAGGAAGCCTCACAATCTGATGAGAACCCATTTCGTGAATTTATCCATCATCAACGGATAGCCTTAGAAGAACTAGGGCGTGCAGTAGAGTCTTTGCTACCTAAAGAATTTCGTGAACATGCGGGTAAGGCAGGGCGTGCCTTTCTAGATTCGTTTAAGGTATTCGTGGATGCAACTCGTGAGACCGTTGAAAATATGACGAATCAATCAGACGAAGAAGAAACATCATCTCCAGAAAACAAAAATGCCTCTACGAAAATTAAGGTTGAGGTGGAGTAGCTGTTTCATCATCTTGTGCCTCTGTTTTTGTTTCGGAAGCAGAGGCCCCTTCACCTTCATTATGAGTGGAATCCGCCTCTATTGACGAAGACGCTATTGGTCTTGATGTAAAAGGGTTGCGTGGTGTTGATGCTGGCGGTTCATAAGGCGTAATTGGAATTTCATTGATATTTTCTTCCCCTAATGCTGATACAGGGTCTACAACTTCCTCGTCGTCTACTTCCAACGCTATGCCTAAATGTAGTGGATAACGCTTTGGTGCCCACCAATGACGGTTAATTGTCAGTGTGGTAACATTGCGCCCGTTTTGCTGACGTGCTGTTGCTAATAACTCAACTAGAAGTTCAGCAGGCGGTTGTTTGAAAGTTGTAATATGCCTCTGCTCAAGATTATCTGTACGGGCAATACGCTGTATGATGATCTGCTCACGTTTGCAATAATGGTAATAAATGAAAGATGAATGTGCTTCGCTCCACTCATCATAGATGGTTGCCACATGGTGCGTTTTGCGCCCACACTCAGGACATAAAACATTAGGATCAGGTTGTCGATTCTTATAGGTTAAAAGTAAAAAGCCGTTTTCTTGATATTTATTATCAATGAGAGGCATGTGTTTTTGTTCCTTGTGGGGATGAAAGAAACGCCCCCTAGAGGATTCGAACCCCTGACCTTTGGTTCCGAAGACCACTGCTCTGGCCGCTGAGCTAAGGGGGCTTAGCAGTTTCTATCATAGCATAGGCTTTTGTATTATGCTATATATTTTTACCTAAAAATTGAGAAATACGTAGTTAAAAGAGTCTTGGACACTTAGGAGTCTTTAGCGAGCTTTCTCAATAAGTTTAGATTATCTTGAGCCGCTTGTTGACCAGTGCTATCTTGTATCTGTTTGTACAATTGAATTGCTCTCAGAAGTTGTTCGCGCGCTGTACTTAAGTCTCCGAAATTTATTAAAATTGCGGCAAAGTTCGTATAAAGTCGCGCCAAACCCCATATGTCATAGTATTGTTGAGCATAATTAATGGCATTCTCATAAACAGGGTAAATGGCATCAGTTTGGCCGTCGGCTGAGAGAATGCGCCCTAATAAATTTAATAAACGTGCGTAAGAAGCCTCTTGATGATTGGCCTGTTGTAAGCAATGCCGAATCATTTCTCTAGCCTCTTTAATATGTCCTTGAGCGAGTTTTATCTCCGCATATAAAGACCAATAAACTGTATCATGTTCTGTAACTTGTAATAAAAAATTTTCTGCAGTCTCAGGATCGGAATAGCACCATAAACGCGCTAAAGATAATAAAGCACGTTGTATACCCTCTTGGTTTCCATGTTCCGTAAAAATTTCACCTGCCCACTGCGCGTCGGTATCATCTAAAGTACCTATATAAGGTGCTAGTCGACTACGCTCTAATAAACCTTCAGCTAATAACAATGGAAAAGGGTGGGCTAGGGCTATAGCTTTATTGACTGTTTGTTGAGCATCTTGAAAGCGCCCTAACCATCGCAGTGCAGCTGCTTTTTCAATGAGTAATATGATATAAGATGTCGGATATGATGTTAAATTCTTCTCTAGGCTTTGTAGGCGCATCAGCCATTGTTGCCACATATTTTTTTGCTTCACATAATAATGAGCAAGGCGCACGATTTTAAGGAGTTGTTCGCTAGAAAGCTGTGTCCATGTTAGTGAACAACAAAGCAGATGAAACCCCATTGGTTGATGAGATTTTTTGATAATACACTCGATTAGCTGAGTGTTGTTAGTCGCGAAGAGATCGTTTGATAAAAGCTGTTCTAATGACATCGCAAGGTGATAGTATCGTTCTGGTGGGTGATATTCTGCTTGTAAGAAGCCACTATCAATTAACGCTAAAAAATCGCGCTCTAATTGCTCTTGAGGACAAAGCCCAATTTCCTGCACAACACGACTAATGGTGTCATATATCAATGTAGTATTTAGCGCCAAATATCCCATTAGCAGCAAAAGGCGTTGCTGTTGGTCACTTAAGCGCGTAAGTGGTAATTGGTGTTGAAAGTGGACGGTAGGGGTAAGGTGCTCAATAAATCGATAGGCATGTTGAATGTGACCTATGTTACCATGATAAGTCTCATGTAGGGTTTCGCTAAGACTGGCAAGATCATCAGTGTTGGGTGTGGGGTAAAAGTGACGTTGTAGAAATTTGAGTAATTGTTTTGCTTCAGTTAAAGAGATGGGCTGGCAACCTATTTCGCTTGTTGGCCATTCGGGCAAACGCGCATTAGCAGTGACAATTAACCAACACTGCCCAAGAATGATCCAACTGTCTAATAATGCCCTCATCCACTCACTCGCATTATCTAATATAAGTAGCAACTGCTCATCATTTGAAAGTGCAGCGAGATAGCTTTGTAGTGCATGTCTAGGGCTTAATTTAGCATAGTTGATATACAGCTCATCACAAATAAGTCGTAATAAATCATCACTGGTGGGATTATCAGATAACTCTTGCGGTAAACGTAGCCATACAATATCGCTGATGGGCAGAATCTCAATGCAACGTTTTGCTAGTTGCTCTGCGACAACGCTTTTTCCGCTGCCACTAGGGCCATAAATCATGATTGCTTTAGTATGTTGAAACTGATTCAGCGCACTACGAATAGTTTGTTCCTGAGATTCTAAGAATGTGATAGGGGTATGAGGCAGGGCAAATAAACACTTCTTTTTGCGATAATTTTGGCGTGCTTCTACTTCTTGCTTGATAATCTTTTGCCGAACACGCTCAAAAAATTGGTTACGCCAGCGTTGCATAGTACGCGAATCAACATGAAAAAGGCGATCAACAGTTTCAAAATCTAGATGAAGTTCAGGGGTTAAATACACATAATAGACTGAACTTGCCGCCATTAATAGTGGGTTATCACTTTGTGCATCTAATTTAATGGCATTGAGGTGATCTTCATTAGTTTGTTCAGTAGTCGGCGCTGGAAGTTTGAGTTTTTGCCGAAGCCTTGTAAATTCTTCAGTAATAACATTTGCAACAACATCAAATACAATTCGAGCAATAGCAGTATTGTCTTTTACGCTCTCAGGGCGATTGATATACTGTCGGACTAACACATATTCGGCTAGAGGTGTTTCGGGCAGTTGATCGAATTGCCCCAATCGCTTCAGAACATCTCGAATTGATTTAATAGTTAGTGCGGGTTCTCTTGCTGTCATGCTGGGTTGATTTTCACCATACAGCATCTGGAAATGTATTTACATTGGCGTGATGATAGATGCGTTTATACATATGAAACCCCGTAAAAGGATGTCCTAAAATACCATCATGGATTGCCCAAGAACGACCACGTACTGTACGCCACGCATCTGGATGACGAAAAGGTGTACTGCCATCTAATTGGGTATACAGTTCTCCCCCGGGTTGAAATTCGCGGTGGATACGTTCCATCTCTTTACGTCCCACTGTGTAACCAAAGCCGTATCGCTCAAAAACAATGGCATTGTGATAAGATAACGGTTCAATTAAAAACATATCATGATGCATAGATTCAACAAATCGCTCAAAATAGGGGACAGATTGGCGAAAACCGCGTAACCCCCGACGAATTTGTCCGGGTGCTAGGCCATCACGCATGGCTTCGAGCTCTGCTTCAATATTACGGCATGAAGTCCCTAAATTAGTGGGCGTTCCATCTGGTAATCGGTCAACATCATAACGCCTTGATTCTGTATCGTTCATGACCACCAATAAGACCATCAATTGACCCAGTAGTGAATCTGCCATATTTAAGTACAAGACAGGGTCTTCAGCCTCAGGATGATGGAAAATCGACAACTCCATCGCACGACTGTTTTCTGGAGCACGTAAATGAACTACTTTTTTTCCGTTGATCGTATGCGTTAAAGGATCAATCCCAAAACGTGTATAAACCCAATCTGGAATGAGTGTGAAGTAAATAGCTTCTTTTTGCGGGGGATCAAGAGCATTGATCCCCCGTAAACTACTTGGCCAGATACTGGGTGGTTGTCTCACCGTCGATAGTCCTTCAACGCTCGTTCCATACGACGCTTGTCATCTTTTTCACGTAGAGATTGGCGCTTATCATGAAGTTTCTTACCACGAGCGAGTGCAATTTCTACTTTTGCCCGCCCATTACGAAGATATACTTGAGTAGGAATGAGTGTATAACCGCGAATTGATAAATCTTCTACAATCTCATCAATCTCTCTTCGATGTAAGAGCAGTTTTCGAGGGCGCAAAGGATGATGGCTTTGTTTAGCGGCTTCCTTATATTCAGGGATATGAGCATTCATGAGCCACAGTTCGCCATCACGATGTATTACATAGGCTTCTTGTAGGCTTATGCGACCAGCGCGAATAGATTTGATCTCTGAACCTGTTAGTACAATCCCCGCTTCGTATCGCTCCAACAATTCATAGTTGTGAGTTGCTTTGCGATTCCGAGTGATAACTTTTATTCCATCGGTCATGATCGATTACCTTTTTGCAATGAGGGTATTCGTATATTGGTTGAACGGCAATGGTTGATAAGCAGATGGAACTTGCTCTATCGGAAAATGAACATCGATAAAATCTAGTGCTGCTTGCAAGAAGAGATCGTTACCTTCTGCATCGAACTGTTCACTAGTTAGCGGAATATCGGGTTCTAAGCCAATTCCTTCTATGCGTCGATTTTTAGGAGTATACCAAGCAGCCGCTGTAACTCGTAGTTCACTCCCGTCAGATAGTTCATAAACATATTGTACTGATCCTTTACCAAACGTTGTTTGGCCGATAAGTACAGCACGACCACGATCTTGCAACGCCCCGCCCACAACTTCAGATGCACTAGCACTACCTTCGTCTACTAAGACAACAAGCGGAATATCTTCAGCAATATCCCCATTATCTGAAGTTAGAATTTCTTCATTTCCTTTGCGATCACGTTGGATAACCACTACTCCCTGATCTAGGAATAAATCAGCGACAGTCAGCGCTTCGTTCAAGAATCCCCCCGGATTGCCTCGCAAATCAAGAATAATGGCACGAGGATTCGTATCCAACATAGCCTCTAGCTTACATTTTAGTTGAAAAGTAGCAAGCGCATTGAATAAGGTAAGGCGCAAATAGCCCACATCACCGTATAGCTCATCTAAGACCGTAATAGATTCTACTGCTGCTCGCTGAATACGAACATCAAAGGTTTCGTCATCAGAAGGGCGATAAATGGTAAGCACAACATCTGTTCCCTCCTCACCGCGTACCATATCAACTATGGTTTCTAAGGATAAGCCAACAACTTCTTCACCATCTACGGCGCGAATAATATCGCCGCTTTGGAGACCTGCCTCATCAGCAGGCGTTTTCTTGATACAACTATCACGGATAATATCTACGATGAAGGGCTCACCATCTTCATTAATGCTTACACTGGCCCCTATTCCACCAAAACGCCCATTAATGACTTCACGGTTATTTTCAGCGGGCTCAGGTCGCAGAAAACGTGTGTTTACGTCGCCAATTGTGTTGATAAAACCTTCAATGCTTCCATAGACTCGTTCTTTTGGGGCAGGGAGCTGTTCTTGGAAGTAGTAGTCTTCTTCTATATGATCCCATACTTCCCAGAAGACTTCAAACTCTTCTGAATAGGCAATGCTATTTTGGCGATCATACACAATGCCCCCGATGAACCCTAGTCCTGCTGTTACTATTAAGGCAAATAGTATTGTGATGAACTGAAAAGAACTCAGAGACGTGGGGTTTTTCTCAGCTCTTGTCGACTCATGCTCGGTAAGTTCATTGGGTGAAAAATTCAGTTCAGGATTATTCATCTTTTTGTACCATATCTCTAGTCTTGAGCAACGATAATTTGTTCGCGTATTTGGCGTATTGCTTCATCTAGTTCAACTTCACGGCCATTTATGTCAGGGATCATCTCAATATCTGGTGTAAGGCCGACACCGTCCAGAGGTGTACGATTAGGTGTTAGCCAAATAGCTCCAGTAATTCGGAATGATGAACCATCTGACAACCCAAATATATATTGAACCGATCCTTTGCCACGTGTGCGTTGCCCAATGAGTAATGCGCGATCATTTTGCTGTAAAGCGCCAGCAACAACTTCAGAGGCACTAGCTGTTCGATCATTGACTAAAATTATTAAGGGCATATCTGGTGGAATGATACTGCCTTCAGTAGCCACTTCAATAACTTCGCCTGAAACTCGGCTTTGCTCAATAACAATGATCCCTTCTTCTAAAAAGGCATCTGCTACGTCAATACTCTCTTGCAATAAGCCGCCTGAATTGTTGCGCAAATCAAGAATGAGCGCTTGCATTCCTTGCTCATTAAGCTCATTAACCGCTTCTGATATTTCGTCAGGCGTGCGGCTTGTGAAGCTCATGATATTAATATATCCGATAAGCGGTTCATCGGGTAACATACGCCATAACACGGATGGAATGCGGATTTCCTCAAATGGAATTTGATAAGTGACTTCTTCATTAGATGCAATTGAGCGAACAGTAATCTCAACGCCGTTTCCGCTATCTGTAACTTCACCTCGTAGCGCTTGACGGATAACATCTAAGTTTTGTTCAGGTGTAACAGGTTCTCCATTGATAGCAAGTAAAATATCGCCATCTCGTATGCCAGCGCGAAATTCTGGGCTATCTGGATATGGAAAGAGTTCTATTTCGCCAAGAACGTTGCGTTTAATCTCAACACCAATACCACCATAACGTCCAGCAAGCGCATCGCTTTCACTACGCGCGACAGGTGGTTCATTGAAAAAACTATAAGGATCACCAAGTGCGCCTAAGTAACCACGTATAGCGGCGTAGTGTAGCTGCTGGTTAGGCGGCAACTCAGTATAGAAATTGTTGACAACCAATTGATGTACTTCATCTAATAATGTGAACTGTAGTGCTGTTGGGTCATCTTGAGCACGCACACTAGATGTTGTTGGGGAACTCATTATATCGCGGGTAAAGAAGCCAGCTGCAAAAACTAATCCAAGCAGAAGCCCAACTGTCGCACCACGTACTACAAGCTCTAAAGGTTGAGAATATCGGATTTTCACGATAACTTCCTCTTAAATTCATTATTCAATTGATCTTCAAGGCAATATTGTAGCACTATTCTGTGAGGAATAAGCAACTCGAAATGTTGGTAACCTGTTGTGTATTGAAGGCACCAAGCACCATTTGATCTGGGTCTACTTCAATTTGGTGAGGCATTGTTTCTAATGGAATGTTTATGATGGCATTATCTTGTAAGTCGAATTGCTTTGTCTCCAGAATAGCGTTATCGATGCCAATAACGTGTAAACTGAGAGTTATGCTATAAGTTACGTCGCGCTGATTGCAAACACGAATACTTAGAAGCTGATCTTCATAATGCCAAGCTAATATATAACGCGGAATACCAGAGATTTGTAACCATTGACGACGAAAAACTGTGAGGTCTTGCC
>RFGP01000083.1 GCA_003697365.1 Chloroflexota bacterium | reverse complement strand
GTTCGTGCACAAGCAGGCCTCAGTGGAGCTTTACTCTTGAACATCGGAAGTGGGGAAATGGTAGAAATTATAGGCGAGCCTATTTGTACGGATGGCTTTTTATGGTGGCCCATTGCATTAGCCGATGGCACAGAAGGTTGGGTTGCTGAAGGAGATGCAACACAATATTTCCTTGAACCACGCTAAAGCTCAAAGTAGAATGACACATTGATATTCAACAATTAGAGATAATTCATAACAATAAATAGGAATTTTAGTAAGATGAGAAAAAAAACGCGCTGGCTAGGGATTGCCCTAGCGCTGATTTTGCTATTGACGCTATTAAGTGCTTGTATTGAACGCCAAGAACCACGCATTGAAAGCCGCAACTTGCCCACAACTCAAGCGGCTCAAACACGCATAGCATTAACAAACGCCCCTCCTACAGCAGGGCCTAGCCCAACACCAACTGCGACATCAACCCCCTATCTTACCGCAACCCCATTTCCAGATGCTGATCCAAACGCGATTGTGGCAGAAGTTGGAGAGCGAAAAATAACATTAAATGAATATCAGGCCCGTGTACGCTACGAGCGTTGGCTCCCCTTGCTAGGTCTTTCACGTTCAATTGATCGATTTGGATATGAGCAAGTGCTTAATTTAACCCTTCCAGAAAATTCTAAAACACTGGCTCTTTTCTATACGCTTGGCGACGTGGAATCGATGGGATTGCAGACGATGGACATTATGTTAACCGAACAGATCATCCTGCAAGAAGCCGCGCGCCGTGACTTAGAGCTTGATCAAACCTATTATGACGGTCGTATAGCGGCACGTATTGGTGTCGAATTAGGGCCTAATGGTGTACGCCCTGATAACTGGGATGAGGCCTATAATAAATTTATCGAACAACTTCAACTCTATACTGGTATGAGCGAAGCACAATTCTTAGAGATCATGCGTGCGCTGACGTATTATGAACAATTGCGCGTTATTATTGGCGAGCAAGCACCACTTGAAGAGCTCGACCAACAAGGATTAACGCGCGTCATCGTACAAGACTTATTGCTCAATACTTTAGAAGATGCTGTTCAAGCTGTAGATTTGTTGAAAGATGGTGCAGCAGTTGCAACTGTGGCACGCCAATTTGGGCTTTCTGCAAGCAGCGATCAAGTAAATCGCACTGTTACACGTGGCACACCTGACCTGCCAAACGATGTTATTAACGCTATTTTTGAGGCGAATATCGGTGATGTAGTAGGGCCTATTGCAACAGATAGTGGTTGGTATGTTGCAGTCGTCATCAATCAAGAACTCGACATCTTACAACCCGGTGATATTCAAAAAGCAAGAGATGACTATTTTCGTCAATGGATACTTGAACGCTTAGACAATCCTGATCTCGTCAAAATATATGAAGACAATTGGAAGCCATTTATTCCAACCGATCCATTACCGCAAGATGTATCGCCATTTATGCGCAATGAATTTTTTGTCTTGCCCCCCGATCCATATGCAGATGAAGGGGCAACAGTTACGCCAATTCCCATTAGCGATATTTCACCCCGTTAAAGATACTTACCCCGATCAAAATTTTGGTCGGGGCAATTTTATTCAGTAGATTTAAGTCGATAGCCAACCCCACGAACTACTTCAACGTAGCCAATTTCATGTTCAGGTATCTGGAGCTTATGGCGAAGATTAATCACATGAGTACTTATAATTTGTCGAGCCTCATCACGGCTACATTGATAGCCACAGGCTTTTTCTACGAGAGGTAAATATTCCCACACTTGGCCGGGCGTTGATGCTAGTGCCGCCAACAAGCGAAATTCAGTTGGAGTTAAATGTATGGATTCACCACGCACAAAGGTTTTATAGGCAGTTGTATCAACAATAATATCGCCAACAGTTAAAATTTTTCCATCTGTAGCAGCGGTTGTAGAAGAAGTTGGCTGCAAAGCCATGACAATTTGATCGGCAATGCTCTCTAAGCGTTCGCGACGCTGTTGTTGTTCGCGAAATTGAAGCGCCTTAGCAACGGTATCGATAATATGTTCATTTTTCACAGGTTTCAATAGATAATCAAAAGCCCCATATCGTAAGGCTTCAATAGCAGTTTGTACCGTTGCATGGCCTGTAAATAAAATAACTGCTAATAATGGTTGCTCGCGTTTAATGCGACGTAGCAACCCTACACCATCCAGATAATCCATGCGAATGTCCGTCAAGAGTACATCAAAAGATGATTGCATAAGCATCTCATATGCTTTTTGCCCATCTGATGTTGACTCGACTTCATACCCTTCTCGTTCTAATGCGCGCACAATAAACTTACGTATAGTAGGTTCATCATCCACTACAAGAATTCTCGCAGACACTATTCTAAAGTTCCCTCCTTATAAATTGGCAATTGTAGAGCAAAAGATGTCCCAACACCGACTTTAGTTGTGACATCTATATATCCTCCATGTTGCTTGACAATCTCTTCGCAAATAGACAATCCCAAACCCAAACCGCGCACTTTAGTAGTAAAGAGTGGTTCAAACAGATGAGGCAAATGCTCTTCAGGAATTCCGGGCCCATTATCTGCTACAGTTATAACAACATTAGCTTCATCAGATGCAGTTTTTAAGATAACGCTTCCCCCCACAGTGTCCATTGCTTCGGCAGCATTGAGCATCAAATTAATGAGTATTTGTTTGATTTGGTTACGATCTCCAATAACAACAGGTAATTGTTCTGCGAGGTCTAATGTCAATGTAATATTTGACCGCTGTAAACGTTTTCGCATTAGAATAGCCAGATCATGGCAAATAGCATTAACATCAAGAGGTACCCGTTCCGTCTGATTTGGACGATAAAAATCAAGCATCTGTCGGAAAATAGACTGAATGCGATCTAGTTCATCTTCGATCACTTTCAAATCAAGTTCTACTTGGTGAATATGACCTGCTCGCAAATCCTCTATTACCAAGCCGATCCCACTCTGAATAGCCTGTAAAGGATTATTAAGTTCATGAGCCAACGAGCTTGCTAATTTACCTATAACAGCAAGTTTTTCAGATTGTATAAGGCGTTTTTGAGCTTCGTTTAAAGCGTGCACTTGTGCCTCAACGCGCCGTTCTAGCTCAGCAGACCATTCGCGCTCACTCGCTAATAAGCGATCAATGGTACGCTGTTGTTGCTCAACGGCTTGCAACAAATGCTCTAATCTTTTAGTATCAGCTTCCAGTTGATGGTGTTCACGTTCAGCTACAGCAAGTCGAAAATTTATATGTAACGCTTTTCCTACGCAGCGTGAATATAAATTTGCTTCTGGAGAATCTAAAACCCGATCACCTTTGTAAACAACAAGCCCTACATGTTGATCATGATCATCTAAGCGTAAGCAATGTAAATGTTCTTGTGTAACACTCACCCGATTGCCTACAAAACTTAAAACCACACGTCGAAAAACTGAGGGCGCAAGCTGAGGATCATTAACAACTGTTTCTCCCACTATATAACGATGTAATTCTGTATCCCACAATAAGAGGCACATTGCTAATGGATTCACAAGCTCCATAAAGCGTGCTGTAGAACGTTCAATAACTTCATCTAAATTATTGCTGGTCAAAATATCGATATAAGTAGTATTCATTGAAATTATCCCGGAATTACCCACGTCCCGACTGAACATTCATAATGCCCACTCGTTTGCCCCACTAAACGCGCTAAGACACCATGACTTCTAAAGCCTAAAAATGGCACATCCCCTACGCTTTCTTGAACTACTTTTTGTTGCTGAGAATAACTCTCTCCTAACAACATACTTGTGGACATGCAATCAATAAACAATAGACCGACGGGTGTTGCATGAACACGGCGCAATGCTGATTGAATTGCACGCTGCGCCGCATTAATCATCGATGATGGCTGGGTTGAAAGAATATGAATGATTGTATTTGGCGGTGGTGCAGTAGTTACCTTTAGGGCACCGTTTCGCTCAAAACCCATAGCTAGGCTAACGCGACAAGTTGCATTATGGCAAACGCCTATTGGATATTTTAATAGTTGAGGGCCATCCAACTCAATTGGCGACAGGCCTAATTCGTCAAAAAAATCTTCATAAACCTCACGAGCAGGCCGACCATCGATTGTTATGATAAGTCCCTTATCGCTAGAAGTAATACGGTAGGGGCCGCTTAGTGGCTGCCAACCATTTGCAATAGACAAACCAAATGCATGTTGGCTTAATATTTCTAGTCCTACCATTCCTTGATGTACCGATTTACGATTAAAAAACATCATAGGTAATCGAGGCGGCGGTTGATTAACGGTAGGGCTCGGCCCACCTAAAATATCATAAAGCATTCCAGTTTCACTCATTGCTTGTTCTATGATATTGTCTAAATCCATCGAGTGATCATCAGGAAATAAGATTAGAGAACGATGATTATATCGACTTCCTAATCCATCGGGGGATATGCCTACTAACTGCCCTAATAAAGAGCGACTGCGTCGCCACCATGAAGCCTTATAACCAAATGGATAAAATCGTATATCTTCAGCGTGAATTAGCATTAATCCAGCGCCATCTTCAACATATCCTTCATGAGAGTATTCACCAGCTGAAGTCCCCCCTACCAGTGGCACATCTCCAAGTACACTTAGGACTCCCTCTAAAACTTGCTTAGGTAGAGGATGAGAAACAAATAACAATGCAATCGTTGGAGGATGCCCTGACAGTTTTTCTATAGCTTGTTGAGCGATATTTCGCCCAGCCTGAAAACCATCTGTAGCATTATCCAAAGCAACGCTCACATATGTTTTACGATAAAAACTCATCTTATTGACACCTTAATATCATGAAAATCATTTCATAGTGTAATCCTCATCGCACCTAGAAAATAGACCTTGAGTATTTATCAGTCATTTCTATGGCATATCTTGATAATTACTTCATCAAGCGTGCGATAATCTGACCATAACGTCCAATCCGCTGATAAGGAGCTAGTGAAGATGCAGCAGTCTCTAACTGAATAAGAGCTTCAAGTTCGGCTTGGTTATGGTGCCAATTTTCATGTTCATGATAATCAGTAAAAATGCGCACACCATACTCGGCAACTGGTTTAAAGTGAGCATCAGCCAACAGCTGTAGTATAGTCTCCGCATCATAGAGTTTACGTGGCACACCAAATAAATCTGCACAGGCAGATGAGGAAGAAAGTTGCTGGTAAGCGCTTCGCCAATCAGCTTTTCGCAATGCACTTTTAAGTACATCTGCATGTCGATTTACAAATACCACTGATAAAATACCATTAGGTTTAAGCCACTTAGCCATTTGCTGAATGGTAGCCGCAGCATCCGAAACATAAGCCAATACAGTATGACAGCAAATAACATCAAATCGAATTTCAGGAGGAACAAAATTTGTGAGATCAGTATGATGAAAAAATAGCGTCAAGCGATGTGAGGCTGCTTTTTGCGAGGCAATAGCGAGCATTTTCTCTGAAATATCAAGCAAGTGAACAGTATAACCAGCCTTTGCTAGCATAATACCTAGCCCCCCTGTACCAGCACCAACATCGAGAATCGTAGCCGATGGCGGGGGCAAATAAGGCTGTAAATAGTGCCAATTTAAAAATTCACGCAAGCGTCCGGCGGGTGTTTGGGTATAGTGTTCCCATTCAAACGCTTTATCATCAAAAGCACGAGAGATATTAGACATAAAATCATCCTCATGGACACATCAAAAACAGAATCACAAATTACTGCCTTAGCATTTATAACTAAAGTTATTTTTGCCGTTAGCAACGGCTGCATTTTGGGAGGGGTGTTGTATATTACAACGCTCACTCACTATACGCGCCAAGCCTACAACTATTTAAGTGGCATAACGGTTGCCTTTATCGGCTACTTTATTATCTTGACGATCTTAAAACGTCTAAATCAACCTTATCATCTATGGATTTTAGTTGGATTAGCGATCTTATGCCGAGTTGTCTTATGGGTCGATTCTCCAACACTCTCAACAGACGTTTGGCGCTATATATGGGATGGAAGGCTTATCAACACAGGCATTAATCCATATATGTATCGCGTTGATGCTCCAGAACTTGATCATTTACGTACCCCATTATCGGCCAAAATAGAACACACACACATGGCAACACCTTACCCCCCTGCTGCACAAATCATTTTTAGTAGTATTGTCGCCATTTCATCGGAAAATCCACTCGCTATGCAAATAGCATTTACAGCCTTTGATTTGGGCAATGGTCTACTAATTGCTTTACTTTTAAAACAACTCAAGCGCCCTGCTAGGCAGTCATTACTCTATTTACTCAATCCACTTATTATCGTAGAGTTTGCGCATGGAGCACATATAGACGCGGCAATGACATTTTTCGTTTTGCTTGCTTTGCTTACCTATGCCCAACAACAAAAATCGCTCAGCAGTATAGGACTAGCAGGCGCTGTCCTTATTAAATATATCCCCCTTTTGCTGGTACCTGTCTTCCTACGCTATTGGAAATGGCGTGCTACGCTCGTTTTTGGACTCGTTGTTTTGCTTGGATTCTTGCCTTTCTTAAATGCAGGATTGGGTGTTGGCGCACAAGATGATGGTAGTGGCATTCTTGGTGCAGTACGAATCTATACAAATAGCTGGAAAACTAACGACGGGGTATTTTACTGGCTAACAGAACAACTGAAGCCATACACTAATAATCCTACCCGTACAGCTCGTAACATAACAACACTAATTTTGTTAATGTTAGGAGGGTATGTATGGTTACGCTCTTCTGCTATGCTAAATTTAGCACGAGCTATTGAACACAGCACAATGCTTATTAGTACTTATCTGCTTCTATCAGCTGCTGTGTTCCCTTGGTATCTTACTTGGTTAATTGCATTGTTGCCGTTGATAAAAATCAATAATTTCAGAAACATGCTTTTTATAGCAGGTTGGCTCTACTTTTCTTGGGCAATACAAATATCCTATCTTATCTACATCGATCCTCTAAACCCGCGTGAAGAAATGTGGATGCGTTATATAGAATATGGGCCTCTTTTAGCTACACAAATAGGGGCATTACTGTTCTGGATATGTGAGCAGCAGAGTATAATTATTGTTCTTCGTGACATCGGAAGTCGTATCTTCGTTTATAGAAGCTAATGAATATTTAAATTGCAACTCCTGATATAAATTCAACATCAACACAAATAGTAAGCCCATCATGAAAAAAGCCACAAAAAAGACAATTGACCAATTTTGCTGTTGAAAAGCCAAATATAAAGTTAGGCTATTATATACAACCATCACAGCTTCAAACACAACAATCCCACTAAGTTTAGACTTATAAGTATTTGCACCATATAGTTGAGCATCTCCATACTTAGGTGTACGCTCGAAAATAGCAGTTTTTTGGGGCAAAAAAGCAGCAAGCACAGCTGCAGCATTATGATACATCATGCCTACACCCAACAAACTAAGTAGGACAATATATGCTGCCTTTGAAAACCATTGTTTACCTAGTTCGCGTTGCCCAAAGATCAAGTACAAAGTCGGTGCAAAGAATGTTAGGGTAAAAACAGTAGTAATGGCATACAAAGATTTAAATATTGCACTTGAAACTCCGTTCCAAAGCAAAAGAGGCATATATAGTAATACAACTAAAGTCATTAATAGTTGAATACCGTAACTTGTGAGATGCAGGATGCTTTGTAGCTTAACTGTTTTGGGAAAATGAGAACGTAATAGGCCCAATAGCAGTTTCCGAGAGCACTCTATACTCCCCCTTGCCCATCTATGTTGTTGGCGACGAAAAGCATTTAGAGTTGGCGGAATTTCGCCACATACCACAATATCCCGTAAGTATATTCCATGCATTCCACAAAGCTGGGCACGATAGGAAAGATCAAGGTCTTCAGTAAGTGTATCAGCTTGCCATCCACCTGCGACTTGAATCGCTTCCTTACGCCATATGCCGGCTGTGCCATTGAAATTAAAGAAAAAGCCTGCGTTATAGCGCGCATATTGTTCGATAGCAAAATGCGCATCAATAGCAATTGCCTGAAGCTGCGTCAACAAACTTTGTGCTTTATTAAGGTGTCCCCACCGCGCTTGTATAAACGCTGCTTCAGCATCCGCTTGCAGATAAGGTATCATCTGACGCAAGAAATTCGGTTGAGGTAGAAAATCAGCATCAAAAATTGCAATGAATACCCCTTGAGCATGTGGTAAGGCTTCTGCCAGAGCTCCCGCCTTAAAACCTTGTCGATCGGCACGCTGAATATGTTGAATACAAAAACCTTGTGCTTGAAACGAATTTACTGTTTCAGCTATGAGTAAAGATGTGTTATCAGTCGAATCATCTAAAACTTGTATCTGTAAGCGATCTCTTGGCCAATCAAGTTGGCATACTGCCTGAATTACCCTTTGTGCTACATACCGTTCGTTATAGATGGGAATTTGCACAGTTACAAACGGTATGGGTTTCACCACTTCGCTTAATGGAGAGGAACACTGTTGTCTATGTCGACAAGCAAGATAAGTTAAATAATAAATGTTCAAGCCATAGATGAACAGCAAGGTCAGCAATATACCGTACAATACAAAAAGTATCATGTTTCAATTATCCTTACCACAAGGCAAATTTAGTTTCTCCAAAGTGGCGTAGCAAAAGAACATCAACACCGATACTGCGCCCAGCTTTAGTAAAATATACTGTTCCTAAAACGCCTAAGACTGTGAAGTAACTCCAAGGCCACTCATCTGTCCCAATTGAAAGTAGATATGTATTTATAATAAAAAAAGCGCCTGCTAGTGCAGCACCACGTGTGCAAAATCCCAGCAACAAAGCTACCCCCAACAAAAATTCTGTAACCAATTGAAAAGGTGCAAATATTCCACGAATAGGAATAATCACGTTCTCAATAAACTCAGCATAAAGAGGTATTGAGTCCTCATTTAATGTTTCTCGTAAAAACTCCTCTAATCCATCAGGCGTATATAGTCCTTTTGATGCATTACTCGCCCATGTAGTTAAAAAAAGCAAGCCAAGCATGATTCGCAATAAGGCCATCCAAAACAAAGAAGTGGGTGGGCTATTTTTAATAATAGACCATTGGTTGATTCGCTCGGTAATATTCAAGGGGATAATTTCAAAAGGTTGCCGTGAACGTGAGTTTTTCATAACAATTTACGTCTCCATAGACAAATCTAAATTTGGGTGGCATGTTTTGGATAAACCTTAATCTGCATGGGATCAATAACAACATCAAGCACTGCCGCTTCACAAGGCATCAAATAGTCCATGTAAAACGTTACATCCGCAATTTTAAGCGTGTAACGCCATCGATGATAATAGTATTGTTGATGAACAACTGTAGCGGTGAGGCAATTTTGCGGAATAGCGCTATCAAATATGGGTTGAATAGCCGTTGTGGGAACCACAAAATATACTTCGCCATCCTGCGCTTTGCTGTTTTCTCCTGAGAGGTTAAAATCGCCTAGCGTAGTACGTAAACATCTTCCACTCTTCTGACCACAAAAAATGTTGGGCATCCCTAAGAAGCGCGCAACATCAATATTGCTAGGATTCTGTAACAGTTCATTTGGCATTGCAACTTGTTGTAGGGCACCTTGCATCAAAATTCCAACTCGATCAGCAATACTCAAAGCCTCATGCTGATCGTGAGTCACAAATAGCATTGTTATCTTCAAATGTTGCTGAATGTATCGAACCATCTCACGAAGCTGCTCGCGCAAATTCGCGTCAAGATGACTTAATGGTTCATCCAACAATAACACTTTAGGTTGTACTGCGATTGCACGTGCTAGAGCAATACGCTGCTGCTCACCCCCGCTTAGTTGACTAGGCAAGCGCTTCTCATAACCTGTCATTTGTACAAGTTCAAGTACTTCAGCAACTCGTTTTCGCAAGGCTTTACCTGATATATGCTGAGACTTCAGCCCAAAAGCAATATTTTGAAAAACAGTCATATATGGAAAAAGCTGCTCATCCTGAAAAACCATCATTACGCCACGCTTACGAGCACTCACTTTTTTCACAGAATAACCATCAAACAAGATGTCACCCGAAGTAGGTTGTTGTAAGCCAGCAATAAGACGTAGTAAGGTTGTTTTACCACCGCCAGAGGGGCCTAAGATCGCCATTAATTCTCCTGACTCAACTAATACAGAGACATCACGCAGTGCTTGGATGTGGCGTGCTTTGTACCTGTATGTATAGCTAAGTCGGGAGAGCAAAACTTCTGTCATTTGTCGCTATCTAACGCCAAATTTCCATCTCACCACCTAGCGGAAGTTGAACTTCGGCTTCAGGTCCCAGCCAGCGGTTATAAATTTCAAAATACGTACCATCAAGCCAAATATCTTGGAGCGTATAGTTAATAATGTCTCGCCATTCGGAATCATTTTCTGGCAAACCAATGCCAAATTGCACTGGATTAAACCCCTCAGACAATAAAACAAGGGAATCATCACCAGCAGCCAACGCCGCGAGCGTAATACCATCTTCTGCATATCCATCTACAGCACCATCTCGTAATGCTTGAACAGCAGCTACTTTGTCGGTAAATTCCACAATTTCAGAAGGAGTGCCACCATTAGCTTCGACATAACGCTGCCAAGCACCAATTGCAGAACTGCCTGAGTTCATTGCCACTACACGCCCAAACATATCATCGAGGCTATCAAATTCACCTTTACGCACTAAAAAGGTCTGGCTATCCCAAAAATATGTGATACTGAAATCCACCGCATCTTCACGGCTACGGGTATGATTCATACTTGCTACAGCAAGGTCTATTTGTCCTTCTTGTAAAAAGCTAATCCGTGTGGTTTCATCAACACGCACTTGCTCAATTTCTACACCTAAGCGTTGTGCAATTTCGTTGGCTAAATCAACATCGAAGCCAACCCAATTCCCATCTTCATCGATATAACTCAAAGGAGGATTATCAAAACGAATACCAATACGTACAACGCCATTTTCTCGGACACGATCTAATGTAGACTGCCCACCAGATTGTGCATCTACAGCAGAGTGTTGAGCTACTGGTTGAGTAATAACAAAGCTAACAGCTAAAACGAACAATAAAGCGATAAATCGACGATACATAGTTCAATCCTTCATAGAATTTATAGTAAACGAGTAACATAATGTTGTTTAAGACGATTATGTCCTGATTTTAAAGTAGCAACTTGAGAGATTAGTAAGGCTACACTGGCATATAAAAGTCCCACAAAAACATAAAGTTGCACTGCATATTGGCTGTTCTGTAAGTTACTGCTGAGTATGGCGCGCGATACAAAAGTAAGTTCAGTAACAGCCAACACACTAATGACGGAAGTATCTTTAAAAATTGTGATAACTTGATTTACCAAAGCTGGGGCAAAACGGTGGATAGTGTAATTTAAGCGTAATCTTATCAGCCGTAGTTGGCCTGCACCTAAAAGTGTGGCTGATTGTATTTGAGTTTGAGGCACAGACAGCCAACCAACTCTAATGATCTCCGTAAAATAAACTGAAGCATAGACTGTTAAGGCTATAATCGCAGATTCAGTAGGGTTGAAATTGAGGTTAAAGCGTCGGCCACCAATAAACTGGTGTACAAATAATAATAGAAACAGTAACGGTAGAGCACGTCCCAGATTTACATATAATGCTGCCAACCAACGCAATAACACCCATCGGCTTGTCGACACAATGCCCATACCTAATGCAATAATAAACCCCAAGATAATAGAAATCATTGCAATAATGACGCTCAATAGCAAACCACCGGGACGCTCTTGAGGAAATCCTATAAGTAGATTAGGTAATGCCCTCAGCAAAAAATCAATAAGTTCAATATGCATTGGATTTTTTTACCTTAGGTAACAGTAACCACAATAAAAACGAGAAAAAAATTGAAAAGAAAATGTAGCTCAACATAGCAAATAAGATGAGCTCAACGGCTTGGAAAGTTCTCGTAATAATACTGAAAATTGCATTATAAAATTCTGGTACGGCAACAAAAGACGCTAAAGTTGTATTTTTCATGTTATGAACAAGACGAGTAATAATATCTGGCGATGTATGACGTAGGCTATGTGGCAAAACAAATCGCCAATACAAACCATCTGTACCTGCTCCTAGTAAATAAGCTGATTCTAATTGACGTTTTGGAATAGTTGCTGTCCCTGCGCGTAAAATTTCGGCCAGATAGGCACTAGTGTTAAGGGTAATGCCAGTCATAGCACCAATCGCATAATAGGGAATCAATAAGCGACGATTTAATACATCAGTGCTGTGTTCACGCAAAAAAAGCATAAGCTCACTTTGGAAGAACAATTCTCGCCGAACCTCTGATGAAAACGCATTTGGTAGACCATAAGCAAATAGTAAGATCAATACTAGTGCAGGAATATTACGAAAAAATTCCATATAAACTTGTCCGAAAAAACGCACAGGCCACCACGGCGATAGACGCAAACGATTCACCATAATTCCTAGTATCAAAGCTAAAACAGAAGTGATACCAGTCATAATGATTGTCAACATTACGCCATCTTCTAAACGATTTTGCGCATCTTCAGTTAACCAAGTGAACTCATATGGAAAAAATTTCCAAAATAAATCCCACATCTAACAATCCATCATCAACTACAGTTTTTACAACTTGAAGGAAGTGTTTCACCTTCCTGCAATATCCCCTGTTCCCAGCGCCGTTGAATTGTTTCTATGTCCATTGCCTTTGGATCGTGATCTATACCCGGCAGCCAAATTGTGCGCTCCGCACACAAATCTTTTTGAGGAGCATACATAGGTAAATCATCAAAATGTAAAGGTTTCAATCCCTCATATGGCGTTTTAATATCGGCCATCAGCATAGCTTCACCCAGAGCAACTAGCCAATCCTTACCCAAAGCTCCTAGATCATCCACCAAGCGAAACCGATCGACACTATAATCTTTTTCAATGAGCTTCATCTCAGCCACAATATCTTGAATAGGGCGAACACGCACATAGGTATCAAACTGTGTTCGTATAACATCATCGACTTTATCAGAAACGCTCGTATAAGCACGTGTTGCAGCAAGTGTCATAGAAGTATAGCCATGATGTGTCTGCCATAATTGAAAATATGGCTCAAAATTCAATAAATTACGTGCGGGCAAAGGTAATTGTGACCAATCAAGCGGTATTTGTTGGCGTGGAGCTGTATACTTAAGAACATTATCTGTCCAATATGCTATCCCATGAATGGATTCTATAGTTGTGTTATTTTGGAAAGCATTTAATAAATCAATAAGTGTGGGTTCCCCTTCCCCAACAACCAAAATAGCGCCCATTTGAGCGTAGTTGGAGGGCACAACT
>RFGP01000082.1 GCA_003697365.1 Chloroflexota bacterium | reverse complement strand
TAGTGGACTATCACATTGACATTGAGCATAAGGACATCGCCGACTGGCTAAACGCTGGGGGCAATGCTGACACTTGGCTGAAAAAGCTAGAGCATTACGTCTGGCAAAAAGCTGCTGAACGCACATGGCGCGATGACATTAACGCTATAGTCTTTCCGCGTGGTGTGCCGAACACGTTACGGGAGATCATTCTGGGAATGCATAACCTATCCCCCTATGGCAAGCGCTTCATCCAAGACCAAGCAAACGCCATCATGGTTTATGAGCTAATCCAAGAAGCGTTGCTACAACAAAAGCTCAGCAATCCCTTCACTGTTAAGGAATTAAAAGCAGCTGCTGAGTCAATTGGCGCAAAACCAGATGACAGTTCCACCCGACGCGGACTCGCTCAGCTGTTGGCTTTAGGTTTTTTGTCAGAAAGTCAGCCTATTATATTATCTGTAGATCAAGACTTAGGGGGGAACTCTGCAGAAAATTCTGCCAAACAAGAACGAAAGGGACGGGGAAGACCTGCTCGCACCTACTACGTTGTTCCTTTGCGGACAGCCATCACAAAGCTGTTGGAGCATGTAGAGCGTCGACTGCGTGAAGCACTCTACGCCGATGTGCTGCCTGCAAATGTGGAAGCAAGTTGGTTTGTTGACTTGTTGGATGAAGAACAAGCGGTTGAGCTAGCAACACAGCTAGAGCAAGCAAGCGCTGAGCTGTACGCTATTTGGCAAAATGAACGGCGCGCAGTTGAGCACAAAATTCGGCAACAGATGTCTGAGTGGCGGCAAAAGCTGATGCTCCCTACTTTGGACAAACAAGTAAGCACACCGATTTTATATGATCAATTTCTCGTCACCAGTGGCCGAGACTATCGCGATGCGCTCTATGGTTCTATGGTAATAGCAGCCCATAATCATCGCCAAGTCCCGCGTGCTGAAACTGCTCGTGCTTTGGGTGTCGACTATAAAACTATCGGTGCGATGCGCAAGCGACTTGGTATCGTTGCTGATCCCAGCTATGAACTATTTGAGCTTGAGGGTGACATTGAAGATGTATGCGTTACTGCCGATCGTTACGCGGATTGGGCAGCGGGTCGGGAGTATGGTCGTTATTTGGAGAGCTCTAGTGGTGAATGCATTCGCCTTGATAAAGACGATCCGCAGCGTATGAATGAATGGTTAAAGCGTCAGCGCATGGCGGGCAGCCAAGTGTGCTTGAAGATACAAGTAGCGAGCATTGAACGCTTTGCCACGCCAGAAGAACTAGAAGGACAGTCTTTTGACGAAATAACTGAACGCGACTTCTCGCCACCGCCACAAGCATCTAGTGCTTCTGGGCAAGGAGGCAATCTTAGGCAAAAATCGCCCCCAAGAACATCTACTAAGCTGAAAACCGTAGATGTGGATGTGGTGATGCCATCGTCTTATAGTCGAGCTTTTGTTATGTCACAGTTAGCACTACGTATAGAGAGATCGCCATATCTTGCACAAAGTGCATCTGTGGAGCAGCTGTTGCGACAAGTACTCGCTGATACTTGAGTACTTCTTGAATCATCAACTATATAAATAAAAAAAATCCGTTACGACTGTAACGGATCGCTTTCGCGTTCGTTTGTTGCTTCATTCACGGTTCTTGTTCTGAATGTTTCCATTGTGCTCCCGTAACAATGAGTTTACCATCGCGCTTCTGAAGATGTCCTTCCTTAATTAGCAACTCGATGTGGTAGTAACAGGTTGTGTAGGCAAGTCGAAAGTGCTGAGCTATTTCTCGTATTGTAGGCGTTGGACCTTTGTGCTCAATAGCGTACTGTACAATGTACGCCAATATTTCTTGCCTTCTCAGCGCGGTCATGATCTGCTTCTATCCTCCAAGTGATCTTTTTACAAAAGAGAAAGTCCGTAAAAAAATCGTAACGAATCAAGCGATCCGTTACGACCGTAACGATTTTGTTGGAAAAATATAATTTTTAATCAGCTTTTTTCACACTCACGAATACATATTCAGTGTCGTGTAATCGACCAAGTACTTCTGGTTCGACGAGCTGGAAGGTAACTGTGCCAGCTTGTATGTCGATTTCTGCGATTGTGGCCAACTGGTTCCAAAAGATAGTTTCTGATTTTGTCTTCTCAGGAACCTTAGGCTTTGTCTTTTCTTCCCCGAAACCTTCCGGCAATTCAGGGATGATACCTGCTTCATGTTTAGCTAGTATTTCAAGCACTTCACGATCATGCTTGTCGAGCTGCGAGCTGATTTGTCTAGCGCTCTTCATCATTTGTCGGATGCGGTATTCTGTCCAGTCTAGCTCATCCGCCATTTGCCACACAGTTTTAGGTAAACTCAGAAGCGCTCGATATTGTCGAAGCTGGTTCGCGCTTTTGAGACCTAGTACAGCTGCAATTTCTTTTCCGCGCCCATAAGGAATTGGGAAGCGTGTACTATCGTATACCTGAGCATACCATTCAACATCTAGTTGCGGTGACCATGTTGAAAACTTACCTTCTTCTTGGTAGATGTCCATTAGCAACAAGGCAAGTTGACGTGCGATGCTGATGGCATTTAAGTTTTGCCGTGCGCCGTTTTCTGCAGCTTGTCGCCACAGATTTTTTTCTTCTACAACACGCGCTGGAATTGCTTCATAAGATTCTTCTTCAACGTACTGAGGCAGCATATGTAATAGGTTGAAGGCAAGAAGCCTACGCTCACCAGTTTCGAGTTGATACAGTCCGTTTGGAAGCGTTACGACCGTAATGGGGTTAGTTAAACCATGCAGTCGGATGCTCGCCGCAAGCTGAATGAGCGCACGAAAGTCAGACTCTATAGGGCCAATGTCTGGCTGTTCGCTGGGGGCATCACCGGCTTCGTCAGGATGTGATGGATCGGGATCGCGTGAGAGCAGGAAGGGTACATCAATCGGGCCGCGTCCTCGACGAGCTGCTTCTTCATTGGCAAGCTCTAGCCATTTGTTCAACACTTCTACGACGCTATCGGGTTTTGTTACCCATTGCAACCGAAGCCAGTTAGGCATCACTCGGCGTGCTTGGGTCGGGTCGGGTACGATCTTATTAATGGGAATGCGCTTCACCCGCGAAGATTTACTCTCTAGACGGCGTAGTTCATCTTCAGCGTCGGGCGTGCGATACATCATTCGTGCAAATTCTTCTAAGTCAGAGCTGTTAGCGTTACTACTAAATACGTCTTGCTTGTTGCCTAAATCACGGCTGCGTCTGCGTCGACTACTCATCGTGTACCCCCTCTAGAAGTGCTTCTACACGATCAACGAGTGACCATGCAATTTGTGCGGCACTATGATCTGGTGCATGAATAAATACCGGAATTTGAAATGCGGCTGCTTCTGCCCATACGATCGAGTCTGGGATTGGTTCCCATACGAGTTCGCCGAATTGCTCGCGTAAGCGATTTAAATTTTCGGAGTGTTCCAACGTCTGTAGCCGTACACGGTATGGGATAATGCCGAGCACTTTCACTTCGTGGACGTTTCGCACAGAGTTTTGACGGGTTAGACTTTCTGCTAGTCCATCAAAGCTCCAATATTCACACAGTGTGGGATAGATCATATAATCTGTGGCGAGATAAATTGCACCATGTAGCAGTGATGGCGTGGGACTTGTATCGATAATGACGACATCAATAATATCGCGTAACGGTTCTAATGCATCTGCGACAGCGTAGGCATCGCTAATGCTGCTGGCAATATTGCGCGTCTCGACGTTCGAGCCTACGACGTATAAACGTGTATGTTCGTTGCCACCATATCGTTCTGGCGGAACAGGAATCATCACTTCGTGATAGTCGGCATCTCGCACAAGCCAATTATACAAGCCCGGCGTTTTAGGCAGACCGAGCGCTCGTGTCGCATGGCCTTGAGCGTCAGCATCGATTAAGAGCGTACGATAGCCACGTGCAGCAAGACCCGCAGCGATTGTAGTGGCAGTTGTTGTTTTTCCAACACCACCTTTTTCGTTTCCAACAGTAATAACGATCATCTCTCTGTCCTCACAAGTTCCTTGAGTTCCTGAAAATGCCCAAATTATATTTACTTAGGACTTTCCAGACATCATGCATACTTTCACTTGCAAGAACGCATCGCATGTAAAAATGCGATATAAGCAAACGCCTTGATATTCAGCGAATCTATGGTTGCCCCACAAGCAAAAGTTGCGATGTCTTGGGGCTGTGTCCTTGGTCGGATGACCACTTTAAGATTATCACACCATTGGAATCCGCAAAAGGGGTGTAAGAAAATTTGACAGAAATTTAGAGTAAAACTGAGCGTTTTGTTGTCATTTTTTCGTGATGACTTCGGTAGGAAAGTCTGACAAATATTCGCAGAGGTATAAGTTCATTATTTTTTGTCAAACTTTCTGGGGGGGGGTGGAATCCGTTACGACCGTAACGAGAGTCCCCGCAAGCCTTGAGTGTCGGAAAAATTGCAAAAAAATAGTGTTGCTCTTACGCACAGCGTTTAGGCTATATTTTTTGTCAAAGTTTCCGTGCTTGAGTAGGGTAGTCGGTTTTTTGTCTTATGTTACAGTTGCTAAGATTATGTCATTGTTAAGGTGCAGTAGTGCATAGAACTTATGTTCTATTCTTATTATAGAGGGAATGTTGGCATGTGCAAGCATTCTTACCGTTTTAGAATGGAATTCAAATTTCTCATAGAGGTAATATGCCCCAATTCTTCTTGGCTTGGGTTGAAGAATTAGGGCATGACTTCAGAGTTCGGATGATGACTATTCAATGATGAGCGATGACATTATTGCGCGGAAAAGGGCATCGGCTTCTTCTGTGGATAGGTTCGTTGAAAGTCCATTTGCGGTTAGCCAATAATTACCTGCGTCTACGATAAAATAGTAAACTGTCGCAAGTGGAGTTTCAAAGCTGACGACGAGACTATCGCGATCATTAATAGTGATTTGTTGCGGCAAGTTTGTAGGATAGAGCCAATTTTCCTCCGACCACCCTAGTGCCAATAGGACATCTTGCGGGCTGTTGACGTTCGCTCCGAAGCCGTTACGGGGCGTAACGGTTATGGATAGTACGCTCCCCGAAAAGCTACTAGGATCATCAAGGTTGATCTGTGTGAAGCCTGTTGCTGCCTCTGGTAGGTCGTAGAGCAGCACATATCCTGTTTGGCGATCTGTGTTCCAGT
>RFGP01000010.1 GCA_003697365.1 Chloroflexota bacterium | reverse complement strand
TTGGCTTGTTAAGAAGGCACCACCAGTGTTGGCATTCATCGACAAGTAATATGTTGTTGTTGCATCAATAACACGTTGGGGAACTTGCGTTCCCGCTGGGTTATCAAAATAGATGGGAGCGTGTCCCTCAAATTCTTGATGTAACGACGGAAACTGAGCACGGCAAAAGTCAATCATTGGTACATGTGGATGATTTATCTGTGACAATTTTCTTGAACCTTTAGCAATATAATGAGGTTAAAGGATATACAAAGCGTTTAGTTTAATTTTAGCTTGAATATAAAGGATGTTGATAATGCCTAAAAAATTATTACAGAATAGCGTAATCCTTCTATTTTTTGTGTTAATACTTACCGCGTGTGGCAATGATGAACAAGATACAAAAGTTAGCTATGTTAGTCGTTCAGATGACCAACCTATCCCAGCAGAGATCAGTGTGAAATCGGTATCTGTGAATGATACTGATGTTGATTTTGGCGGGCATCGCCTTGTTGCGGTACACGGCGGTAGTGTTGAAATCATGGATATGGTTAATCCTAAAATTCGATTTGGAGAAAATATTGTTCCTTCCACAATAAAGGTGTTATCAGATCGTATCTTTTATACTGCCGGAACAGGGCGCTATCATTACTATACCGTTGATTTTGAAACATATGAACCGCAATCTTTATCACGTGTCTCTGGAGAATATGCCTTTTTTAGCGGTCTTTCACCTGATCAACAGTGGGTTTTAGTTTCTAATCCAATCGATGGTTTTATTGTTGTACGCATGGATGGTAGTGGCACACGCTATAAGGTTTCATCTTTTCCAGATGTTGCCTTTTGGCTGGCGGATAATACCCTACTCATCGTGACTTTCGATGTTCCTAGAACATATATAGGTACACCTGCTTCTGCTATTCAGAGTCTACATATTTATGATCCAATGACTCAAGAAACAACAGAACTTGAAATCGGTACAATGGCGCTTATGGAGAGCTTTAAAGTTCAAGATTTTATTAACTATATAGCCTATCCTAAGTTATTTATTGATTTTGCTACGTTTTTAAATGATATTCTGCCAGTACCTATATTTGGCATTCCGAGTATACCCGATCAAGGTTTAGTTGTTGCAACTTCACTTGCGCCACCTACGGAAGACAGCGGCGTGGCTATCCCTCAGCCTTGTGCAGAATGGGCAATAGAACGATTGATGCCTGATGGTAGTCAGGAAACTGTTTATACGGCTGTTGATACTTTTTCGCTGAATAACCCCGAAGAGCTTTTTGATGGTTCTATTGCATTTGAGCGATGGTATTTTGATAGTTGCAATTTGACTAAACATAGTGCGGAATTATTACTATTACGTCCAAATGGCGAACTAAGCGTTATTACGAACACGCTTGATCCTTCTGAAAGCCAAAATTACAATTTTTTCTTCAGCGATTTGGGAGCACGTACGGCGGTTTCTCCTGATGGGCGTTATATTGCTTGGATTGGTGGAGGTATGGAGGCTGGTTATTCATCGCTAAATTTGTATGATGTGTCACAAAACGTTAACATTGAACTGGAATACATTCAACGTGATGCTTCTAACAGCACAAATTTTCACATAACGGAAGCATTTCAAGCTGTTGCTTGGTTACCTGCGTCATAGAAAGTATTTAGGAGATTATGCCTAAAATTCGCTCAATTACTTATTTTGGTAATCTAACGCTTGAAACTATTGAAGATACCTTAACGCAAGCGGGTATCTTTTTAAAGGCTGCTTCAAATGCTTTTTGTGATTATGGAGTGCAGACGCGGCGATTTGCAAGCCAACCTTTTCCGCAATGGATACCCAAAGCGGAGCTTCTTCCTCAACAAGGGCAGCGCATTTTTGCGCTTGCCCAAGCCGCAGGAATTGATTATGTGTCTTTAGGGACAGTGCGCCCGGAGGATGCTCCTGCTTATGTAGAAGCTATCGCTTCGTTATTTGCTACCCAGAGCGGTGTTTTTGCTACTGTTAGCATTGCTGATCGAGAACATGGTCTGTCATTGCCGATGATCCAACGAGCGGCTCAGTTGATAGATAATGTAAGTCGTATTACACCTGATGGCATGACGAATTTATATTTAGCGGCTTTGGCAAATTGTTCACATGGTTCGCCATTTTTTCCGATAGCTTATCATGATGGCGGTGAACCAACATTTGCACTGGCTATCCAAGCAGCCGATCTTGCGGTGCAAGTTTTTCGTTCTGCCGAGTCTCCTGCCATAGCCTGCCAGCAATTAACGACTCGCATACAACAGTTTACCGATGCACTTACACCTATTGCTGAATCGTTAGCAGCTCAATATGAAGTGCAATTTGGTGGATTTGATTTTTCTCTAGCGCCATATCCATTAGACGATGAAAGTTTGGGAGCTGCTCTTGAATATATAGCAGGGCCAATAGGTAATGGCGGCCTAGTGACTGCTGCGAGCTTAATCATGACTGCGATTGATATGGCGCAATTTAAGCGCACAGGATTTTGTGGATTGATGCTTCCGGTGTTAGAAGATAGTGTTTTGGCAAGGCGGGCTGCTGAAGGAAAGTTGCAAGTTCAAGATTTATTGATGTTAAGTGCTGTTTGCGGAACAGGGTTAGATTGCATTCCTTTAGCAGGTGATGTTGGGGTAGAAGCATTAGAAAACTTATTGCTTGATGTGGCCGCATTATCATTACGTCTAAATAAGCCACTAACAGCACGATTGATGCCATTTCCAAATAAGCGTGTAGGAGATGAGTTGAATTTTGATTTTGAATTTTTCGCAAACTCTAAAGTGATGTATGTTCCTCAAAAACGGCATTTCAATTTGAATACATCAGACTATATACCAATTGTATCACGTCGTTAGACCTCTTTTGGGTTTCAAGGCATAATAGAGAAGGTATTATCTTTGAACTTGTCCGTCACCCTTAGGAGGCCATTATAGTGGATTTGGCAGAAACCAAGCGACAGATTTTCTTCCTTGCCCGTTTGGGAGGAGTGATATTGGTGTTGCTGACAGGGTGCGTTCGTCCAGTAGCTGAAACTCCAACAACTCCAACGGCTAGTTCTAATGTAAACGTTAATAACTCTCAACCCTCGTTGACTATTACGCCATCAATCCCTATTACGCCTACAATTCCTGTGGCGACAAACGACACTATCACAGTGTCAGCAGCTGATTTGGCAGCTATAGAGAGGTATATCTCTACCCAAAGCGGCCAAGCCCTTCAACCAGAAACACTAGAAGTTTGGTGGCGACAACCGGCGATTAATCCAGAAGAGATTTTTGCAGTTTCTTTTCGCAATCCAAGTGGCCTCAATTGTATTGGGGTAGCAATGGGCACTCGTGACGCAGCAGGAAATTTGAATGTTTTTACGGGTGGAGCGAGTTGTGCTACTGAATTGGGGGCAACGGCTCTAGTCAGTAGTTGGCTTTTAGTTGCTCAAATTCAGCCAATTACCGTTATCGCAACCGTAGGACAACTATTTAATGCTGGGGGAACAGTATCTGGGGCAACAGTCATTTTTCCTGACGGTTCTGCTGTTCCTATTCAGAGTACAAATATTATCAATGATCGCTTCTTGCATATTCGCACCGGAACTCTTGATATAGCGCTTGAAGTGGTTTTCTATGGCCAAGATGGTGCAGAAATTCGTCGGCAAAGAGTAACGCCATAAAATGAAAAGCGCGAATTAAAAGGTGAAAAATAATGCGAAAACTTAAGTTTTTAGTTCATTGGATACCTTTAGCACTATCTATTGTTGCCTTGCCATTGGCAGCTTCAGCTTATTATTTAGGCATTACCCATAGCGACACTATTATTTATGAACAAGGTTCTCTGGATAGTGAAGAAGCTGCCGATGTTGCCGCGCGTGCATTGGCAGATGCACAAGCAGCTAATGAAACCGCGAGCACAATCTTAAGTTTATTAGAGGGTGGCTCGGTACTTATTACATTAATTGTTGGTGCAGTGGCTATTGTTTTTACGTTAAATTTGCGAGATTTGCGTGAGGATTTGGAAGCACAAGCCAACGCTAACCAAGAAAAAATTGAGAGTACATTGCGCTCAAGAGAAGCTGAATTGGCTTTGCTCACTGAACAAGTACGTACTTTAGCGAATGAGTCTCGTCAGCAGATTGAAAGGCTCACCACAACGATCAATGAACAGCTTGAAGAAGCGCGCAATCGTGCAGAACGCTCTTTTCGGGTATTGACACTACAAATGTTAGCGGAACAACAAGTACGCGCTCGTAACTACGATACTGCTATTTCTCAGTTAAGAGAGGCGTATGAGTTAGAACAAGATAATTTATCAACAAACTATCTACTTGGATATTTGTATGTTATTAAGCGTCAATTTGAAGAGGCCCTGTTCTATTTAAGACGAGCTCTAGAGCGTGA
>RFGP01000081.1 GCA_003697365.1 Chloroflexota bacterium | reverse complement strand
GTTTGAATATTTGCATGACCAGCCATTCGTGAAACAGTAGCAATGTCTACGCCTTGATCGAGTAGATCGCTCACAAAAGTACGGCGAAAATCATGCGGGCTAATATCAATACTCACGTCCGCTTGTTCGCAACGTTTTTGGAGAATATAGTAAACAGCCTGAGTTGTTAGCCGACGTTGCATAATACGATGACTTTTATTAATGGGACAAAATAACGGCCCAGACCATGTGCCACGCACTAAAACCCATTGTTCAAGCGAGCGCTGAATGGAACTTCCTAGCCATACTGTACGCTCTTTTTGTCCTTTACCATATACAACAAGTTTGCCTTGCTTTTGGTCAAAGTGCGCCATATCCAATCCTACCAATTCTGCACGCCGCAATCCCCCTCCATAAAGCACTGCAATGATTGCTATGTCTCGCCAACGCGACGGCCCATCATCTTCATGGCACACTGCAACAAGCGCTGCAATTTCCTCTGCCATGACTTCACGCCCTGTTGGCAAAGTTGTATTTTTAACGCCTTTTACAGCAACCGCCTTTTGGTAAGATTCAGCATCCATCTGGCCTAGCAACCACGCTGCCTTCAAAACACCACGCAATGCGGATAGATATTTATTCACCGTAGCAGGACGATATTGACTCAGAAGCTGCGAACGAATGGCCATTGTATGTTGAAAGCGCACTGCACCCCAATTACATTGCAAGGCATCAGGTGTGCCCGTTAACATTTCTGCCATTCGATCAAGAGCTTGCCGCATTGTCCGCCGACCATCATGCGTATTTAACCCTGCCAAGTAAACAGCCGCAGGATTTTGATCAAGTGGGATTGGTTGCAAAGGCACTAAGCTATTATTCATCAACATTCCCTTAGTGTGTAGCAGCCCACGCGCGTAACACTTCGGCCACACTCCACGCTTGGGCCACACAACCACGCGGCCAAAATGGCGCATCTGCATCAAAAATTTCCGCAATGCTACCGATACAATTTTGGCGCAAATGATGCTCAAACGAGGACAAGAAACTTCGTGCTATAGATGGCTCTTGGTACACTTTTAGGTGTGCGATGACAAAAGCACCTATCAACCATCCCCACACAGTGCCTTGATGATATGCCGCATCTCTTGTGCGACGGTCACCACCGTAAACAGGCACATAATGTTCTTCAAATGGAGCAAGGCTCCGCATCCCGTGCGGCGTAAGCAAATAACGGGCACAAACATCAACTACTGCGCGTTGTTGCTCTTTTGTGAGAGGGCTGTGTGTGATAGACACAGCGAAAAGCTGATTTGGTCGTAATGAGGAGTCATGTTTTCCCTCTGGTGTATCAAGCACATCATAGCAATAACCAAGTGATGGATTCCAAAATTTGGCAAAACTAGTGAGTACTTTCTCAGCTAGAGTTTCATAAAAGTGACCATCTTCACCCAACTGTTCAGCAAAATACCCCATGTTTTTAAGCGCATTATACCAAAGAGCATTAATTTCTACGGGCTTGCCAACTCGTGGGGTTACTACCCAACCGTCAACTTTGGCATCCATCCATGTTAGTTGAACGCCTTCCTCTCCTGCGCTTATCAAATGATCAGCAGGATCAACTTTGATATTAAAGCGCGTGCCACGCTGATGCCATGCGATAATATCTTCTAGTATTGGGAATAAGTCTTGCAAAAGGGATATATCTTTAGTGGCATCATATGCTTGACGGATCGCCTCAAAATACCACAAAGTCGCATCAACAGTGTTATATTCTGGCTCTTCGCCTACATCTGGGAAGCGATTAGGCAACATACCCTGATCAACAAAGGCCGCAAATGTCCGTAAAATCATCAAGGCTTCAGAATAGCGCTTTGTCGTGAGTGTTAAACCCGACAAGCTGATCATCGTATCGCGGCCCCAATCGCCAAACCAATGATACCCTGCGATCACAGAGCGTCCTTCTGTATTGTCGTCTATGGTACGCTTTACTATGAATTGATCAGCAGCTAACACAAGTCTTTGTATCCAATCGGGCTCATCTTGCATTTGCGCGATCTCTAACAGTTCAGATTCACGTTGTTGATGCCGATATAACGCTGTGGCTGCATCAATTTCAGTTTGTTGTTGCGTGCTGGCCACAATTGTAGTTTCTTGGTTAGGATAAAGCGTGACTTCAAAAGTCACTGCATGTAAATGATCGGCTATATCATCTTGCCCTCGATATGTTTCAACGCTGAGCACAAAATTTTTAAGCCACTTATTCACAATTATCGCTGTGGCGCGATCACTTTGCAGGTAGAACGGTACTGCATCTGGATGAGCCAACACCATAACACCATGCTCAACATGCCGAATATTCATCTGCCAATCATTCGCGATAGTGTTCTCATGAAAATCTTTATAATTTACGAGAACAGCACATCTCAACTGTACAGGACGATTTGCGCGGAGAAGTGTATAAGAGATATAAGTTGTGTTATAACCATACTCCATCCAAATGCGCTTCTCTAAGAGCATTTCTCCTATGTTATATGTCCATATCGGCGTTGTACCTTCTAAGCGAAAACTGTCAAGATAACGAGCTCCACCTAATTTCGTTGGTTCACCAACAAGCTGATTAGCACTCAGATCATATATCTGATTGTCATCAAGTACTACTTCATCGATTTTAGTGACCAATGTGGTTCTTTCTGCCGGTGGGTTCAATGCAGCAACTAGAAGGCCATGATAACGTCGTGTTAAAACACCTGATACTGTGCCGCACCCATAACCACCGATACCATTGGTTATGAGCCATTCTCGCTCTGTGGAAGCTATGGGATCATTACAAACATCACGTCCAATGATGAGGGGTTGTATCATACTATACTCTTCTTTGGTTTAGAGGAACGCTTCAGTAACTCAAGTAGATCATAATACACTTTAGGTCGTATCAATAAGAGAAGACCAGTGTAGCTGATGATACCAATAGCTATTTGTATAAACAATGCGGTGAAATGATCGACATGTTGCAAAAACAACCTTTGTACCCCCCAAACAATGAAGCACATAAACGCCGTGATCAGCATAATAGAACTGATATTTTGAAAGAACGTTATAAATGAAAGCTGTATAAGCCGCCCAGCAATAGCTATGGTTGGATACCATAATAGGTATGTGACAATTGCGTAAGCCGTGGCTACGCCTTGCACGCCCCAATTTAACCCTATCACAAAGCTAAGAATACTCACTGTTCCTGTAAAAAGCCCCCACTTAAAGTAAATATCAGTGCGTCCTTGTGCACGATAAATCCAGTCCACAGTTTCTGTCATGGGTTGGATGATGGCAACTAAACACAAAATACGTAAAATAGGTGTCATCGCTGTCCATTGTTCACCAAAAACAACGAGTACAAAGTCTTCGGCAACGACAATTAAGCCTGCCATCATGGGCATTGTTAGGAACGCAATTAAGCGTTGTGCATTCAAAACACCTGCTTTTGTGCGCGCTTGATCGTGCTGAATCCGAGAAAGCGCAGGAAACATAACGCGCCCCAAAATCCATGTGATTTGTTTGAGAGGTTGCAACATCACTGAATAAGCACGAGTATATAACCCAAGCGCCACAGGATTTGTGAATCGTCCAATTAATAAGTTATCAGCGCTAGCGATCCAGTAATTTAAGGATTTTATGCCGACAAGGTTAAGGCTAAAGCCCATTAACTCCCGTAAGGCATGACGATCCCAAATGCGACGCGGTCGCCATTGGACTGTTAACCACATAACAACCACACGAGCAATGATCATTGCCATATTCTGTGAAACAATAGCCCACACTCCTGCCCCCAAGATTGCTAACCCTATGGCAAAAAGACCACCAAACAAATTCGTTCCTATATCAATCAGGGCAATATGCCGAAAAGCCAAATCGCGCTGCAGTAAAGATGTTTGCACACTAGCGAAAGCACCAATAGTAAAATAGAGAGAAATTACAAAGACTATGGGGACAAGTCGAGGCTCATTATAAAACATCGCAATGAATGGGGCTGAGAGCATAAGCGCAAGTGTTAAGCCGATGCCAATAAGTAAACTTAACCAAAAGACACTTGAACGATGTCGTTCTTCTATCGTTTGGCGTTGCACCAAAGCCGCACCAAAGCCAAGTTCATTAAGTGTTCCAGCAAAGCCTGAAAAGACTTGGGCCATTGCGACTAAACCAAATTCACGTGGGCTTAAGATACGTGCCAGAATGATAAGCACTATAAAAAAAATGGCGTATTTTCCTGTATTACCAATCACCGCCCATTTTGCACTGCTCAATACTTGTTGTCGTAAAGACATAATCCTTATGCCTTAGTTTGAGGAAAAATTTCATTTAGGATACGTTGCACGCGGTGTTGCCATGTATGGTTTTGTACATAATGATAAGCATTTTGAACTCGTTTTTGTCGCTCCTCTTCTGATTGAAAAGCATACTGAATAGCCTCGTACCATGCATCAACACTATCAGGAGTACACAATATCGCCATATCATCATTTAAGACAGCACGAATCATGGGTAAATCACTTGCAATAATCATGCGACGAGCAGCCATATACTCGTACATCTTCATTGGGTTCATATAATCGACACTATTCGCGGTGCGACTACCATAAACACCAACTTGGCGCTGATATGGCATCAATAAAAGATCAGCAGCAAGCATATAAGTTGGTAGTTCTTGATTTGGAACTGCATTACGTATGATTAAGTTAGGAGGAAACTGTTCTACTTGTGACTTCCAATAAATAACATCCTCTTGCGTTCCTCCAACTACTAAGAATTGTATATGTGAGAGTCTTTGAGCTAGTTCTAGGATAATTTCTATACCGCGACCTACAAACAAACTGCCAATATAGCCAACAGTAAAGCGTTCCTCTAGATTGAGTTTTGCGCGGCTTTCAGAAGAAGTGTCATTAGGTTCAAATTGTTCTAGGTCTACGCCATTATTCATGACAATAATCTTTTCAGTCATAGCGGGCAAAAATCTTTGGTAGCTTTGTTGTATAGGTTCCGTGACAGCAATAATTTTCTTAAAATGAGGCAGTCTTGCCCCTAGTCTTAAATAAATTTTTTCCATACCACTAGCCAGTGGACGATGGGTTTCATACACAGAGGAGATGCCAAATAACGCACCATATAATGCAGCTGCACTAGAACGTGTATGAATAAAAGTGGGTTGTTTTTGACGTTTTGCTAAAAAAATACCACGCAGAAATACTGGATGTCGGCGCAAACGCTGGCTATCCTTATATAGGTGAACCTTGAAACTATTTCTAATACCATATTGCTCCCAAAGAGCATCCAATGATCGAAAGTTCCCTTTAGGGGCGACTAAGTGCACATCGCATCCTATTTGTTGATAGGCTTGGCACATTTTCATTGTATGCATAACATCAGCAGCAGGTAATGGGATAGGCATATAATTGATGTAAACAACGGTTATCTTGGCTTTGGACATCCTATTTTCTCTTATGTACAATCACACAAAACGCCATTAAGTAAAAATTAGAGAGTGCTATTTTGAAAATACAAGTTGTGACGCATCGCTATGTGCCTTTGGTTGGAGGTTCAGTAAAAGTTAGTGCTCAAGTAATTCGTCACTTACAAGAGCATGGGCATGAAGTACATGTGCTAACACATCGCACGCAATCTAATTTACCACATGAAGAGTGGATTGATGATGTTTATGTACGTCGACTATCCCCCGCAGGAATTTCGCGTTGGATAAATATTATTCTTGTATTCCGAATCATCGTTTATTTGGTGCGACACGCTCATCAATACGATCTTATTCAAGCCTATATTATAGGCCCAACGGGATTAGCCGCATTGATTGGGGGGATTATCACCCGAAAACCAGTTGTCATTCGCGTATCTACATATGGCGAGCTTGAGCGCCTTAACATGCGCGGCTCAGGAAACGACTGGTATAAATTACTTGTACGCTATATATTATTACCACCATTTCTGTGGCGCACCATTTTAAGACAAGCATCAGGTATTATCGCCCTAAGTCAACAAATTGTAGAAGAAAGTCAGCGTGTTGGTTTAGCTGATAAAACGGTCTACATTCCAAACGGCATTGATCCTAAACGTTTTTATCCAAGCACTGTTGAACAAAAACAAACTATTCGGCAAGCGCTTCATCTCCCAATAGATAAATTTATCATCTTCTGTACTTCTCGTCTTGTAGCACGAAAACGACTTGACGTTCTTATAAAAGCCCTGCCTCTTATACAAAAGCGCATCCCTTCGGCTTATGTTGTTATTGCTGGTGGCGCTCAATTGCAACGTGATTCTGTATTGCCTCAATTAAAGGCTTTAATGAAAGCACTCAATGTAGAAGGTAATGTCCTCTTTCTTGGAGAAGTCTCTGATGTTGCCGAATATTTACGTGCAGCAGATATTTTCGCTTTTCCTTCTGAGCATGAAGGTATGCCTAATGCTGTGTTAGAAGCAATGGCAACACGTTTGCCAATAGTTGCGTCTGAAATTGGAGGCATCACAGATTTATTGGATCATGAAAGTGCGTGGCTACTTCCTGTTGGAGATGTAGAGGCTCTTGCAGAGGCTATTGTTTATGCTGCCGAAAACCCATTAGAGGCCGAACAGCGTGCCCAAAAGGCTTATGATCGTGTGTTGTCAGAATTCACAATAGAGCACACAGCTGAAAAATATTTACAGCTTTATATCAAGATTTTGCAGCAGCAAAAGGATAATACCAAGTAAATGCCATCTTTACGATTTTGAAGTGTACACTTGCACGCTCACGATTGAATACTAACCAAATGAGCCCCCAAAAAGTATGGGAGATAAGCATAACAAGTCGAATAATCATCGCTTGCCACCATGAACGATGCTTCAAGAAGTATGTCAATATACCAAGACGATCATAATACAATCGTTCGCCTTGCAACGTTAATAAGGCTTGTCCCAGTCCGAAATGTGTAACCTTTGCCTCCGGTACTAACACAATTTGCCAACCATGTTGACGTAGTCTCCATTGCCAATCGAATTCTTCAGCATAAGCCTTCATACTTGCATCCATTCCTCCTACTTGCAAGTATGCGTCTCGACGAACAACCATCACAGCACCTTTTACAACGTCAACTCTTTCTGGCGTTGTGATTGTGCGCAAGGAGTCGATATTCAGTAGACGACCAAGTCCAATTTTTAATAACCAACGCCTTAAAGGGCTTCTCTGATGTGTCAGCTTTGCTAATCCTGTTATTTTATAAATCATGCGCAATAAGCTCGGATCAGAATAAGCTGATGTTTGCAAACTGCCATCTTCATAATAGAGCTGTGGCCCCACCAAACCAACCTCAGGATGAGCATCAAGATATTCAACCAATATATCAAGCGCATTTTCATGCACCCAAATATCATCATTTAATAAGGCTACATAAGGCGTTTGAGAAAGTTCTAGAATCTGATTATGATTTTCAGAGAAAGATAATCGTTGAGCATTTTCTACGATTTTAACATGTGGATATTGGCGTTTTAGATGTGCAATTTCTTCAGGGGTTCCTGCATTGATAACAACATATATTTCATGTCCTACCTGAGTCGACTTCAAACTTTCAATAGCCTTTTCAATATACTGAAAATTAGCCGTAACAATAAAGCTAATTGTTAGCTTTGTATCCACCACATATCCTCAAAATGCTATAGTTCGTTTCTTGTTTCATCAAGTATGCTCTACAATTATAACCATATGCAAACAACAAAAACACTATCAAACAAAAATGCTTAAAGGACAATTCTCATGACCAATTGCGAAGCAATTATTATGGTAGAAGCTGCTAATGTACGTTCGCTTCCTACATTGAGTGCAGCGATTGTTGGTATAGCGAATCGAGGAATGCGTCTGCCTATCCTAGAGCGTACTCCCAACGCTCAACCCGATGGCTTCTTTTGGTTTCAAGTAGATTTCATTAATAATATGCGCGGATGGTTACGGGCTGATCTCATTCAAGTTACTGGAGATTGCGCTGCGCTGAATGTTACAACTACTACACCAACAGAGCAGCCAAGCTCAATGCCATCGCCTGAACAACCCGAAACGCCTGAATCCGAAGAGCCCATAGTACTCATCGGGGACTGTAGGGCAGAGGTAAAAGTATTTAGTGCAACTGTACGCCGTGGCCCATCATTGAAAAATCCTATAGCAGGTTTTTTGGCACGCGGCACAGCATTTGCAATTACCGATATATCCGATGCCGATGATGATGGCTTTCGTTGGTATGGTCTTGAATTTAAAGGTGAAACAGGATGGGTACGAGAAGACCTCGTTAATGAAACGGGTGACTGTCTTGATCCACGTACGCATATTGAACCATCCCCTACCACTGTTTCAACACAACCTGTTGAACCCGCTACTCCGTGTATGGCAGTCATAGCATTACCTAAAGTCAATGTGCGCACATTGCCAACGCGAAATAGCAATTCACTTGGTATGGCAACTAATGCGCAACAACTCCCTGTCCGTAATGTAACAGATATGCAAACTGATGGTTTTCGGTGGGTAGAAATAACTTTTAATGGCGCTACAGGTTTTATCCGTGCAGACCTTGTTACGCTAACAGGAAATTGTGCAGAATTTCAAAATACAGGGTTATTACCCCGCCCAGTAAGTGGGCGCATGACCCAAGATTTTCGTCCACCATCTAATCCTACTCATAATGGTATTGACATTGG
>RFGP01000080.1 GCA_003697365.1 Chloroflexota bacterium | reverse complement strand
GACAAGAAGCAAAAGTTATTGGCTTTGTGTATCGTGATAGTCGCTTTGCCAAAGATCAGTTCATGGTTTCACGTTTTACTTTAAGCTGTTGTGTCGCTGATGCTCTAGCGATTGGGCTTGTGGTGCAATTGCCTCCCGATTCACAAGATTACCCTGTAGATAGCTGGGTAGAAGTTGAGGGTGTGTTCCAAGAAGCAGAATTTGGTGATAGCCTTATTCCCATATTATATGCAACACGTGTAACTCCTGTTGAACAACCAGAACAGCCTTATCTATATCAATAGGTGGCTTTGATAATGCTTGATAAATTTGATCGCTACATGTTGTCTGTTATTGGCGTTATTATTCTGATGCTTGGTGGCCTTTTGGTGTATGGCGATCAGGTTGGCGTTCATGTTATTGATACCGTGCCCTCAGATGGTGCAACTATTGGTGTTGCTACTGACATTCGCATTACATTTGATCAGGCCGTAGATCGCGAAAGCGCACAAGAACGTTTTCAACTTCAGCCTGCTATTCAAGGAGAATTTCGGTGGAGAGGTGCAAGCACTCTTATTTTTCGTCCAGATGCCCCGCTTCAACCGAATCAACGCTATGAAGTACGCATAGAGGAAGATATTCGCAGCATTACTGGCCGCATCATGGATGAGCCTTTTCGCTTCAGCTTTACGACACAGCCTCTCTCAGCCACTGTTTATTATCTCACCCCAGCAGAAGCCTCTCGGCAAGGTCTATGGGCTATAAATCCAGACGGCAGCGATCCGCGTCCCATATTTACTCCAGAATTTGGTATTTTTAGTTATGCGCCCAGCCCAGACGGTACACAGTTGGCCGTAACGGTACTCACTGAGAATGCGGCATCCGCTGATATTTGGTTGATTAATGCAGATGGTAATAATGTACAACAACTGACAGACTGTGCGCCGGGTGTGTGTGGGCAAGCGGCATGGTCACCTAATCGAGACTTATTGGCATATGCAAAGCAGACTGTTAATGAATTTGGGAGCTTGAGCCCAGCTCGTGTTTGGCTATGGGATTTGGCCACAAATGAAACTGCTCCTGTCTTTGAAGACAATCAAGTATTAGGCTTTTATCCAATTTGGAGTCCAAATGGCAAGATACTTAGCTTTTACGATTCCAATGCAACGGCGATTCGCCTCATTGAACTCGACAGCGGCACTGTTCGCTTAATTGAGACCCAACTGCCTGAGCGTTGGTCGTTTAGTCCATTTGGCGATATGCTGGCGTATAGTGATCTTCGTAGCAACGAAGGCTGGTATTATCCGCAATTAGTATGGATAAATTTAATTGGCCAACCGCAGCGCACCCCAATTCTAGAAAACCCCGAACAGGATCAGGAACCTATTTACTCACCAGATGGCCAATGGATTGTCTTTCGTCGACGTTTAGTTGATGGCGGTAATAATGGTTCTCAATTAATGCTATATAACATAGTTGATAAGAGCTTGCGCGAAATCACCACAGACCCTGACTATACCAACAGCAACGTTCAATGGAGCCCCGACAGCACGCGCATTATTTTTCAACGGTATCAGTTGCGCACAGCGGAGTTTATCCCCGAAATTTGGCTTTACGATGTCAATACTGAAGCACTACAACTTTTGGTGAGCAACGCCACCGGCGCACAGTGGAGTAATAACTGATGAGTTGTTTGTGAGAAAATACACAGCTTGGCTTGACCATTGCGAACGATCCTCTATAGTTATAGATAAACACAAAGCCATCTTAGAGGAAGCAATGGGTGTATATGCCGCTAGTAAACGTTCGTCATGTGTCTAAAACTTATATAGAAGCTGAACGCAAGAACCGTGTGCTTGATCGCGTCGATGTGGATTTTTATAAGGGAGAATTTGTTGTGTTGCTTGGCCCTTCTGGCAGCGGGAAAAGCACACTACTAAATCTTGTGAGTGGCGTTGATCAACCCGATGAAGGCTCTATTGTTATTGATGATGTTGAAATTACAGCATTGAATGAACGTAACCGTACGCTCTTTCGGCGCGATCATATTGGTATAGTTTTTCAATCATTCAACCTGATCCCCACATTGACTGTAGCAGAAAATATTGCGCTGCCCTATGAATTACAAGGAAAATCACGTCGTGTGGCACGTCAACGAGCATTAGACTTGCTAGAACGTGTTGGCATTGCTGGGCGCGGTGACTCTTTTCCTGATCGCCTATCTGGTGGGCAACAGCAGCGCGTAGCCGTTGCTAGGGCCATTGTGCATGAGCCTAAACTTGTTTTAGCAGATGAACCTACTGGTAACTTAGATCGACACACCAGCGATGATATTCTTAACCTTTTGTTAGAGATGACGCGCGGTGCAGGAAAAACGCTCATTATGGCAACACACAGCATGGAAATTATTCCACTTGCTGATCGCATCTTCCGTATTCATGAAGGAAAATTGATCGAAGATACTGAACGTCTTAAGCGTGCTGCGAGCTTGAGAGCAGAACTAGAACAACCTTCCAAAACAGTCTACACGCCCCATCCGAATTAAGCCGAAGGATAAACAAAGAGCATGACTGCTTCGTTATCGCGCGTAATACTGCGGCATATTCAACGTCGTTTCAGCCAAAGCCTGCTTTTCATAATCGGTGTGATGATTGGTGTGGCGATGTTGGTTTCTATTGATATAGCCAACAATAGCGCTAAAGCAGCTTTTGATATTAGCACAGATGCCATTGTGGGGCGCGCTACGCACGAGATTGTTGGCGGGCCACGTGGTTTCGATGAAGGTATTTATACACAATTACGCCGCCAAATTGGTTGGCGGGACGCTGCCCCTCTAGTGACTGATTTTATAATTGCTGAAAATTTAAATGAGCAGCCTTTACGTGTACTCGGCATTGATCCTTTTGCCGAAGGCCCCTTTCGGAATTACTTAACCTCAGATATTGAATTAGATACAGGTAATGATGAGCCCAATGCAGACATCATCGCATTAGGGCGTTTTTTAGTAGAGCCAAACACCGTTTTTATTGGTGAACGCTTGGCAACCCGTTATGGACTTCGTCCTAATGATACCATCGAAGTGCGCTATGGAGATGAGCTGCATACTCTCACCGTTATTGGTATTTTGTTACCTGATGATAATATTAGTCAAGAAGCACTTCAGAGCTTACTCATCACAGATATTAGCACTGCGCAAGAAATCTTAGCGCTAGAAGGGCGACTTACTTCTATCGATCTGATCATAGATGCTGATAGCCCCGAAGGACGCGCAGCCCTCGAAGAAATTAATGCATTTCTTCCGCCTAGTGTAAGCATCAAGACTGCAACCGCGCGTACAAATGCAGTGGGACAAATGACTGAAGCCTTTGAGTTGAATCTCACAGCCCTAAGTCTACTTGCTTTAGTAGTTGGGATGTTTTTGGTCTATAACACAGTAACTTTTAGCGTTGTTCAACGTCGCCCTATTATTGGTATTTTGAGAAGTCTAGGGGTGACACGCCGCCAAGTTTTTGGGCTTATTATCGTTGAGTCGCTGTTATTAAGTTTTATAGGCTCTGTGTTAGGGCTTGGCTTGGGCATTGTACTCAGTCGTTTTACTGTCGAAGCAGTGACACAAACGGTTAATGATTCTTATTTTACAGTAACAGTTACCCAACTACGTATTACTCCTTTCATTCTATTGAAAGGGGTATCTGTTGGTATTGGAGCTACTTTGCTTGCTACATTATTGCCTGCCTATGAAGCGACCACAACACCTCCTACAAGTGTGATCCGTCGTAGTGATTTAGAGCAGCGCACAATGCGACTTGTACCTTATATCACTCTGATTGGCATTACAGCAGCCATTGGAGGGGCATTATTGCTCACCATAGAGACGCTTTTAGTGAGTCTGATTGGCGTTTTTGCATTGGTGATTGGTCAGGCTTTGCTTACGGTGCTTGCTACTATCATTTTAGCGCGTTTGTTGCAGCCTATTACAGGCGGAATAGGTGGGCTAGTAGGACGTATGGCTCCGCGTAGCATTTTGCGCAATATTAGTCGCACAAGTATTGCAATTACAGCGCTCATGCTTGCTGTAAGCGTGATCATTGGCGTAACCACAATGGTTGGGTCTTTTCGGATCACTGTTCAAGATTGGCTATCCTATACCTTACAATCTGATATTTTTATTAGCCAACCGAATTCGGCTGGTGATCTCGCCGATATTCCGATTAGCCGAGAGATTATCGAACGAGTCGCAAGTGTTGAAGGTGTGGAAAGCGTTAATTACGTACGAGTCGCCAATGTTCAATCCCCTGACTATGATCAACTTGTGCAGCTGAATGCAATTATGAGTGACATTAGTCGCGGCAATCGTAAATTACTCCATAGTGTTGCGGACTATGATACTGTATTTGAGCAATTGATTCATGGCGAGGGGGTGCTTCTCTCTGAAGTTTTCGCAAACAATCGCGGAATTAAGTGGCGCGATGATTTAACGCTCACCTTAATCACTGAAAATGGCCCATATGAATTTCCTGTTTTGGGGATTTATCAAGATTTTAGTAGTGTGCAAGGGGTCGTCTTAATTGGCTTAGAAAACTATCGTCAAAAATGGAAAGACGATAACATTAGCAGCTTAGCCGCTAATATTGAACCCAACGCCGATCTACAAAAAGTGGCAGATGCGATTCGTAATGAACTAGCTGGTACGGGGCTTCTCGTACAATCCAATCGCGAGCTAAGACAAGCAGCGATAGAAATCTTTGATCGTACATTTGCGATTACGGGCGCGCTTAATTTGTTAGCAACAATTGTTGCCTTTATCGGTATTCTAAGCGCGCTGATGGCATTACAAATTGAGCGTAGACGTGAAATAGGTATTATGCGCGCGAATGGACTCACTCGTGCTCAATTGTTCCGTTTAACATTTTGGGAGACGGGAATTATGGGCGGCATCGCTGGCTTTGTTGCGATGCCTGTAGGGCTTATCTTGGGTATTGTGCTTATCTATATCATTAACTTGCGTAGCTTTGGTTGGTCATTGACGCTGAACTTGCGCGCTGAATTCTTCTTACAAGCCTTTGCGGTTGCGCTTATTGCAGCATTGTTGGCGGGCATTTATCCCGCTTGGAAAGCAAGCACCATAGCCCCCGTAGAAGCTATACGGTCGGAGTAGGGTTAGATGATTGGGTAATATTCATCGCTGATGAGTCTTGATCCGAATCGGCTTGCTTAGAACGATGCGCACTTAGCCATCCAGTTCCAAAATCAACTATTTTGCGCTGGGACATCAACCTTGCTTTTGCAAGCGCCACTTGTTGAGGTTGATAGTTTTGGCTTGCTTCAAATGCTTTGCCTAATGCCGCAAAATCATCACTATCATAGTCCAAAATGTCCCATTCGATCCATTGACGTTGGCCTGCGATGAGTACCGCAGCACCTTCACGCCGAGTTTTTTTATTGGGGTAATCGCTTCGATGTTCGGCGAGATGTAAAGAAGTGTTGTTCTCATGCCCAACACCCAATAGAAGTATCTTGCCATCTAATTCATAGATTTTTCCTAGTGGAGAGTGTTCCCCCATATCTACTTCTATACTATGACCTTCAACAATTCTTTCAGCGTGTTTACCCCATGCTGCAAAAGAATATATTGGGTGTTCGCTTCTTAAAACATTGGGATAGCGTCGAAAAGTCTCTGGGATAATTCCCATTTTCCATGTTGGGGTGATCTCTGGACGATAGGGTGCGGATTGTGTCCGAATAATTGACCACCACGATTGTGGTACGGGTGGGTTTTGCCATCGCGCAGGATCAGAATTATTTGCTGTATGGGTGGGCATCACAAGAGTTCCTTCCGGAGAAAGTACTCTCATCAAAGCATCAATCACAGCTACCGCACCGCCAGCGATCCAACCCATTTTGCTCATTGCACTGTGTACAATAACGACATCACCGCGCTTCAAGCCCAATCGTCGAAAATCTTGTATTAGTGTTCCAATTGTTGCGGGGTTTTTCGTTCGGCGAACCACATCATGCTCTGACATTATTATTTCTTCCCAGTTAAAAATTATCTATATCCTATTTTGAGTATAATAGAGCCTATGAGAATCAGCGAACTTTTTAGGTATTTCATCATCATTAGTCTGTTGGTTGCTTGCAGTACCTCGCAATCAGAAGAGGCCGTTGCTGATCATGTGGCAACACATCTTAGTCGTACTATCGAGGCATACCAGTCGGCCCAAAGTCTCTGGGATCGATTGCTGGAAGGTGAAACTGTGAGCTGTGCTGAAACTTTTGATGCTCCACCACCGCTAGTCCTCACACAAGAAGAGCTTCAACAGGCACCACAAAGCATTAAAGTACAACAACCACTCAATGATGCTATACAGGATATTCAACAATTGTTATTGATGTGGGAGCTTGAGTGTCAAAATGAGCAACCTTTTGTGGCACTTGAACGTGTCAGAATAGCGCAGGATTATTTACAATCTGCGCGTGTGGCGCTTGAACAAGCCATCCAAGCGTGGTATGTGTGGCAGCCGTAGGCAATCCGCGTCTTGAAATTACTGCTTAGGAAGCTACACTTGGCCAACAAATTCAAACAAGGAAAGATGTATGGATTACTGAGCCATGTCTGAACAAGATCGTTCTGATGCGCTTTTTCGTCGCCTAGCTGCTGAAGAGCCGCCGCTCTATGAGGTAGATGATACACAACCATCGGCTACGGCACCTACTGCACCATTTAGCCCAGCACGGAGTCGCCAACAATTTGTAGGTGGCACAATGCTTCTCTTATCGCTGATTTTTACGATTGGAGCAGTATTATTATTCTTCACCACTAATAATTCGGATGACACAGACCCTGTTGGGCCAAGTCCTTTTGTGGAAAATACGGTAACGCCTGAGTCAACACTAACATTGATTACGCCATCCCCAACCTTAGATTTTATTGAGCCCACAGCAGTTGCAGTATTACCCACAGCAGCATTTGATGAGGCAGCGGTTGTTTTGCTCACTCCTGTGATGCCATTTGTAGATCGTTTAGCAGTACAACGTATGAATCAACCTTTCACGCGCTCCACAGGAAGCAGTGACAATGATGCACCAACAACATTAGCAAACTATGTTGTACAACAAGGTGACACTTTAGAATCGATTAAAAATAAATTTCAATTAGAAGATATTTGTAGTATTGTTTGGTCAAATGAGCGACGAAAAGTTAGTCCTCTAGTGGTAGGTGCAACGTTGATTATCCCTCCAGTGGATGGCTACTATGCTCGAATACGTGAACCTATTACCATTGGTGAGTTAGCGGAACGTTCAGGGGTGACTGCAGAATCGATCATTAATTCTATTTATAACCCTCTGCTTGTCGGTGCTACAGCAGATAGCTTGCTCCCTGAAGGAGTTGGCGTGATGATCCCAAATGGTAATGGCGGAAGTTGTAATATTTGGGCGGCCAAGCCCGGTCAAGTTGCCCCTGCTGATCCAACAAATATATTAGGATTTATTCGCTATTATGGACTGTTGGGGTGTGATGCCAGCATTGGACAGGGGTCTTTCCCTGTCAATGTTCCCTATAGTGGCTCGTTTTGGCAGGGATTTAGCGCTTATCATACAGGTATTGATATTTCAGGAAACACAGGTGATCCAATTGTGGCTGCTGGTGGTGGTACGGTCATTTTTGCTGGGTGGAATGAATATGGCTATGGTTGGACTGTCGCCATTGCTCATGGTTCTACTTTCACTATCTATGCACATTTGAACAGCCTTAGCGTTAGTTGTGGACAGCAAGTTGGCGCGCGCCAAGTTATCGGCACATTAGGATCATCCGGAAATTCAACGGGGCCACATCTTCACTTTGAAATTCGTAATGCCAACTTTGAACCTGTTGATCCCTGTTACACAATTAGTTGTTAGATAAGGGTACTATTCAATAATGGATGTTCGGTTACAGTCTGCGGGTTCGCGCCTTTTTAGTGGCATTATATCTATCATAGCGATGTTGCTAGCAATACTGGCATTAGCGATGATGTTTATGCCTCAAACGCGCATAGATTCTGAACCAGAAGTTCGTTTGCCAACAGCGACGGCAACGGCAACAGCGACTGCAACGATTACATTAATGCCTACCCTAGAGCCAACGGCAACAGCTTCAATAACTCCATTACCTACAGCGGATCAAAATATGTTAGCTACTTCTGTGGCCAGACCTGCTGATCGTAGCGAATATGTTGTTGTCGCTCGTGATGAAAGCCCATTCACCATTAACCCATCTCCTCAGCGTACAGATATTATGATTCATACTGTCCAACGCGGCGAAAGCGTGGAAGCCATCGCTGAAAAATATGGCTTAAGTGTCAACACGTTGATTTGGTCAAATCGACGTTTTTATATGAACGCCTTGCAGGTCGGTTTCCCAATGGTCATCTTGCCATTTGATGGCGCGTTGCACAATGTGCAAGAACCGATTACCATTGCAAAGCTCGCCGAGCAATACCTCGTTGATCCGTATGTGATTATTGATTATGAGCTGAATGGTTTGAAAGGGGCTACACCCGATAACATTTTGCCTATTGGGCTTAATGTCGTTATTCCCGGTGGCATTGGCGCTTGGGAACCGCTTTATTGGGAGCCTCCTGCTAGTGTATACGCAAATGTGGAATCTAGTGGCAGTGGACGAACAGCCATTTACAATGGCGAAGCGGTTTTTGGTGAAGGGCAGCCCGGCTCGTGCGGCGTACAGCCTATTTATAATGGAAGTATGCCGAGTGTGTTACCAACAAGAGGATATGTTCTCACAAACGACTATACCCCAGAGCATGGTGGCGTAGACTTAGCTGGTACTTTAGGGGATTATGTCAGGGCTGTAGGTGATGGTACCGTCATTTTCGCTGGCTGGAGTACTTGGGGGTATGGCTGGATGGTAGTAATAGCGCATGGGCCTGTTATGTCTCTTTATGCCCATATGACGGGGGATACAGTCTGGTGTGGACAACAGGTCACAGCAGGGCAAGTTATAGGCTATTTAGGTAGTTCAGGGAATTCAAGTGGCCCACACCTCCATTTTGAAATTCGTAATGCAGGTGGTGGCCGAGAAAACCCTCATAATTATCTAAGTTGGTAGCCTTTAATCATAATGGGCCAAGGTAAGTGCTGGTGCTGAGAATAATGGCGTAAATTGCGCCGCCTTCCCCAACAAAAAGCGCACCATTCTCGAACGACTGCCAAAAACTAGGGATAGGTGACTCGCCCTGTGTTGCCCATCCTAATGTGTTGCGTATTGTTTCATTGCTTCGCCACACAAACCCAAAACCGCGCACAGGCTGTAATAAATTTGGCGAAGGTGGTGCATAGGCATCATCACTAGCAGGCATTCCTTCTTGCCATGTGTCGGGCAAAATTAACAACAGATTATTGGGCTGGAAAATGTATATTTGACGAGTGTTTCGCCAAAACATCTTGCCACGTTCAAAAGGTTGATAGACCAAGTTGATGGCTTGCCCACCATCTACTGGACAACCAAGAGGCTGCAAAGCTGCACTGTTACGAGTGAGTACATCACGAAAGGTATCAGCGACAGGAATCTGGCAATTTCCACCACTGGTAACCGCTGGCACACTTGCTATAGGAACATTTACACTGCTGCTGCTTGTGAGGCCTGTAGCATTGTCTACTGCAACAGGAGCAATAGCGGCGCTTTCTGGTGTACCGTTTACAGCGGTTCCAATAAAAACACCGACAATTGGGGTTGGTGTAAATGTTGGCTCTTCAAATTGCGGAAAATCAGTAGGAAAGTCGAATGTTGGCATGGGGGTATTAGTAATTTCACCAGATGGTGTGTTGGTGAAAACAACTGTGACAATGCGTTTGGGCATTGCATTTTCACCAACTAGACGCGGGCCATCGGGGTTTAATTCGGGGTCATTCGTTGATGTTGAACAAGCAGCGCTGATCAAAACTATCAACAATAATAACCAACGTGTCAAAGACCTCATTCTATGAACTTCCAAGGATCCGTTGTCTCTGAAAATAAGGATGAAAATAAGTCTCGAACAGCTTTATATTGATCAGGTGCTCCTAGAATAGCTTCACCGATCATAATCGCATCTACACCTGCCTCAGCAAGCAAAAGGACATCATCAGCAGTTCTTACCCCCCCCATACTCACTTTCAAGATATGATCAGGGATGTATTTAGCGAGCCGAGTGGTTTTATTAAGATCAACCTCAAGTGTCCGCCAATCAACGTTACTGATGCAAATAATGCGCGGATCAACATTGAGAGCACGTGCCAACTCAGCTTCGTTTTCAACTTGGACTAATGCCGTCATGCGCAAACGTTGTGTTAAGGAGATTAAATCCCAAAGTCTGTATTGCCCCAGTAAAGCCGCAATTAATAATACGCCATCAGCTCCTGCTGCACGTGCTTCATATACTTGATAGCGGTCAAAGACAAAATCTTGACGAATGACAGGAATTTTAACCGCTTGAGAAACATAAGTAAGATGATGTAGTGCTCCTGCATAGTATTTTTCATTGGTTGCCACTGCTACAGCTTGAATGCCAATATCTTGATAATAACGTGCGATTTTGTCAGGTTCATAACGTTCATCAAATAACAAACGCCCCATATGAGTTTGGCGTTTAATCTCAATAATAAGAGATATGTTACGATCTGCTTTAAGCGCATTAATAACATCTAATGGGCGGCGTTGAATTGTATTTAACGCTCGTAATCCGGCGATAGGCACTTCTTGACGGCGTTTTTCAACATGTTCGCGCATATGCGACATGACTTCTGCCAAAAAACCGCTGATCTCAAGTTGATCTATAACGTCAGGATCATAGATAATTTGTGGTTGATCCATAGTTAACCTGCTTGCTCATTATCAATGAAATTTGAATCTATTGTGCATCAAAGCACTATTTGTTGCAATGTAACATCAGCTTAAGCCTGATAAATAACTTCTCAGACAAAAAATTTTGAGTTATAGTGTAACCAATACTGCATATAATATCATCGCTTATGAGTGCAAAAGACAGTGAGGAAGTGCTATCAGATGCCTGCAGGTCAAATTATATTTAGTCAAATTGGTGAACAAGAGGTCGAAGTCCGTCGTGCACATAGCGTGGCATTGACAGTATCGAGTTGTGGTGATGGTGCTTGTACAGGTTTTGGAATTTTTACTGTTACACAAGGCTTGCAAAGCGATGATGATAATGCAGTAAATGCCAAAGCAGCTATGACAGCGGCACAAACGATTACGACAGAACTCCTTCAAAATTTTTACTACAGAACTTTATTTGAAAATGATGATATTCCACTTGTGAATGATACTCTGCAAAACGCTCTTAATCTTGCTAGCCAGCGCATCCAAAGCCAGAATACTGGTGGACATTCTTCAGCAATAACACTTGTGATTAATGACAACCGACTGTATTTGATGCGCGTTGGTGCTGGGTGTGCATTTTTAATTACTAAAGATGGTATTCAACGATTGACAAGCGAAAATAGTGCACAGCATAATGGCGCAGGTCTTATTGGTTCAGCTGCAACTTTACAACCTGAGGATGTAACGATTAAATACTTGCCTTCTTACAGCAGCTTGTTTATTAGCAATGCTGATGTTTGGGACACCACAGAGATTTTAAACGCTATCTTACATGCGCCCTCTTTAGGCAAAGCGGGAGCAATTTTATTGGAACAAGCTCCTGAAAATATTCGCGCTGATATTGCTGGTGTTTTAATTCGGGTTGGGCTGGTACAAGAATAGCAATGCGTATAGAAGTTTACTTGAATGATGTAGTCCAATTGCGGAAAGTGCATCCCTGTGGCACAAATGCATGGCGAATATACCGTGTTGGCGCAGATATTGGGCTACAATGCTTAGGGTGTGGTCGTCGCCAACTATTACCACGACCCAAATTTGAAAAAGCCTTTAAACGCAAACTAGACCCCAAACCTGATGACGATTCTCGCTAAACCTAAGCGTATACTGTTTTTGCTTTCGGATACGGGCGGCGGTCATCGTGCAGCGGCTCAGGCCATCCAGACAGCAATTGAACAGCAATACCCCAATGTTTATGAATTCAATACCATTGATGTTTTTAAGTGCTGTGCTACATTTCCCTATCAGTATATGCCTTTTTTCTATCCACTTTGGGTGACCTATAGCAGCATCACTTGGCAAATGGGATATGTATTGACAGATGGGCGCTTACGTTCTCGTTTTTTCTTAGATGCGACTTATCCGCGCTGGAAGCCAAAAATTGAAGCAATGATCAATGCTCAAAATCCTGATTTGATTATTTGTACACATTCTTTGATCAACCGTGCTGTCTTAAAAACATTGCAAACAATGCCCAAGCGCATTCCTTTTATAACTGTCGTCACTGACTTAGTGTCTACTCCTGTTTCTTGGTATCAACCTCTTGCCGACCTTTGTCTTGTTCCAACGGTTGAAGCATATGAACGCGGGCTCAAAGTTGGGATGAAGCCTGAACAAATGCAAATTACGGGGTTACCTGTTCATCCAGATTTCGTTTTGCATCTAAGCGATAAACAATCAGCACGACGAGAATTAGGCTGGTTGCCTTATAAAACCACTGTCTTACTTGTCAGTGGGGGAGATGGCATGGGGCCAGTGTATAAAACAGTAAAAGCCATTAATGAACAGGGTTTTGATATTCAATTAGCAATTGTGGCTGGGCGTAATGAACGCTTAAAGCGACAATTGAATCGTTTGGATTGGCAACAGCCAACCTATGTATATCCGTTTGTAAATTACATGGCAACCCTTATGGCTGCTGCTGATATTCTAATCACAAAAGCAGGGCCCGCAACGATTACTGAAGCGTGTACAGCTGGTTTGCCAATGATACTCAGTGGTAGAGTGCCCGGCCAAGAAGATGGCAATGTGCGTTTTGTTGTCAATAACAAAGCTGGTGTATTTGCCCCTAAGCCCCAAATGGTTGTGGACTACTTACGTGCATGGTTAGAAGCTGATCCTTCTGTGCGTGAAGTTTATAGCCGCACTGCGCGCCAACTGGCCCAACCCTATGCTGCGTGGCGTGTTGCAGATGTTGTTCATCAACTTCTTGAATCTAGCGAAATTCCTTCTAAGATAAATTAATTATATTTATGTACTTTTTATAAAAAACGATTTTTCGATTGACTTTTTTGACTTGTTTGCCTATTATTTTGTTAAATAAGTTAAAGGAGTTTTTGAATGTACCATACAATGTTATCACATTGCCCTATTTGTGATGGCCCAATTACTGCAACACGTCTGGAATGTGAGCATTGCGAAGTTAAGATTGAAGGCAAGTTTGAGCTTACCAACTTCGCAAATCTCTCACCAGAACAACTACTCTTTGTCGAAACATTTCTACGTTGTGAAGGCAAAATTAATCGAGTTGAAAAAGAACTTGGTATCTCATATCCAACAGTTCGTAGTCGATTGCATGAAATTATTCGCGCTATGGGATTTGAGCCCGTGACTGACGTTGAAGCTGAACACGCAAGCCGTGAACAACAGCGCCTTGAAGTCTTAGAGAAACTCTCGGCGGGCCAAATTAGCCCTGATGAAGCAGTAGATTTATTGAGCCAATAAGTAGCCAATAAACACAATCTAGCACACGTTACAGGAAAGGAGCCAGATATGTATACTCATAATATGCAAAACATTCAGAAGTTGCAGATCGTAGAAATTAATGGGGATTTGCGCGTACGTGGCTATAGTGGTCGTGATTTATTTGTAGAAGCTGAAAACCCCCAGATTACTCATGATGAAAGCGACAATCTGATAACCATCAGGGCTGATGATGATTGTGATCTCAAAGTTCCTGATCACGTTCAAATTCACATTATTTGTGTGAATGGCGATGCGAAAGTAACTAATCTCATCACGCCGCTTACTATCGATGAAGTAAATGGTGATTTAACGATTCGGCATATTGATGCCTCTGTTAGTATTAACGTTGTCAATGCAGATTTATCAACAAAACATATTGTCGGCAATGTGACAATTCAAGAGGTGAATGGCGATTGTAGTCTACAGAGGATTGATGGCGATGTAAGTGTTAAAGCCGCAAACGGCGATCTTGGTCTTGCTGATATAGTCGGTAATATCTCTATTGCTGAAAGTGTCGCAGATATTGCCGTTGAAGTAGACTTTGATCCGCAATATGCTTATAACTTTAGAAGCCAAGATGACATCGCTTTTACCTTATACCCCGAACCAAACGTCACTTTTTATCTGCCTGCTCAAACGGATTATACTTTTACCCGCGAACTAAAACGTGTGGCAAATATTTTAACGCCTGATGAGGACGAGCCACGTGTAAGGGTGCAATTTGGCAATGGCGCAGCAAAGGTATATGTAGAAAGTGCCGATGATGTTGTTTTTGCCAGTCGGACAGTGGGCGGAAGTGGTTTTAGTTTTGAATTTAATTTAGGGAATCAATTACGCGATATTGAAGCCCAGATTAATGAAAGCCTCAGTGGCTTAGGCGAAATGATTGAAGCTCAAACTCGTGAAGCGATTGCTTCAGCCAGTTCTTTTGCGAAAGATATTCGTGTAGAAGCCCGTATTCAGCGCGCCCAAGATCGCGCCCAGCGCCGTGCACAACGTCATGCTGAACGAGCACAACGTCGGATGGAGCGTGCACAACGTTTCGATCACCGTCGGCAATCTCCCCAAACCTCACCCTCGTCTACGACCGTTTCACATGAAGAGCGTCTTTTAATTTTACAAATGTTACAAGATGGTAGAATTACAGTAGAGGAGGCGAATCAGCTACTCAGCACGCTTGAAGGAAAAGTATAAAGGAAATACTTATGGCAGCCCAAACCATCTCATCTACAAGCGCTTCAGTGCCAAGCGGCTTGCGACGTGTCCAGTTGCATCGTGATCTCGGAAAAATTGCCGATCTACTTGAAATAGCTTTTGGTGATACGATAGATCATGCAGGCATGTCAGCTGTACGTGAAATGCGCGCGTTGGCACAGCTGGGGCCACTTCTGTGGATTGTGGCGCGCCTTGATCGTGGCATCCGTGCGATGAATCAAGGATATGTGTGGATTGACCCTGCTAGCCGTGAATTAGTGGGCAATGTTTCCTTATACGAGGCAGGTTTTGATCGCATTATTGTTGTGGCCAATGTCGCTGTACATCCTGATTATCGGCGACAGGGTATTGCTCAACAGATGATGGAGGCTGCCATGCAAGCGGCGCTTCAGCATCGTGCAAAAGAAATTCAACTTCAAGTTGATGCTGATAATGTTGGGGCGCAAAAGCTCTATGAAAAATTAGGTTTTCAACGATTAGGGCTCTTTACACATTGGCAATGGTTTCCTGATAGCTTTATTGAGGTTCCCCCACGTCGTGCTGGTTCGTTAGAGATTAAGCGGCGTACAGGGCGCGAATGGAAAATTCATTATCAACTTGCCCAACAGGTACGCCCTAATGAACATGGTGGGATAGGATGGTTGCGTCCAACTGCACCACGCTCTTTCCGCCGCACACCACAACAACTATTTTGGGCATTGCTAGGCGTTGAAGGCTATCAGCATTGGGTCATGCATCACCCTGAAGATCGACATCAGTTTTTAGCAACTTTGACAATGAAATCTGCTTTTGGGGCACGTTATCAGCATCTTGAATTGTTGTTGCACCCAGATGCCAAAAGTGAACACGCACGAGATATGATAACCTTTGCAATGCGCCAAGTAGCTGATTATCGTCGTGGATTAATATTGGAACACCCTTCTGATGATGAAAGCGTTAATACCATTTTGCGGCATCTGAAGTTTGAACCCAAACGTCGCTTATTGCATATGCGTTGGTATCCACAAGATGAATCGTAGATTCCTCACTTTTTCATTTTGGGGAGCAGTGCTTGTTGTATTGGGCATTGCTGCCTTTTTGCGTTTGTGGAAGTTAAATGAATATCCTCAGGGGTTTCATTACGATGAAGCTGTAAATCTAATTGTTGCGCGAGAGATTGCTTTTCAAGGGGCAAGGCCTTTCCCTGTCTTTGCAGCTTTTAATGGACGTGAAGTGCTCTACTATTACCTAAGCGCGCTAGGAATGATCGGTTGGGGAAGCCATATCATCACTATGCGGTTGGTGAGTGCATTTACAAATCTTTTGACAGTTGCACTCACAATAGGAATTGGTCGCGCGATGTTTGGCGGAAAGCGCGGTGTAATAATTGGCATTATCGCAGCGGGATTTATGGCTATATCTTTTCCTCAAATTTTTATTGCCCGTCAAGCGTTTCGTGCTGTTACATTACCCTTGATGCAAGCGCTCTGTTTTTGGTTATTGTTGCGTGGTTTGCGTCAAGACAAATATACAATTTGGCTAGCACTAGCGGGCGTATCGGGAGGCTTGACTTTATACACTTATATGGCATCGCGTCTTTGGCCCCTATGGCTAGCGTTTTTTATGCTTATTTATATTTGGGGACAGCAAAAACAAAAAATGTGGCGCTTTCAACAAGCCGTCGTTGTCGGGCTATTTTTCTTCCTCACGGCTATGCCTATCCTCAAATATTATATTGAACATCCTGATGTGTTTAATGATCGCCTTAGCCAATTAAGTGGCGGAGAAGAAGCACCTAGTTATGCTGAAAGCATTTGGCTTCATGCAAAAATGTTCTTCATTAAAGGGGATCCCTATATACGCTATAACGATCCACAAAGGCCATACTTTGATCCGATAGGAGGCGGGTTGTTTCTTATTGGGCTAGGAGTATGTGCTTGGTATTTTCTACGCACTAAGCCATCACTCATGAAAGCAAGTTATGCGCTCATCTTGTTTTCACCACTCATGATCATTCCTAGTATCTTAGCAGTTGGCGGAATGCCGCCCAGCCATATGCGCTCAATCGCTATGATCCCTTTTGTTTTCTTCTTACCATCGCTCGGCTTCGTACAACTGGGCACATGGCTACAACACATATCTTTATCTCATAAGCGCAAGCTACTGGCGGTGGCTATTTTAGCTGTATTTTTGGGAATGAGCTGGCAAGTTCAACGCCAATATGAACATTGGGCGAGCCTTGAGGAGTTATATTATTTAACTGACGGTGATATGGTTGCTGCGGGAGAATGGCTTTCCGAAAATAGCGATGAGAATACGCTTATCTATATCACATCGTTACATTACGATCACCCCTCGCTGCAGATTTACGACTTGACTGGTGAAAATATCACGTATTTACTGGGGGATCGTTTTTACTTGCCACCACATAATCAAAGCGCATATTTTGTTGAGGTAGCTAATGCGCCGCTTGCGCCTATATTTATGCCATATGCTCAACGCTTTGGCGAACCTGAAATGCATTATAATCAGCATGGGCAATGGGCGTTTACTGTTTATGCTTATGATGGGACGCAAGCGTTATCCTCATCAGACTCATCAACTTCAGAATCTATAGGGGGATGGTTGCGATTAAACAAGACACAATTTAGCGATGCTATTAGTGGACAATCGCTCACGGTTTTGACTTTTTGGGAAATTATAGCCTCGCCACCCTATTCAGATTTAACGCCACTGTTTCAACTTGAAACACAAGAAGGTGATGTCTTAGATCGTGTGGAGCCCTACTCAGCGCGCACAAACTTCTGGCATCAAGGTGAGACGCTTATTCAAAGCGTGATATTTGACATTCCGCCCGCAACACCACCAGACACCTATCGCGTGCGTGTGGCATGGGTTGGCCGCAGCACAGATAATTATATTGGGCGCATCGATCAATATGGACGCTTTGCCGGGATTTGGTCAGATGTTGGGCAAGTAAAAATTCTTCGTTCAGCAGAGTATCCAAACCCAAACACTTTAGATATTCCTATCAAAAAATCTGCTGATTTTGGCTCAGTTCAATTATTAGGATATAACGCTTTAAGCGCCGAATTACGTCCTGCGGAGTCTATAAAACTTGATTTGTACTGGTATGCTGAAACTAAGCCAACTCACCAAACGCTAAAAATTTTAGGCTATGATGAGAATGGCACTGAGTATGTTTGGTGGGAAGGTGCACCCGTTATGAATCGCTATCCTTTTACGGAATGGGAAGCGGGTGAAGTGGTCATCGATAGGCATCGATGGCGTGTTCCTATTGATTTAGAAGGTGGAAAGTATACTTTATGGCTAGCTGTAGACGATCAACAGCTCATGTTAGGCGATGTTCATGTCGCTAATTTAACAAGAATATTTGAGCGCCCTAATCCAATGAATGAACTAAATTTTAATTTTGGGAATATCGTTCAGCTTATTGGGTATGATCTACCTACATCAGTGATAGAACGTGGCAAAACTCTAGAACTCACATTATATTGGAAGCTGCTCTCATCAACAGATTTACCATTAACAGTTTTTGTTCACCTTGTGGATGCACAAGGACACATTCAAGCACAACAAGATACACAACCACGCCAAAATAGTTACCCAATCGCATTATGGGCTGTTGGGGAATATGTGGATGATCACTATCAAATTGCAATACCTGAACAGTTACCTATAGGCGAATATACAATTCGCGTTGGTTTATATTTGCAAGAGAACGGGCAACGTTTACAGATTATTGATAATGAAAATGATTTTGGAATACTTGCGACAGTGCAAGTGGAGTAACGGTATAAGGGGTTATTGATGTCTATATCCGAAGAACGAATGCGAATTTTACAGCTTTTAGCCGATGAGAAAATCACGGCAGAAGAAGCCAATCGCTTATTAAGTGCACTAAACCAAGCATCAAAAAAAACGACAACACCGCGTACACGTCAACCGCGTCATTTAAAGGTACGCATAACTGACTTAAAAACTGGGCGTAACAAGGTGAGTGTGAGTATTCCAATGAGCCTTGTGAATATTGGGCTTAAGATGGGAGCGCGTTTTATTCCATCTGATGCAAATATTGATATTCATCGGTTGCAATCGGCTATCGAAAATGGTGAATTCGGTAAACTCGTAGAGCTAGATGATCCAGATAGTGATGAAAGGGTGGAAGTTTGGTTAGAGTGAAACGTTCCCCCACAAGTAACGTGGGGGAGAAGACGTTATGCTCAGTTAAACACGTGAATGTAATTTAACTTCGACAATTCTCGGACTTGTTCTTCTGCACGATAACTGCTGCGTACTAATGGCCCAGATTCTACCCACTTAAAGCCAATAGACAAGCCATAAGCCTTGATTTCATCAAATTCTTCAGGGGTGTAATAGCGTTCAATGGGCAAGTGCATTCGACTTGGTTGGAGATATTGCCCAACGGTCAATATATCCACGCCTATGCTCGCAAGATCGCGCATGACAGCGAATATTTCATCCATTGTTTCACCTAAGCCGACCATAATACCGCTTTTGGTAAGAACGAGCGCATCCATTTTCTTCGCATTTTCTAATGTGGCAAGCGCCCACTCATAACGGTCTTGTGGCTGGACTCGCTTAAATAAGCGGGGGACTGTTTCAACATTATGATTCAATATTTCCGGCTGGGCATCCATGACAATTTTAAGATTGTCCGCATTTCCCTTAAAGTCAGGAATGAGAACTTCAATGCTGCACCCTTTATGGATTTGGCGGATGCGTCGAATGACCATTGCAAACAATGGCGCTCCACCGTCAGCGCGCTCGTCTCTATTGACGCTGGTAATGACAACATGCCGTAAATTCATTTGTTTCACGGCTTGGGCAATGCGCAATGGTTCCATAAAATCAAGAGGTTGAGGCATTCCTGTTTTAATATCACAAAATCCACACGAACGTGTACAGGTGTCGCCCCCCATCAAAAATGTTGCGGTACCGTTTCCCCAACATTCACCCAAGTTAGGACAGCGCGCTTCTTCACAAACGGTGTGTAGAGATTTGCTGCGCATTTGTTGACGCACGAATTCATACGTTTCGCCACTGGGAGCGCGAACTTTGATCCATTCTGGACGACGCTTCGAGACAACGCCTTCAGGGTTATGGCGCTTACTTCCTCTCACCCCATGACGCGGGTTAGGGCTAGCAGAATTTCGAGATTCAGTATTTATGGTAGGGATATTTTGAGGATCGATAATATTTGTCACCGGAAAACGACCTTCCGTTATACCAATACGTTTTAGCCATTATAAACATGATAGCTATGATTCATCAATATATGTTGGTGGTTCTGTTGATGATTCTTCTCCTAAATTCATGAGTTGTTCTTCATGCATAATTCGATTGTTCATCTTAGCATACATTTCAGGGTTTATGGTGCGGTCGACTGCATAGCGCCAACGTCGATTCCCCACTTCTCGTAAAACCGAGTGACAATTATCGCAGCGTACAGTACGGCGCACACGTGGAATTCCTAACGTTCGGAAAATACGTTCCTCTAGTGTTAGGTGTCCTGTATGGCACACAGGGCATTGTGTTAAGATAAAACCATCCGCATATCTGCTCAGCGCACCTGCTCGCACAGCATAAGTCAGAATATAGCTACCAACAATGGCTGTTAGAATTCCACCGCCAATATAAAAGAATGGCGGAATTCCACCACTTTTGCTGTTACCTGTTGAACGTGTAGCCGAAATAAAAGGCGGTTCACGTGTAGGAGTGATGCTCGGTGTAAGAGTTATTGTAGGGCTGGCAGTATTAGTTGGCGTAGATGTATGTGTAGGGCTAGATGTTTGTGTGGGCGTATGCGTATTCGTAGCCGTTGGTGAAGCGGTAAAAGTTTCTGTAATGGTTGGTGTGTATGTCAAAGTATTTGTTGGAGAACTTGTTGACGTATATGAAGCTGTCGTGGTTATTGTATAGGTATTTGTGATAGATGGTGTTGTGGTGTGGGTTTTCGTCGAAGTTGGGGTACTTGTAGCTGTGGGTGTGGCCGTTCGGGTATGCGTTGGTGTTCTTGTTGATGAAG